>NZ_JBBBBJ010000001.1:661582-884907 GCF_037120545.1 Nocardioides sp. CCNWLW216
CGGTGGCGCTCGCTACTCGACCGGCGACGGGTGGTCGGGTGGGCGGTGGGTCTCGCTGGTCGAGTAGCCGCCGAGGAACGAGGCGGCGTATCGAGACCCGGTGCGCCGGGAGTCGGCCTCAGCCCGGCAGGGGAGTCGTCTCGGCCGGAGTCCCGCCGAGCAGCACCTCGGCGAGCGGCCGGCGCGGGGTCGCGGGGAGGTCGCTGCGGCTGATCTCCTGCCAGCCCAGCCGCAGCAGCAGCTGAGGGACGACCAGCCCGCCGAGGACGTCGTGGTGCAGGACCCGCCGGGTCTCCTCGACCTCGACCACCCGGCTGAGCGGCACGACCGAGAGTCCGTCGTGGGCGGCGCGCAGCCACAGCTCGCTCAGCGCCTCGCCGGCGGCGAGCCAGGCCGCCGGACCGTCGTCGACGGTGCAGACCGCGACCACGGCGTCGGAGGCGGCCAGCGCGTGGGACCGCGGGCGCTCGCTCCAGCGGCGCTCCTCGGCGGCGTACCGCTCGTCGGTCTCCTGCAGCGCGGTGGCCCGGTCGACGAGCACGCCGCTGCGCACCCGTTCGGCGACGCCGGTGAGCGGGACGGCCTGGACGCCGTGGCCGCCGACGCCGCGGGTGAGGGCCTGCAGGTGCTCCTCCTCGACCGGCCAGGACGTGAAGCGTCGCCGGTCGGTACGACGGGCGAGCAGGACGTGCAGCTCGCCGCTGACGGTCGGCTCGCGGTCGGAGCGGACCAGGTCGAGCGTCGCCAGCAGGTCGGGCCGGTCGGGGTCGGGGTGGCGGGTGACGATCGGGTCGTAGCCCAGCGACGTGGCGGCCACCCGTGCGTGGTGCAGCGCGGCCCCGCAGCTCAGCACCAGGTTCCGTCCGCTCGGGTCGGCCACCTCCAGCTGTCGTGAGCGGTCGGCCCACAGCTCGACCCGGTCGGCGTCAGTCCGCTCCTCGATCCGCCAGGCCCAGGGTTGGGTGTTGTGCACGCTGGGAGCCCGGCAGGCGAGCTCCACCACACGCGCAGCGGAGGGGCGGGAGGACGGCATGGGCTCAACGGTGCGGCAGCGGGGACCGCCGGACCAGGGACCAAGGTCCCCCGTGACCGGGTCAGGGGGCCGTCGACCTCCCGGGTCCGGCTCGGTAGGTTCGGGGCATGACGACGAGCGAGCCCATCAAGGTCTTCCTCCTCGACGACCACGAGCTGGTCCGCCGCGGCATCCGCGAGCTCCTCGAGGGCGAGGGCGACATCGTCGTCGTGGGCGAGTCCGGGCTGGCCGAGGAGGCCGCCCGGCGGATCCCCGCGCTGCGGCCGCACGTGGCGATCCTCGACGGGCGGCTGCCCGACGGGTCCGGCATCGACGTCTGCCGCGAGATCCGCTCGCGCGACCCCGAGATCAAGGCGCTGATCCTCACGTCGTACGACGACGACGACGCGTTGTTCTCCGCGATCATGGCCGGCGCCGCGGGCTACGTGCTCAAGCAGGTGCGCGGCACCGACTTCGTCGACACCGTACGACGGGTCGCCGCCGGCCAGTCAATGCTCGACCCGGCCGTCACCCAGCAGGTCCTCGACCGGCTCCGCGAGGGGCCGAAGACCGACCCGGCGCTCGACCAGCTGACCGCCCAGGAGCTGAAGATCCTGGAGCAGATCGGTCAGGGGCGGACCAACCGCCAGATCGCCGAGGCGATGTTCCTCGCCGAGAAGACCATCAAGAACTACGTCTCCTCGCTGCTGGCCAAGCTCGGCCTGGAGAGTCGCACCCAGGCCGCGATCTTCGCGACCAAGCACCTCGACCAGTGACCCGACCGACGAGCGGGGAACGGTGACCGAGCCGGTGCCCGACACCGCCCGGTGGAAGCTCCTGCTCGAAGCCGTCGTCGGCATCGGGGCCGACCTGTCGCTCGACGGGGTGCTGGCCCGGATCGTCCGCGTCGGCAGCGAGCTCGTCGGCGCCCGGTACGCCGCGCTGGGGGTCCTCGGTGCCGGGCCCGGGAAGCGGCTGCGCACCTTTGTCCACCACGGCATGGGCGACGACGCGGTCCTGCGGATCGGCGACCTGCCGACCGGCCACGGCCTGCTCGGGCTGATCATCGACCGCCCCGAGCCGCTGCGGCTGCACGACATCGCCGAGCACCCGGCGTCCTACGGCTTCCCGCCGGGACATCCGCCGATGAGCTCGTTCCTGGGGGTGCCGGTGCGGATCCGCGACCAGGTCTTCGGCAACCTCTACCTCACCGAGAAGGCCGGCGGCGGCGACTTCACCCAGGCCGACGAGGACATCGTGGTCGCGCTCGCGGCCGCCGCGGGCGTGGCGATCGAGAACGCCCGCCTCTACGAGGAGGCGGCCCGGCGCGAGCGCTGGCTCTCGGCCACGGCCGAGATCACCCGGCTGCTGTCCGGGACCACCCTCGGGTCCGACGCGCTGCAGGCGGTCGCCGACCGGGCCCGCGAGGTCGCGGCGGCCGACGTCGCCTGGATCCTCGCCGGCGACGCGGACACGGAGATGGCGCTCGAGGCGGTGTCCGGCCACCGTGTCGACGCGGCGCTGCTGGAGGTGCTGGCGCGCCAGGACGCCCTCGCCGCGGAGGTCGCCCGGACGGGCGTCCCCACCTCCCTGCCCGCCCTCGAGGCGGACCGGCTCGGCCCGGCGGTCGTCGTACCCCTGCGCAACGCGGCGGGGATCGAGGGCGTGCTGGCCATCGCCTGGGAGCCGACGAACGTCGACGCCTTCCACGCGGTCGACGCGGCGCTCCCGGCGGCCTTCGCCGAGCAGGCCGCGCTGGCGCTGCAGGTCGCCCGGCACCGGGAGGACCAGCAGAAGCTGGCCGTCCTGGAGGACCGCGACCGGATCGGCCGCGACCTGCACGACCTGGTCATCCAGCGACTCTTCGCGATCGGGCTGGGCCTGCAGGGCGCCGGGCGCCGGGTGGACCAGCCGGAGGTGGCCGCCAAGCTCGACACCGCCGTCGACGACCTGGACGCCACGATCCGCGACATCCGCCGCTCGATCTTCGCGCTCAGCTCCGCCGACGAGTCGACCGACCTGCAGTCCGAGATGACCCGGATCGTCGACCGGGCCGCCGCCAACCTCGAGCAGCGCCCGACGCTGACCTTCCGCGGGCCGGTCCGCACCCGGATCACCCCGCGCGTCGCCCCGCACCTGCTGGCCGTGCTGGGGGAGGCGCTCTCGAACGCCGTCCGGCACGCCGGTCCCGCCACGGTCAGCGTCAGCCTCACGGTCGGCGACGAGATCGAGCTGGTCGTCCGCGACGACGGCGTCGGGATGGCCGGCGAGGTCGCCGAGAGCGGGCTGCGGAACATGCGCGACCGGGCCGAGCGGCTCGGCGGCACCTGCCGGATCGAGTCCGCCCTCGGCTCCGGCACCGCCGTGGTCTGGGCGGTCCCGACGGGCTGACGACGACCGGCTGACTACTGTCGGCGGCATGGGTCAGCGCATCGAGATCACCACCACCGACGGCACGGCCGAGGCCTACCTCACCGAGCCGAGTGCCGGGCCCGGCGTACTGCTCTTCGTCGACGCGATCGGGCTGCGCCCGCAGATCGAGGCGATGGCCGACCGCATCGCGTCGTGGGGGTACGTCGTCCTCGCCCCGCACGTCTTCTACCGCGAGGGGTCGGCGGCCGAGCTGGCCCCGGCCGGCGACCTGCGAGACGCCGGGGCGCGGGAGGCCTTCTTCGCCGGCGGCGTGATGGACCGGGTCGGCCGGCTGACCCCGGACCTCTCGAACCCCGACACCGAGGCGTACGTCGACGCCCTGCTCCGGCACGCGACCGCGCCGATCGGCGTGAGCGGCTACTGCATGGGCGCCCGCCTGGCCCTGCGTGCCGCCGGCCTGCGCCCCGACGTCGTCCGCGCGGTCGGCGGCTTCCACGGCGGCCGCCTCGTGACCGACGCCCCGGACAGCCCTCATCTCTCGGCGGTCGGCGCCCGGGCCGAGCTCGTCTTCGGCCATGCCGACCAGGACGCCTCGATGCCGCCGGAGCAGGTCACCGCCCTGGCGGCCGCGCTCGACGAGGCCGGGCTCGTGCACGCCGAGGCGATCTACCCCGGCGCTCCGCACGGCTTCACGATGGCCGACACCTCGTCGTACGACGAGGCCGGTGCGGAGCGGCACTTCACCGAGCTCCGCGACCTGCTGGACCGCACCCTCGGACAGGTGGTCCAGACCGGCGCATAGCCGATACGGGCCGGGGTACGAACGACTCGGGTCGGGACCGCCCAATACCCCCCACTTCGGCGGTCCCGGCCCCTCATCGTCTCGGGATCAGTCCTGTCCGCGGAGCGCGGGCAGGACGTGCCGGCCGTAGGCCTCGATCATGGCGATGTACTCCGGACCCATGTTGGCGACGTAGACCTCGTCGAACCCGGCGTCGGCATACTCCCGCAGCGCGGACACGTGGGCGTCGATCTCAGGGCCCGCCACGACGCTCTCCGCGGTGGCTTCGCGGGTGACGAGCTGCGAGGCCTGCTCGAAGTGCTGCGGCGACGGCAGGACCTGAGCGAGCTCGCCGGGCAGGCCGGCGTTGGCCCACAGGCGGTGGGCGTGGTCGACGCCCGCCTCCCTGGTCGCGCCCCAGGCGACCTTCACCCCGCCTTGCGCGGGCTTGCCGCCCGAGCGCTCCTTGAACGCGGCGACGGCGTCCGCGTCGGGCTGGGTGGTGATGAAGCCGTCGCCGATCCGGGCCGCGACCTCCAACGCCTTCGGACCGAAGGCGGAGACGTAGATCGGAGGCGGCTCGGCCGGCCGGGTGTAGATCCGTGCCGTGTCCACCGCGTAGTGCTTGCCCTGGCTCGTGACCACCTCCCCGGTCCACAGCCGCCGCATCAGCCCGACCGCTTCCTCCAGCATCTCCAGCCGTACGTCGGCGGAGGGCCACGGTCCGCCGAGGACGTGCTCGTTGAGCGCCTCGCCGGTCCCGACGCCGAGGATGAATCGGCCGTCGAGCATGACCGCCGCGGTCGCCGCCGCTTGGGCGACGACCGCCGGGTGGATCCGGACGGTGGGACAGGTGACGGCCGTGGTGACCGGCAGGTCGGTGGCCTGGGCGAGCGCCCCGATCACCGTCCACACGAACGGACTTTGTCCCTGTTCGTCGTTCCACGGGTGGTAGTGGTCGCTGATCCAGAGGGCCTCGAAATTGGCCCGCTCGGCCGCGACGGCCTGCTCGACGAGCTGGGCGGGCGAGTACTCCTCGCAGGACAGGAAGTAGCCGATGCGCATGGCGCCCGGGTACCCGTTTCTCCCCAAGGAGTGCCGGTTACCGGATCGACATGACGACTCCGAGCAAGCTGAAGTACACGGTTCCCGGCATGAGCGACACCGACGCCGAGCGCGTCGTGACCCTGCTCCAGAGCCGGCTCAACGCCTCCAACGACCTCCACCTCACGCTCAAGCACGTGCACTGGAACGTCGTCGGCCCCCACTTCATCTCCGTCCACGAGATGCTCGACCCGCAGGTCGACGCCGTACGCGGGTTCGCCGACGACCTCGCCGAGCGGATCGCCACCCTCGGCGGCTCGCCGGTCGGGACGCCGGGCAAGCTGGTCGAGGCGCGCACCTGGGAGGAGTACAGCCTCGGGCGCGCCACCACCCAGGAGCACCTCGGTGCCCTCGACCTGGTCTACCAGGGCGTGATCTCCGACTACCGCGACGGCATCAAGGAGCTCGACGAGCTCGACCTGGTCACCCAGGACATGTTCATCGCCCAGACCGAGCAGCTGGAGCTCTTCCACTGGTTCATCCGGGCGCACCTGGAGGACAAGGGCGGCAACCTCTCGACCACGGGTGCCACCACCGAGGCCGAGGCGGCCCGCGCCGCCGGCTGACCTCCCGCCTCTCAGTCCCGATCGGCCCGCGCGGCCTGGTCGAGCGCCTCGTGCAGGTGCTCGGCCAGGTCGCGCGGGTCGTCGTACGTCGCGGCGGCACCGGCCTCCAGCAGCTCGGCCGCCCCGAAGCCGCCGCTGCGCAGCGCCAGGGTCGGGACGGCCCGCTCGTTCGCCGCGGCCACGTCCCAGACCGAGTCGCCGATCATCACCGCCCGGCCGCCGCCGAC
Organism: Nocardioides sp. CCNWLW216; assembly: GCF_037120545.1. Classification (NCBI taxonomy): domain Bacteria; kingdom Bacillati; phylum Actinomycetota; class Actinomycetes; order Propionibacteriales; family Nocardioidaceae; genus Nocardioides; species Nocardioides sp. CCNWLW216. The sequence goes on from NZ_JBBBBJ010000001.1 coordinate 667,646, forward strand.
CCGTTCGAGCGCGACGTCGAGCAGCTCCGGGTGCGGCTTCGTCTCCGACGCGTCGTCGGCCGTCGTCCAGGCGTCGGTGCGGGACCGGGCGTCCAGCAGCTCCAGCGCGTGGTCCGCGTGCCGGGGGATGCTCGAGCTGGCCAGCACCACCTTCAGGCCGGCGCCGCGCAGCGCGTCGAGCAGGCCCCGCGCCCCGCCGAACAGCCGCGTCTCCTCGATGATCGCGTCGTACTCCTCCTCCCAGCGGTCGCGCACCTGGTCGCCGACCTGGGCCTCGGCCTCGTCGCCGGCCACCGCGCCCACGAGCTTGTCGCCGCCCATCCCGAGGTGTCGGTGGATCCGCCACAGCGCGACGCTGCGCCCGACGTGGGCGAAGGCCCGCGACCAGGCCAGCGTGTGGTGGTAGTTGGAGTCCAGGAGGGTGCCGTCGATGTCGACGACCGCGGTCTCGAAGGGGGTGCTCATGCCGTCCGTTACCCGGGTACCGGCCGTCGTACGAGAGAGGAGCGGACCCATGCCGCAGCAGGGCTGGAGCAAGAAGCGCGAGCGTCAGTACGACCACATCAAGGAGGGCCTCGAGGACCAGGGGCGCAGCGAGGAGCAGGCGGAGGAGATCGCCGCCCGCACGGTGAACAAGGAACGGGCGCGCGCCGGGGAGGCGAAGGAGAGCAGCCGCACCTCCACCGAGGACCTCTCGTCCTCGCGTCGGGGCGGGCTCCGGTCGCACCGCGGCGCGGGCGGACGCACCAAGGAGCAGCTGTACGCCGAGGCCCGCAAGAAGAACGTCAAGGGCCGCTCCTCGATGACCAAGGCCGAGCTGGAGCGGGCCGTCGGGCGCTGATCCCGGGGCGGGCCCACCTGGTTGTCGACCGGTCGCGGACCGTGGGACGATTCTCGCGCGAGGTCCGTTCTCAGGACCGATCACGGGGCGCATCAACGGGGGAAGGTGTGTCGTCGTGGGCTCGGACCGGTACGCCCGGGAGGCGGTGGGGCTCTCCGACGCCCGTCGTCGGGCCGAGACCGCCCGGCTCCTGTCCCGGGCCCACGCCACGAGCGGCGAGGACCGCGCCCGCTACGAGAACGACGTCGTCCGCCTCAACCTCGGGGTCGCCGCCGACGTCGCGCGGCGCTACCACGGGCGTGGCATCGCCGCCGACGACATCGACCAGGTCGCCTGCCTCGGGATGGTCAAGGCCGTGCGCGCCTTCGACCCGACCCGCGGCGACGACTTCCTGAGCTTCGCGGTCCCCACGCTGCGTGGCGAGATCCGCCGCTACTTCCGCGACGCCGGCTGGACGGTCCGGCCGCCCCGCCCGGTGCAGGAGACCCAGGAGCGGATCGCCGGGGCCGAGGCCGTGCTCTCCCAGCGCCTGGGTCGCACGCCCCGCCCGTCCGAGATCGCCGTGCACCTCGACGTACCGCTGGTGCTGGTCCTCGACTCGCTCCACGCCACCGGCTGCTTCGCCCCGGTCTCGCTAGACGCCCCGCACCCGTACGACGACGAGGGCCGCGGCCCCGCCGACCTGCTCGGCGAGCTCGACCCCGCCTTCGCCTCCGCCGAGGCCCGGCTCGCGCTGCAGCCGCTGATCCGCGACCTCTCCGAGCGCGAGCGCACCATCATCGAGATGCGCTACTTCGACAACCGCACCCAGGCCGAGATCGGCGCCGAGGTCGGGATCAGCCAGGAGCAGGTCTCCCGCCTGATCGCCGGCATCCTCTCCCGCCTCCGCGAGCGCCTCGCCGTCGCCTGACGCCGACCCGTCACTCAATGACCGCTTCTTGCGGTGTGTCGGTCAGCGAGTGACGGGTCAGCGGGGGTGGGTCAGTGGATCCGGGGGAGGTCGGCGGCGCGGCCGGTGAAGGACGCGGGCCGCTTCTCCAGGAACGCGGCCACGCCCTCCTTCCCGTCGCCGATCGAGGTGTAGTACATCGCCAGCGAGTCGGACAGGTGCGCCTCGAGCGGGTGGCCGGCGGCGCCGTTGCGGTAGAGCAGCTGCTTGGCCAGGCCGAGGGCGACGGGGGAGCGGCCGACGACGAACGAGCGGGCCAGGTCGAGGGCTGCGGGGAGCAGGTCGTCGGGCTCGTGGAGGGAGCGGACCAGCCGGCCGGCGTGCGCCTGCTCGGCGGTGAGGATCTCGGCGGAGTAGACCCACTCCAGGGCCTGCTGGATGCCGACGATGCGCGGCAGGAACCACGACGAGCAGGCCTCGGGCACGATGCCGAGCCGCCCGAACACGAACCCGATCCGGGCCTTGGTCGAGGCCAGCCGGAGGTCCATGGCCAGGGTCATGGTGGCGCCGATCCCGACCGCCGGACCGTTGATCGCGGCGATCACCGGCTTCGGTAGCGCGTGGATCGCCAGCGTCACCTTGCCGCCGGTGTCGCGCACGCCCTCATCGTACGGCGCCGCGTCGTAGGACGCCCGGAACTCCTCGGGGGTGGGTCGCAGCGACTCGTCGAGCCCGAAGACGTTGCCCTCGGCCGACAGGTCCATCCCCGCGCAGAAGGCCCGGCCGGCGCCGGTGACCACGACCGCGCGCACGTCGTCGGAGCGGGCGTCGGTCAGGAACACCTGCTCCAGCTCGCGGGCCATCGTCAGGTCGAAGGCATTGAGGCTGTCGGGCCGGTCGAGCGTGAGGGTGGCGACGCCGTCGTCGTCGACCGCGAAGGACAGGGTCTCGTACGACGTCATCCGGTCACCGACTTGGGCAGGCCGGTCGGGGTGCACAGACCCTTGTCCATGTCGCCCACCTCGTCCTCGCGCATGGCCGCGAACATCTGCTCCGAGCGCTCCTCGTCCCAGTGCACGGCGAGGTCGGCGATCGGGACCGTGCAGGTCAGCCCCTTGTCGCCGTTGACCCGGGTCATGGCCAGGGCCCACATGCCGGCGCGGACCGGACCGGTGCCCTCGCCGAAGCCGAAGAAGCCGGGGACGGCGTTGTTGAGCTGCCAGTAGCGGACGGGGTTGACGAAGGTCCACGGCGAGAGCACCTTCTTGCCGACCGCCGAGACCACCTCGCGCTGGTGCTTGACCCGGGTGATGTCGCCGTACTGCGGGTCGCTGTGGCGCGAGCGGGCGTAGCCCAGCGCGGTGACGCCGTCGGCCTCCTGGCAGCCCTTCTTGATGTCCAGGTTGGCCAGCTTGTCCTTCATCCGCCGCTCGGGACAGATCTCGATGCCGCCGACGGCGTCGACGACACCGGCGAGGCCGCCCATGCCGATCTCGACGTAGTGGTCGACGCGGATGCCGGTGGTCGCCTCGATGGTGCGGGTCAGCAGCCGCGGCCCGCCGTACGCGTAGGCGGCGTTGATCTTGGAGGTGCCGCGGCCGGGGATGTCGACGATGGAGTCGCGGGGGATCGACATCAGCAGGTTGGGGCCGGAGCCGGTGTGCAGCAGCATGATCGTGTCGGTGCGCTGGCCCTCGGCGCCGCCGGTGCCGAGCTCCTTGCGCTCCTCCTCGGTGAGGTCGCCGCGCGAGTCGCTGCCGACGAGCAGGTACGTCGTCCCCGGCTGGTCGTCGGGTCGGCTGCCGCCGCGCGGCTCCCACTCGATCTTGTCGACGCTGGTCCAGGCGTAGATCGGCACGGCGACCAGGAAGACCACCCAGGCGAGGAAGAGCAGGAAGACGTAGCGGAGCCGGAACCGCGGCCGGCGCAGGCCACGGCCGCCGCCACCCTCGCGCGGGGGCGGGGTCGGACCGGGGGTCGGGCGCGGCGTCGTCGGCGGGGGCGGCTCGGAGCCCGCCGGTCCCCCCGGCTGGACCCGCATCACACGGGTCTCGTCGGGCCGGGCGTCGCGCGACTGGCGCGGGACGGGACGAGTCGGGTCGGGGGTGCTGCCGGACGAGCCCTGGCCGTAGAGCCAGCCGAACTCCGGGGTCTCGTCCCCGGAGCCGTCGTTCCGGGGACGGTCTGCCATGGCGCTGACGCTACCGTGCGGTCATGAGCTCGGAGCCGTACGGCAGGCCACCCTCCTTCGCCCGCGTGTCGCTCGCGGTGATCACCTCCGGGCGCGAGGCGAACCTCCTCGGCAACATCCACGGCGGCGAGATCGTGAAGCTGGCCGACTCCACCGCGGGCGCCGTCGCGCAGCGGCACAGCGGGGGACCGGCGGTCACCGCGGCGCTCGACGAGATGGCCTTCCTGGCCCCGGTCCACGTCGGCGACATCGTGCACACCTTCGCCCAGGTCAACTGGGCCGGTCGCTCGTCGATGGAGGTGGGCGTCCGGGTCGAGGCCCAGCCGTGGAACGACCCGTCGACGGCGCTGCTGCACGTCGCGTCGGCGTACTTCGTGTTCGTGGCCATCGACGCCGACGGGCGGGCGCGCGACGTCCCGCCGCTGCTCCCCGAGACCCCCGACGAGGTACGACGGATGCGCGAGGCCGAGATCCGTCGCGCCCACCGGCTGGCCAAGCGCCAGGAGATCGAGTCCGGGCGAGCGGGTACCTGAGCCGCGTGACGAACTGGCGGCACGTGCGGACCGAACGGCTCTGGCTCGACGTGGCGACGGTGGCGGACGTCCCCGACCTGCACGAGATCCACGCGGACCCCCAGTCCTGGGAGCACTTCCCGGCGGGGCGGCACGCGGACCGGCTGATGTCGGAGCAGATGGTCGTCAACGGCGACCGGCAGTGGGCGACGAACGGCCTGGGCTACTGGTCGGTGCGCGACGCCGACGGCGGCCATGTGGTGGGCCGGGGCGGCTGCGCCGTACCCGACGGGTCGCCGTGGTGGAACCTCTACTACCGCTTCGGCGCGTCGGTGCACCGGCGCGGCTACGCCACCGAGATGGCGCAGGCGGCGATCGAGGCCGCCCACGACATCGGCCCGGAGCGGGCGGTGCTGGCCTACCTCCTCGAGCACAACGTGGCCTCCCGTCGTACGGCGGAGCGCCTCGGGCTGAGGCTGGTCTGGCGCGGTCACGACGTCGGCAACCCGGACCGCGACGCGATCCGCCTGGTGTACGTCGACCGCGAGCCCGACACCGACCTGATGGACGCGATCTCGCGTCATTGCGAGCCGCCCGGCGCGTCGTGACGCGATGTGACCGGTGTGGCTGGTGATACTGACGGGGCAGCACTGACCTTCCCCTTCAGTACTCACCAGCAGTACGCAGCACAGAGAGGCATCTCGATGCCTACCCCACCCGCTTCTTCCCCCGGGTCGGACCACGACGGGCCCGCGCGCGGTCCGGCGCGTGTCTCGGTCGCCGAGCGCGCCGCCCGCGTGCGGTTCCGCCGCGCCCTGTCCCTGATGGCGATGACCCTCGTCGCTCCCGGCTCGGCCCAGCTCGCGGCGGGCAACCGGAAGGTCGGTCGGATCGCCATCGGCATCTGGCTGGCCCTCCTGGTGACCGGGCTGATCACCGCGGTGGCGCTGCTGATCCACCCCACCAGCGCGGTCTCGCTGGCGACCAAGCCGAGCCTGCTGCTCCTGCTGCGCCTCGGCCTGATGGTCGGCGCCGTGGGGTGGGCCTACCTCTTCGTCGACGCCTGGCGGATCGGCCAGCCGCTGACCCTCGGCCTCGGCCACCGCCGCGCCGTGGTCGGCGTCAACGGCCTGCTGTGCTTCACCGTCGCCGGCGTGATGCTCTTCGGCGCCCACGTGGTCGCGGTCCAGCGCGACTTCATCCTGGCCACCTTCAGCGACGGCGCCGCGAGCGACGCCAGCCACGGCCGCTACAACGTGCTGCTGCTCGGCGGCGACTCCGGCGACGACCGCTGGGGCCTGCGCCCCGACTCGATGACCGTCGCCTCGATCGACGCCGAGACCGGCAAGACCGTGCTGATCGGCCTGCCGCGCAACATGGCGAACTTCCCGTTCAAGAAGGGGAGCGTCATGCACGAGCAGTTCCCCGACGGCTTCGACTGCGACGGCTGCTACCTCAACGGCGTCTCCACCTGGGCCGGCGACAACACCGAGCTCTTCCCGGACTCCGACAACCCGGGCGTCGACGCGACGATCATGGCCATCGAGGGCATCACCGGGCTGGACATCAGCTACTGGGCGATGGTCAACCTGCGTGGCTTCAAGGACCTGGTCGACGCCGTCGGCGGCGTGAAGCTCAACGTCCGCTCGCCGATCCCGGTCGGCGGCCTCGGCAGCGACGTCACCGGCTACATCGAGCCCGGCAACCGCAAGCTGAACGGCCACGAGACGCTCTGGTACGCCCGGGCCCGCGAGGGCTCCGACGACTACTCGCGGATGGCGCGCCAGAAGTGCGTGATGAACGCGATGCTCGGGCAGGTCAGCCCGCAGGTCGCCGTACGCAACTTCGAGAAGATCGCGAAGGCCTCCTCGGCGATGATCTCGACCGACCTGCCGGCCTCCGAGATCGACACCTTCGCCTCGCTGGCGCTGAAGGCCAAGAGTCAGAAGATGGCCACGCTGTCGCTGGTCCCGCCCCTGGTCAACACCGCCCACCCGGAGATCAAGAAGATCCGGGCCAAGGTGCGCCAGGCGATCGACCGCTCCGAGGGCGACGCCCCGAAGAAGAAGCCGACCGAGACCGCGAAGGCTGACGCCCCGGCGAAGAGCGCCGACGCCCCGACCACCGTCACCGGCGGCTCGGTCGGGTCCCTGAAGCAGGGCTACGCCGCCAACCAGGCCGAGGACCTCGCCTCCGCCTGCTGACCCGCCGGTGGTTGAGGTGCGAGCGAAGCGAGCCTCGAAACCCGTTTTGCCGAGAGGCGGCCTCGATCGAGGTCGGGGGTCGGGTCACCGGGTTTCGAGGCTCCTCGCTAGCGCTCGTCGCACCTCAACCAGCGTGGGGCGGAGTCGGAGCAATGGCGTTTCCGTTTGCTGGCGACGCCCCGCCGGTGGTTGAGGTGCGAGCGAAGCGAGCCTCGAAACCCGTCTTGCTGACAGGCGGCCTCGATCGAGGTCGGGGGTGTCGCACCTCAACCAGCGTGGGTCGGCGTCGTGGCAATGCCGTTGCGCTCTCTGGGAGAATGGGGGCATGGCGAAGGAGCAGGGGCAGAAGATGGTCGCGCAGAACAAGAAGGCGCGACACGAGTACGCCATCGAGGACACCTTCGAGGCCGGGCTGGTGCTCCAGGGCACCGAGGTGAAGTCGCTGCGGATGGGCCGGGCGTCCCTCGTCGACGGGTTCGTCGACATCGACCACGGCGAGGCGTGGTTGCACGCCGTGCACATCCCGGAGTACTCCCAGGGCACCTGGACCAACCACGCCGCCCGCCGCAAGCGCAAGCTGCTGCTCAACCGGGTCGAGATCGACAAGATCGAGCGCCGGGTCAACGAGAAGGGGCTCACCGTCGTCCCGCTGTCGCTCTACTTCAAGGACGGCCGGGCCAAGGTCGAGATCGCGCTCGCCAAGGGCAAGAAGTCGTGGGACAAGCGTCAGTCGATCGCCGAGCGCACGGCCAACCGCGAGAAGGAGCAGGCCCTGGGCCGGCACCTGAAGGGCATGCGTGACTGACGTCCCCGCGGTCCGCTCGTTCTGGGAGGGCCTCGGGCTCCCGGGCCTGTTCGACGTGCACGTCCACTTCCTGCCGCCGAACATCCAGAGGGCCGTGTACGCCGTCTTCGACGCGGCCGGGCCCAAGATCGGCCGCGACTGGCCGATCCGCTACCGCCAGTCGCACGCGGAGCGGGTCGAGCTGCTGCGCGAGTTCGGCGTACGACGGTTCCCGACGCTGCCCTACGCGCACAAGCCGGGCGTCGCGTCGTACCTCAACGGGTGGGCGCGCGACTTCTCCCGCGACGTGCCGGAGTCGCTGTGGTCGGCGACCTTCTACCCCGAGCCCGAGGCGGCGTCGTACGTCGGCGACCTGGTCGCGGACGGCGTCGACGTCTTCAAGGTGCACCTGCAGGTGGGGGAGTTCCACCTCGACGACCCGCTGCTGGACGAGGTCTGGGGCACGCTCGAGGACAGCGGGACGCCGGTCGTCGTGCACGCGGGGTCCGGCCCGGTCGCCAACGACTTCACCGGACCGGCGTCGACCGCCCGGCTGCTCGGCCGGTTCCCGCGGCTGACCCTGGTGATGGCCCACATGGGTGCCCCCGAGTGCGCGGAGTTCCTGGCCCTCGCCGAGACCCACGAGCGGGTCCACCTCGACACCACGATGGTGTTCACCGACTTCTTCCCGCCGTACCCCGCCGAGCTGGTGCCGCGGCTGCTCGACCTCCAGGAGCGGGTGCTGCTCGGCAGCGACTTCCCGACCATCCCCTACCCCTACGCGCACCAGTTGGAGGGTCTGGCCCGCCTCGACCTCGGCGACGACTGGCTGCGCGCCGTCTGCTGGGAGAACGGCACCCGGCTGTTTGCCTGAGAGGGACGGGTGGAACGGTTCTCCCGTGCCCGCGACCCGCCGACCCCTGTCCCGTGCGCTGGGCGCGCTGGTCGCCCTGGTCCTGCTGCTGACCGCGTGCACCGGGGACGACGGGGACGGCGACCCGGGGGAGCGCCCCGACACGGCGCCGACCGGCCCGACCACGGCCCAGTACGACGAGGCGCAGACCCTCTTCCACGACCTCGCCGGCGTGCTCGACGAGACCAACACGAGGGCCGTGGCCTACCAGGCGCGGGTCCGCACCGCCTGGGAGAACGACCCCGACGGGTTCCGGAAGCGGCCGAAGGTCGTCCGAGCAGTCAAGCAGCAGGCCGCGGTCGCCGCCCGGCGCGACGCCGCGCTCGCCGCGCTGGCCGAGCAGCCGGCGGTCGTCGGCGACGAGGAGCTCGGTACGGCGTATCGCGCGTTCGTCGAGGGGTACGCCGCCGTCTCGGCCTACCAGGACGGCTTCAACGGCTCCTACCCCGTGTTCCTCGCCGCCGGCGACGCCTGCCAGAGCCTGGTCGGCGTGCAGCCGCCCGCGGGGGCGTCGTACTCCGAGACGGGCGCGGCCTGGCTGGAGGCGCACGAGGAGGCGGCCGCCCCCTGCCTGCGGTTGAGCGCGAAGCTGCGGTCCTCGACCAACACCGACGTGGCCCGGCTGCCGCGGCTCTACCGCCGCCTGGTCTCCGACCGCAACGCCGCCATCGAGCGACTGCGTGACGGCGACACCGACCTGGCGGGCGCGATGAAGACGCTGGGCCGCGTCGATCGTGCCTTCACCCGCGACTACGCGCGGGCGACCCGGTTCGACGCGCGGATCGCGACGCTGGTCCCGGACGACCTCTACCAGGCCGTCGACGTGGTCTTCGAGGAACGAGTCGGCGGGAGCGGGTCGTCATGATGAGGACCGTCTTCCTGCTCGTGGCGGTGCTGGTGCCGCTCGTGACGGCCGCGGTGGTCGTCCTCGTCGTCGTGCTGGTCGCCACCCGCTCCCGTCCGCGACCCGCGCCGCCCCTCGTGGCCCCCGGTCCGGGCGGCGCCCCCGTGCTGGCTCCCAGCACCTGGCAGGCCGAGCTCGTGGGCGACGGCGTCCTGGGGAGCGTGGGCAGCCCGCTCGCCTCGACGTACGGCGTGCTGGTGCTCGACGGCGGCCGCCTGTCGTTCACCCGGACGGGACAGGCCGAGCCGGACTGGGTCGTCGACTGCCGCGAGCTCGGGGTACGCCGCCAGGGGATCGGACCGTTCACGGTGGCCGCCGTACGCCTCTTCGGACCGATGGGGGAGGTCCCGCTCAACGTCAGTCAGGAGCACATCAACCGCTTCTCGACGAACTCGCTGAAGGACTTCCGTCAGAGCGGGTACGCCGATCAGCTGGTCGCGGCGCTGCACGCCCACGGGGCCCGGCCCGTCTGAGCGCGCCCTCGCGGGAATCCGGCGTGCCCCGGCGTCGTTGACCCCGTAGACTGCACGATGCGGCTCGCGCCGTGTGCAGGACAACTCAAGAGGGGCTGATCGGTTTCGACTTGGGACGTTAGTTCCAGGGGAAGCGGGTCGAGAAGCCAGCGTCATCTCGTAAACGTTCGCTGGAAACCTATAACTGCCAACGCTAAGCGCAGTTCCTTCGCTCTCGCCGCCTGAGCGGTGATCGAAGCGTCAGACCGGGCATCCGTCTCCGTCCCGGACCCTGGCGTCATCTAGGAGACTTGCTGGTCACTCTCTGTCAGGAGGGGTGACCGGGACTTTTTCCTGACTGAGCCTGTCGGCGACGTGTCTGTGCGAGCGCCGGGGCCGAGAAAAGCGACACCACCGACTGCACCCGGAGAAGACCTGGATCGACGCTCGAGGACCGGGGTTCGATTCCCCGCAGCTCCACCACCATGATCGGTCCCGATGGGTCGCCCCATCGAGAGCCAGCCCTCTTGGACGAGAGCCGTTCCGACCTCGGTCGGAGCGGCTCTCGGTCGCTCTGCGCCCTCACGGTCGGGTCCTGCGTCAGCCCGAGCGCTCGTCGCGGACCGCAAGGGTCAACGGCGGAGGCGTCCCTGCTCTGAGTGCCCGAGCGGACACCGAGGACGCCGTCACCAGGTCCGGGTCCGGCAGGAAGCGGACGGCGGTGCCGGTCGTCGCGTCGGCCTCGATCGGGACCAGGCCCGTCGTCGGGAGCCCGTGCTCGTACCGCTGCGTCCAGGATCCGTCGTGACGGCGGTTGGTGTGGACCAGCCAGGAGCTGAGGGCGGCCACCACCGACATGCCGCGTCGGGGATGTCCGTCCGCGAGCGTGGGGGCGTCGGGGACGTCGAAGAAGCGGAGGTCCGGGGTGGCCATGACGGGCTTCCGCACCGGCGCTCCGTCCTCGTCGTGACGGGTGTCGGTGCCGCGGCCGTCATCGACCACCGACACGGATCCGTCGGCGTGCAGGGTGACGAGACAGTGGCCGGAGCCGGTGTCGAGTGCCTCGTCGGCGGGGTACGAGATCACCTCGAGGATGAGGTGGAGGACCCCGGTCGGGGCGTACAGCGCGGCCTGGTCGCGGATCCGGGCGAGGTGGGCGCGGTCCACCGTCGCCGCCCAGTCATGGGTCGTGTTCTGCCACATCGAGTCGTGCTCGCCTCCGGGAGGGTCCGCCGCCGGCGCGTTCAGCCGACCAGCGCCGCGCGGGCCACGTCACGGCCCGGAGCCCGGCGCAGGTCCTCGCCGATCGCCCGCGCCACGTCTGCGGGAGGGCCGTCGAGGACGGCTCGTACGGCGACCCCGAGGTCCGTGGCCGTGACCGTGTTGGGGTCGAGCGCCGCCCCCAGCCCGGCCGCCTCGATCGCCGCCGCTCCCGCGAACTGGTCGGTGGAGAACGGCAGCACGACCATCGGGACCCCCGCGGTGAGTGCCTCGGTCACGCTGTTGTTGCCGCCGTGGGTGACCAGCACCGCCGCCCGCCGCAGCAGGGCGACCTGAGGCAGGTAGGGGCGCAGCAGCCAGTCCGCGGGGACGTCCGGCAGGCCGGTGGCCGAGCCGGTCGCCACCGCGACCCGGAGCCCGAGCGGGCGCAGCGCGTCCAGCACCGTCGCCAGCACGTCGCCGCGCGCCGAGAGGAAGCTGCCGAAGCTGACGTAGACCACCGGGCGGGCGTCGGCCTCGAGCCAGTCCCGGACGTCGTCGTCCGCCGGCTCGGCCCGTACGGCGGAGCCGAGGAACGCGTGTGGTGGCAGCAACGCGGTCCGAGCCGGGTCGTGCAGGGCTGCCGGGTAGTTCAGCAGCAGCAGGTCACCGTGCTCGGCGAACGCGTCCGCCGAGGGCGTGGCGTCGGGATCCAGGACGCGCAGGGCGGCGTTCCACTCGGCGGTGAAGCTGTCCCGGATGTCGCGGCAGAGCCGATGCAGGGCGGCCAGCTCGGACTCCGGCGGGGTGAAGGCGGACGGCCAGGCGGGCGGGTAGCCGTACACCTCGCCCCCGACCGGCAGGGCCGTCGGGTGGCCGAGCACGACATCGGCGTACCGGATGCCCGCGACGTCGAGAGCGAGCCGGGCGCTGAACGCCAGGTGGTCGACGATGACCTGATCGGGCCGGACGCGATCGACGACGTCCAGGACGGCCCGCGCGCGGTCCACCGGCTCCCACAGCAGGTCGGTACGCCGGGCCTCGGCCTGGTAGCGCAACGTCGGCACCATGCCGTGCCGGGTGGCGGCGAAGAAGCCCCGCAGCGCGTCGTCCTCGCCGGGCGGCTGCTCCTCGGCCCGGATGACCCCGGGATTGGATCCTCGCCCCAGCGCCAGGTCGGCGCGCTCGAAGCCGAACTCGGCCACGATGCCCGCGGTCGCCGGGCCGGTGGCCACCACGACGGACTCTCCCGCGTCCTGCCAGGCCGTCGCGAGGGTCGCCAGGGGCAGCAGATGCGAGGCGTAGTCGGGACTGATCACCAGCACGCTCATGCAGGCAACCGTGTCACGAGCGACCGGCCGTCCGAGCGGCGCCGGCGTAGATCGTGCTCAACCGGGTGGCCATGGTCTGCACCGTGAAGTCGGCGCGGACCCGTTCCGTGGCCCGGTCGATCCGGTCCTCCTGGCCCGGCGCGGCCGCGAGCTCGAAGGCGGTCCGGATCGCACGGGCGACCTCGTCCGGACGGCGGGTGTCGACGAGGACGCCGGTCACCCCGTCCTCGAGGTAGGTGGCGGGTCCGCCGGCGGCCGGGCCGACCACCACCAGCCCCGAGGCCAGGGCCTCGACCAGCGCGAGCCCGAACTCCTCCTTGAGGCTGCTGCACACGTACACCCCGGCGGCGCCGTTCCCGCCCGCCCGGCCGGCCCGGGCGGCCGCCAACCAGACCGCGACCACGTCGTTGGGTCGATGCCCCGGCATCAGCAGACCTGTCGCGGCCCCCGGGGAACGCCCCAGCACCTCGGCGATCAGGTCGAGCTGCTCGCGTTCGTCCGGGGAGGGATCGTCGAGGTCCCCGCCGACGATCAGCAGGTTGCTCCGCTCGACCAGCTCGGCATCTCCGGCCCACGCCTCGACCAGGGTCGCCATCCCCTTGACCCGGTGCAGGCGCCCCACGCTGACCACCAGCGGCAGCTCCCTGCGGTGCGCGGGCAGCGTGGCGACGAGCGCGTCGAACTCGGCCAGCGCTCCACCGGGTACGCCGGGCCGCTCCAGCTCGGCCGCGGCCGCAGCGCTGACCCTCAGGTCGACGCCCTCCGGAACCACGGTGAACCGGTGGGGCTCGTCCGCCACGTCGAGACCGAGCAGCTCGCGCATGTCGTGCTGCAGCTGGGGGCGGGGGAAGAGCACGAGGTGGGCCGCGTCCTCCGTAAGTCGCTGCACGAGGCGCGCGCGGAACCAGTAGTGCTCCCGGGCGTCCTCGGTCCCGAAGTTGCCCCGGTGCAGGTCTCCGGTCATGTCCAGGGCCTGGATGACGGCGTGCGGGTCGGGCGCGAGCGTGAACACCACCGGGATGCCCAGCTCCCGGGCCACCTCGGCCGCGGCCAGGCTGCCCACCTCGGCCATCCGCAGGTGCAGCACATCGACGCGGTGCGTCCGCAGCAGGCGGCGGATCCCGCGCTCGGCCGCGACCCGCGACGGCCAGGCCTGAGCGGCGGAGGCGGCCTCGGTGAGCAGGGGCACCGGGGTGAGCAGGTGCCCCTCGCCGGGGGTCAGCGCGTCCAGGGCGGCCTGGGCGGTGCCGCGGGAGAGGGTCAGGACCCGGCCGATGCCGGGCTCGGTCGCGAGTGCGTCACCCAGCCGCAACAGCAGGGTGGCGACGCCCCCGTTGTCCCCGGCGCCCGCACGGCTGAGGTCGCGGTCGATGTCGGCGTGCAGGAAGAGCTGGGCGACGGTCAGGCCGTGGGCAGCGCCTGCGCGCGCGACGGCGTCGATGCCCAGATCGGTCGCGGCGAGACGGGCGACGGCTCCCAGGTCGCCGGCGGCCGTGCTGAGCTCACGGACCGCGGCCACCGTGGCGGCGTCCGCCGGGCGGTCGCCGAGGGCGGCGACGGCGGTCAGCCGCACGCTCAGGTGCTCGCCGGGGTCGACGGCCATCTCGTGCAGTGCGCGTCCGGCGATCGGGCCGGGCACCAGGCCGAGGGTCTCGACCAACCTGCTCCGGACGGCCGGGCCGGCCGGCCCGGCCAGGGCGCCCTCGACGGCGAGCGCCACCTGCTCCGGCGCGGACGAGGCCCACCGGGCGAGCGTGCGCTGGGCGAGGACGGCGGAGAAGCCACCGCCCACCACCACGCCGACCAGGCGGCCGATCGCGTCGAGGCGAGGCAGTCGGGCCTTGAGCGCCCAGCTCGCGTGCTCGCGCAGGAACGGCCGCGGGTGGGAGAGCAGCTCCGTCAGGACGGCGTCGGCCCCGTCGTCGAAGACCCGGGCCAGGGCGTGGACGGCCGCCACCGCGGTCAGCTCGTCCCGCTCGTGGATCACCGCGGCGAGCAGCCGCACGGACTCCGGTCCGCCCTCGCCGCCGGCGGCGGTCGCGAGACGGTCACCGCTGCGCAGCACGTCGACCACGAACGGTGCCTGCTGGACCTCGTCGAGGGCGCGCCGAAGGGAAAGGGCCACATCTCGCATTCGAGGACGGTGCCCGATCGGATGCCGGGGACCGACTGGTCTGGACCAGTCGGTTCGGTCCGTCGGGCTCACGCGGACCGGGACACCTCCGGTCCAGACCCGTCCGACGAGATCGAGGGGCGGGGGCTTCGGTCCTACGGGCCGACCCCGCCGGTCAGCGCCTCGTGCCGCGCGACCTCGGCCGTCCGCTCGGCCTCGGTCCGAGGCGGCGCTCCCTCGTGCCAGCGCTCCTTCGTCTGCAGCGCCCAGAACGCCGCGACGTGGGCGATCATCCAGAGCTCGATCCAGAAGACAGCGTGATCGAGGTACCACGAGGGGCCGGCGCCGCCGGCCTTGGCGAGGAACAGCAGCCCGGCGACGAGCAGCATCGCGGCGGCCTGTCCGACGTACGTCCTGGCCCACGGCCGGCTGGCGGTCGGCGACAGCGCCGGATCGCCCAGGCACGCGTTGAGGATCCGGAGGCGGACCCGGTGGAACGGTCCGCGACCGTCGGGGCCCCGCCGGGTGCGGCCGCAGTGCCGCGTGATCCCGACCCACAGGATGCCGAGCGTGATGAGCACGAACATGACGACGGCGGACGTGAAGTGGACGTGCTCGTAGAACCAGCTCGCGCCTCCGGGGGTGCGATCGCGCACGTAGAACTGCCAGGTCCCCAGCAGCCAGAGGACGGAGGCCAGGCCGAGGGGCAGCCAGAAGGTGAGCGGGCTCGCGGCGACGAGTGACCCCGCCTGCTCGCAGCCGGACCGTCGGCCACGCCGGCGGGACAGGAGACCCGCGATCGCGAGGACCAGGAGGAACAGCCCGACCACGGCCAGGTAGGTCCGCATGTTGTTGGTGATCGCGGCATTGGTGGCCGCCCGCGCGGCGGCGCTCGCCTCGGCCGCCTGCTGGTCGCTCAGGGGGTGCTGCGCGGGCGGGTCGGTGACGCACATCAGGTCGTTCTTGGCGGGGATGAACGCGACGACGGGTGCCAGGAGACCCGCCAGGTTGAACAGCGTGTCCTCGATGGCCGTCTTGCCCCACAGCGCGACAAGCACCAGTCCGATGGCACACAACGAGCCGACGAAGACCGTCCGCGCCGGGGAGTAGTAGTAGGCGCTGATCGAACCCTTGAGGCACCAGTCCGTGCGCTGCGACTCCAGCAGGAGCGAGAGCAGCAGCATCACGATGACGCCGACCACCGACAGGCGCAGGAAGCGGTAGGTCCGGAGGGCGACGGCGGGGACCGGACGGTCCGGCAGGTCGTCGGCGGCCGGTGCGGCGTCGCTCGTGTCGGTCGGGGGCATCGCGGCACTCTCCTCGCCCGGCCATCCGGGAGTCGGTCCGAGCGGTGCCAGTCGTCCCTGGCGCCGGCGGATGACCGGAGTGTCGCGCGTGCGGGCGGACCGGGGCCCGGAAGTCGCCGAACGACCTCCGTCTTGGGTATCGCGGACCGGGTGCGCTCAGGCCGGCTCGACCGTCGGGTACCCCGGCTCCCAGTGGTACGTCGACGGCGCGTCGGGGGAGTCGTGCCGGTAGACCGGCCGGCCGCGGATGCACAGCCCCCAGAAGACCGTGCGCCCGCAGACCAGGCAGCCCAAGAACGTGACGATCGTGTACTTGGTGTCCGCGACGAGCAGGTCGACCATCTCGTCGAGCGGTACGTCGGCCGCCAGGACCCGCATCCGCCCGTCCGCGACGCGGCCCTCCAGGTTCGCCTGCGTCGCGGCGAGGTCGAGGTGGCCGTCCGGCGCGCCGACCGCGACGCTCTCGCAACAGGGACAGGGGGACGTGGTGGTCATCGCCTCGGATCCTAGGCTCGTCGGCATGCAGTTCGTCGTGCTCGCCGACAGCGACTGGGGCGTGCCGAGCGCCGAGGAGGAGGCGGCCGGCTGGCGGTGGACCTACCGGGTCGACGTCGCCTTCGCGGGTCGGGACAGTCGCGTCGCGGTGTCGCAGGCCGCCCCGAAGGAGAACCACGCGGCGGTGCTGGGTCTCGCCGAGGCGCTGTCGCCGTCGTGGGCGGAGCACCGCACCCGGGCCGGGGCGGACTGGCTGGACCCCTGGCTCGAACGGTTGACGACGACGCGCGGCTGGCGGGCGCGAGGCGTCGAGCGGGGGCTGGTCGCGGAGTTCGAGCGCCGCCACGGGCGGCGGCCCACGTCGTACGACTGGGACGTCTGAGGCTTGAGCGCGACGACGGCCGCCCCCGAGGGGGCGGCCGTCGTCAGGTGGTCGGCTCAGATCTTGCGACCGCCACGGACCCGTCCGAGGATGAACAGGACGAGCGCAACGATCGCGAGGATGATCAGGATGGTCCACAGCATGGGGGTGACTCCTTGCAGTCGATGACTCGGACGCGTCCGGATGGTGCGACGGGAGTCGCCCGGATGTCCGCTGTGGACCCCGGTGCCCGACTGCTCACTCCCTGAAACGCCTGCGTCAGGCGGAGTGCCGCGCGGCCAGGTCCGCTCCCGACTTGATCGCCTGCTCCTCGGCGGCCGAGCGCATCTCGGCGGCCAGGTCGGCGAACGCGTCGAGGGCGGGGTTGACGCCGACCAGGGTCAGCTCGCGCTCGATGAGGGTGAGGTCGGCGCCCCAGACCTCCTCGATCACGCGGCGCAGGTAGTCGACGCTGTGGTCCCAGCCCTCCTTCGGGGTGCCGGGACCGTAGGCGCCGCCGCGGGTGACGATGAGCGTGACCGGCTTGCCGGCGAGCAGCTCGGTGCCGTGCGGGGCGCCGGCGATGGCCAGGTCGATCCAGGTCTTCACGTGCTGGGAGACGCCCCAGTTGTAGAGCGGCAGCGCGAGTACGGCGGCCTCCGCCGACCCGAGCTCGTTCGCGACCTCCTGGGCCAGCGCGACGGCCGCGCGCTGGGCGTCGGTGCGGTCGGCCTCGGGGGTGAAGTTCCCGCCGATCGCGGTGGCCCAGGCGTCGGACGGAAGCGGCTCGGAGCCGAGGTGGCGGGTGACGACGGGGACGTCGGGGCGGGCGGCGACGAAGTGCTCGAGGACCTGGTCGGCGAGCGCGCTGCTCGCGGAACGGTCTCCCTGGATGCTGGCGTCGACACGGAGCAGGGTCATGGCGGGTCTCCTGGAGGCTGTGACTTGAATGTTCAATGCGAAGGTAGACCACTTCGAGTTGAATGTTCAAGTCGCCCGGTAGGATCGCCCTGTGACATCACCCACCGAGGCCGCCGAGGACGTCGCCTGGCTGAGCGACGCCCAGCTCGTGGAGTGGAAGTCCCTGATGGCCATGCTGATGACCCTGCCGCCGGCGATCGACGCCCAGCTGAAGCGGGACTCCGGGCTCAACACCTTCGAGTACCACGTGCTGGTCGCCCTCGCGGCGGCGCCGGAGCGGTGGCTGCCGATGAGCGACCTCGCGGTGGTCGCCCAGGGGTCGCTCTCGCGGCTCTCGCACGCCGTCGGTCGCCTGGAGCAGGCCGGCTGGGTGACGCGACGCGCCTGCCCGGGCGCCGGCCGCCGGGTCGAGGCCCACCTGACCGAGGCGGGGTTGGCCAAGCTGGAGGACGCCGCACCCGGACACGTCCGCGAGGTGCAGCGCCTCGTCGTCGGACGACTCACGCCCGAGCAGCTCGCCGCCCTCGGTGAGGCGGCCCGGGTGATCGTCGGCGCGACCGAGCCGCGCTGTACCGAGCACCTCTAGCCCGCGAGCACCTCGCGGAGTCGGTCGGCGAACGCCTCGACGTGCGGCTCGCGGTCGGAGAAGCCGTCGTGTCCGCCCGGGAAGACCACCGCCTCCCGGCCCAGCAGCTCGGCCAGCGCCTCGCTGGTCCGGCCCGTGATGTAGCCCGCGGACTCCTCGCCCACGGCCACCACGAGGCGGGTGGACGCGGCGAGGAGCGCCGCGACGTCGGGTCGGTACGCCGTGATCGCGTCCGAGACGCCCGACATCAGCGGATCGGTGCGGGTGCCGTCGTCGCCGTCCGGCAGCCCGAAGGCGGCCGGGTCGGGGACCGGCCGGGCGTCGTACTCGTCGGTGAACGGGCCGCTCCACGAGGTGAGCCCGATGAACGCGGCCAGCCCGTGACCCCAGCCGCGCTGGTGGTAGACCGCGTGGGACGCGGCCTCCGCGGCGAACGCCCGCTCCGCGTCCGGGAGGAGGGCGAGCAGCGGCGGCTCGTGCGCGACCAGCACGGTCACGTCGCCGGGGTGGGTCGCGACGAGCGCGAGCGCGCTGATCGCGCCGCCGCTGCTGGCCAGCATCTCGACCGGGCCGGCGCCGAGGGCCGCGATGACCGCGTGCTGGTCCTCGGCGTTCTGCTCGGCGGTGTTGACCAGGCTGCCGTCGGTACGGACGCTGCGACCGAGACCGCGGGGGTCGTAGGTCACCACCGTCCGGTCGGTCAGCAGCGCGACGAGGCTGTCGTAGCCGCTCGCGTCCATGGGGGCGCCGACGCAGAACAACGGCGGGCGGCCGTCGGTCGTGGGCAGCGGCCCGTGGACGTCGTAGGCGAGGGTGCCCGTGGGTGTCTCGAGGTGGTGGGTGGTCGTCATGGTCTGGTCGACCTCGTCAGCAGGCCGGAGTCATCGGTGCGCAGGCGTCTCGCCTCGGCGGGGGAGCGGCGTGGGCCGAGGACGCTCGGGGCACTATGGCTGCCATGCATCTCGGGCGTCACCTGTTCCTGGTCCTCCTCTCCCTCGCGGTCGCGCTCGGCGTCCTGGCGGCCCCTGCGTCCGCGGCCACGCCGACCACGCTGACCGTTGCGGCGCCGGCCGCCGCGGCCGACGCGAGCACGGTCGTCGGGGTGGACCTGCGCACCTCCGCCGGCCAGCCGGTCGTCGGGGCGCCGGTCGTCCTGGAGCGTCAGGTGAAGGGGGCCTGGCAGCAGCTCGGCACGCTCACCACCGACGGGGCCGGGCACGCCCAGGTCGCGGCCCGGGTCAGCCGGACGGCGGCCGACAACGTCTTCCGGGCGTCGTACGCGGGCGACCCGACGTACGACGCCGCCACCGGCGTCGGTGCTGCGGCGATCGTGCGGCGAGCGAGCCGGGTGACCCTCGCCGGCCCGAAGCGGGTGAAGGACGGTCGCACCGTGGCGGTGCGTACCCGCTGGCTGGCCACGGACGGCACCCCGGTCGCCGCCGGCCGGGTCACCCTGCTCCGCCGGGCGCCGGGCACGAAGAGGTGGCGCCGGGTCACCACGCTGACCACCGACGCCCAGGGCCGGGCGACCTACCGCTCGCGCCCGCGCGTCGACACCGCCTGGCTGGCCAGGGCCGCGACCAACGACTGGGTGAAGGGCGACACGAGCGCCAAGCTCCGGGTCGACAACCGTCCGCCCGGTCAGCGGGTCCGGCTGCCGAAGGGTGCCCCGCGTCCGCGCGTGAAGCTGCCCCGCCAGGCTCGGGCCGTCGGCCGCGGCGCCAACGTCTCCATCACCCCGATCTCCGACCGCGTCTGGACGAGCATGACCGGTCGCTCCTGGCACGCCGGCTGCCCGGTCGGTCGCGGCGGGCTGCGCCTGGTCAAGGTCAACTACTGGGGCTTCGACGGCTACCGCTACCGCGGTGAGCTGGTCGCCGCGACCAGCGCGGCCGACAACATGGCCGGCGCGCTCGCGGAGATGTACCGCCGCGGGCTGCAGATCCGCTCGATGTACCGCGTCGACCGGTTCGGCTGGTCGGGCAAGCTGCAGGGCGCCGACGACTACAAGTCCATGGCCGCCGGCAACACCTCGGCCTTCAACTGCCGCTGGGTGGTGGGTCGGTCGGGCGTGCGCTCGCCGCACACCTACGGCCGCGCGCTGGACGTCAACACCTGGGAGAACCCCTTCCGCTCCGCCCAGGGCGTGGTCCCCAACGGGTGGTGGGCCGGGCGGTCGCACCCACGCGTCGCGTGGCGCTCGCGCAACCACATCGTCGTCAAGATCATGGCGAAGCACGGCCTGCGCTGGACCTACGGCACCAGCGACAGCCAGCACTTCGACGTCGTCGGCTCGTCCCGGGTGGCCGCGCGCGCGAACCTCAGCCCCCGGGCCCTGCACCCGCAGTGCGGCGGTTTCGTCTGCGAGTAGAGGGGGATCGTGGGGCCTATGCGTCGCACCCTCCTCGTCCTGACCACCTCACTCGCCCTGACCGTCCCGGTCCTCGGCGTCGTCCCGACCGCGGCCGCGTCGTACGACGGAGCGCCGGCGGCGGCGCGCGCGGACGCCGAGGCGGTGACCGGCCGGGTCACCGACGCGGCCGGGAAGCCGATCGAGGGCGTGAGCGTCTACTTCCGCACCGAGCCGGGTCGGTCCGTGCAGACCGACGCCGACGGCCGCTACGACTCGCGGGACAACGAGTTCCTCGACCTGCAGCCCGGCCCCGTCCTGATCGACTTCGACAAGTGGGGCGACACCCTCGACGACCCGGTCTACTGGTCGCAGCAGGTCCAGGTGACCGTGGTCGCCGGGCAGGCGGTCCAGCGTGACGCGTCGCTCGCGGTCCGGCCGAGCGCGGTGTTCACGGTCCGCGACGCGGCGGGTCGCCCGGTGGTCGACGCGCCGCTGACCATCCAGGTGCGCGACGTCGACTTCAACGGCGGGCAGTGGGGGCCGATCCAGTCGGGGCCGCACACCACCGACGCGACCGGGCGCTACCGGTTCACCGCCGGCTTCGACGAGGTCCGCTTCCAGATCGGCCTGCCCGAGGGCTACACCGGTCCCGCAGTCCCGGAGTGGTGGGAGGACGCCTACTCGTTCGCGACCGCCCGCTCGCTGACCTTCCCCGCCGGCGTCGCCCCGCGCCGCGACCTCACGATGCAGCTCGGCCCGGCGCCGGTCACCACGCCGCCGGCGCCCGCGAAGCTGACGCCCGCGCGGCCCGTCGTCCGGGGCAAGGCCCGCGTGGGTCGCACGCTCCGCGCACGTCCCGGGACCTGGCGCCCGGCGCCGGTCCGGCTGACCTACGCCTGGTTCCGCGGCGCGAAGCGGATCCCGGGCGCCACCAAGGCCACCTACCGCGTGACCCGCAAGGACGTCGGCAAGCGGATCAGCGTCCGGGTCACCGGCCGCAAGGCGGGGTACACGAGCGCGTCGCGGACCAGCGCGAAGACGATCAAGGTACGACGGCGCTAGCGTCGCCGTCGTGAGCGAGACGAGATCCTGCGTCTTCTGCGCGATCGTGGCGGGGGAGACCGAGGCCGACCGGGTCCTCGAGACCGAGGACCTGGTCGCCTTCCTCGACCAGCGGCCGGTCTTCAAGGGCCACGTCCTGCTCGTCCCGCGCGAGCACGTCGTGACGCTGCCCGACCTCCCGGCGCGTCTGCGCGACGGCTTCCTGGCCGCCGCTCAGCGCCTCGCGACCGCCGTCGTGGACGGGCTCGGCGCGCAGGGCAGCTTCGTGGCGATGAACAACACCGTCAGCCAGTCGGTCCCGCACCTGCACCTGCACGTCGTCCCGCGCACCAAGGGCGACGGGCTCCGCGGCTTCTTCTGGCCGCGGACGTCGTACGTCGATCTCGCCGAGCGGGGGGAGTACGCCGCGCGCCTGCGAGCCGTCCTAGAGTGACGGTCGTTACCGGCCAGTCACCGCCAGAGGAGCTCACACCATGGGTCGTTTCGACGGACGCGTCGCAGTCATCACCGGAGCCGCGCGCGGCATCGGCTTCGGGACCGCCCAGCGGTTCTCCGAGGAGGGCGCGGCGGTGGCGGTCGTCGACCTCGACGAGTCCGCGGCCGCCG
The DNA here is from genome assembly GCF_037120545.1 of Nocardioides sp. CCNWLW216. Lineage (NCBI taxonomy): Bacteria > Bacillati > Actinomycetota > Actinomycetes > Propionibacteriales > Nocardioidaceae > Nocardioides > Nocardioides sp. CCNWLW216. Next base: position 689,671 of record NZ_JBBBBJ010000001.1, read on the forward strand.
AGGCCGCAGCGTCGCTGCCCGGCACGGCCGTCGGCATCGGCGCCGACGTGAGCGACAAGGCCTCCGTCGACGCCGCGATCGCGCGGGTCGTCGAGGAACTCGGCGGGATCCACGTGCTGGTCAACAACGCCGGCGTCACCCGCGACAACCTGCTGTTCAAGATGACCGAGGTCGACTGGGACCTCGTCATGGGCGTGCACCTCAAGGGCGCGTTCCTGATGACCCAGGCCGCGCAGAAGCACTTCGTCGAGCAGCGCTACGGCAAGGTCGTCAACACCTCCAGCACCTCCGCCCTCGGCAATCGCGGCCAGGCCAACTACTCCGCGGCCAAGATGGGCCTGCAGGGCTTCACCCGCACCCTCGGCATCGAGCTCGGCCCGTTCGGCATCAACGTCAACGCCGTCGCGCCGGGCTTCATCGCCACCGAGATGACCGACGCCACGGCCGCCCGGCTGAAGATGGACGTCGACGAGTTCCGTCGGCTCAACGCCGAGAACAACCCGGTCAAGCGGGTCGGCGAGCCCGCCGACATCGCCGCCGCGGTCACCTTCCTGGCCAGCGACGAGGCGTCGTACATCACCGGCCAGACGCTGTACGTCGACGGCGGCGCCACGCTGGGCTAGCGAGGACGGGACGCGCGTGTCGACGCTCTCCGGGCGTCCGTCCCTGGCGCGCCTCCCCGCTCGCGGCCCGGTCGCGCCGCACACTCGAAGTCGACCGCGTCTGTACACCTTCCCCCTCGAACGAAACGGAGCTCCCTCGTGCGCCGTGCCCGCCTGCTCGCCTCGACCGTCGTCGCCGCCAGCCTCGTCCTCTCCGCATGCGGGGGCGACGACAAGAAGTCCGACGACGAGAAGGGCCCCGGCGCCCAGGAGATCGCGGGCGGCTCCGTGCTCGACGCGACCTGGCCGCTGACCGGCCTCCCGGTGAAGGGCGAGCAGAGCGCCGCGCAGGAGCACCCGGTCATCGTGGCCAAGATCGACAACACCGCGTCGAGCTCGCCACAGCAGGGCCTGGGCAGCGCCGACCTGGTCGTCGAGGAGCTGGTCGAGGGCGGGGTCACCCGGCTCGCGGTGATGTTCTACTCGAAGATCCCCGGCGAGGTCGGTCCGGTCCGCTCGATGCGGGCCAGCGACATCGGCATCGTGAAGCCCACCGGCGCCACCGTCGTCACCAGCGGCGCCGCCGGCGTGACCATCGGTCGGATCAACAAGGCCGGCATCAAGTTCATCCAGGAGGGCGGCCCGGGCTTCTCGCGCAACAGCTCGCGCAGCGCGCCGTACAACCTCTTCGCGAACCTGAAGCAGACCGTCAAGGCGACCGAGGTCGACAAGGCGGCCCGCCCCGACGACTACCTCCCCTGGGGCGAGGCGGCCGACCTGCCGCAGGGCCAGCCGGCGAAGACCCTGGCCGCGTCGTTCGGCAGCCACACGACCAACTGGACCTACGACGGCAAGAAGTACGTCAACGAGAACACCTTCGCCGCCGGCGGTGACGAGTTCCCGGCCGACACGGTCCTGGTGCTCCGGGTCAAGGTCGGCGACGCCGGCTACACCGACCCGGCCGGCAACCCGGTGCCCGAGACCAAGTTCGAGGGCCGGGGCCAGGCGCTGCTCTTCCACGGCGGCCGCCTGGTGCGCGGCACCTGGACCAAGAAGGGCGTGGGCGACACCGTCTCCCTGGCCACCAAGGCCGGCGAGCTCACCGTCCCCGCCGGCAAGACCTGGATCGAGCTGGTCCCGGTCGACGCCGCCAACGGCGACGTGACCGTCGGCCAGTAGGTCTCGATACGCCCGCTCGTTCCTCGCGGGCTACTCGACCACCGAAGGCCCGCGCCGTCTGCGTTCCTCGCGGGCTGCTCGACCACCGAAGGCCCGCGCCGTCTGCGTTCCTCGCGGGCTGCTCGACCACCGAAGGCCCGCGCCGGGCTCGTTGGTCTCTCTCGCGAGCGCCAGCGAGCGTATCGAGACCCCGACTAGCCGGACTCGGAGCGGCCCGAGGGGAGCTCGACGCCGGCGTCGGCGAGGGCCTGGAAGCCCTGCAGGATGAAGGTGATCGCGGTCTCGACGCGCTCGGCGGCGGCGATCGGGTCCTCCGCACTGGAGACCGTCTCGCCGGCCGAGGACATCGCGCCGAAGAAGATCCGCGAGAACGTCTGCAGCATGTCCTCGTCGAGCTCCCAGGTGCCGGCGGAGATGACGGAGCGGACGATCTCGAGGACGTTGGCGAACGTCGAGCGCTCCTCCTGCTCCCGGTAGCGCTCGTAGCCGAGGACCGACGGGCCCTCCTGGATCACCACCCGGCGGTAACGCGGCTCCTGGACGACGGTCAGGAACGACCGCAGGCCGGCCAGGGCCTTCTCCCACGGGTCCTTCTTGCCGCGCAGCGCCTTCTGGATGGCCTTCGACGCGTCGGTCTCGACCCGCTCGAAGACCGCTTCGAAGAGGGCCTGCTTGCCGCTGAAGTGGTGGTAGAGCGCACCCTTGGTCACCCGGGCGCCGGCGACGATCGCGTCCAGCGAGGTGGCGGCGTAGCCGTGCTCGGTGAAGAGGCTCTCGGCCACGTCGACCAGCGCCCGCTTGGTGGAGGCGGAGTACTGCTGCCGGCGGCTCGCGCCGGGCACCGAGACGCCCGGGACCTTCGGCACCAGCTTGGAGACGGTCGACTTCGGCATTCCGACAGCATAGAACCGACCGTCGGTACGGCGTGTCCGGCGTCACGCGAACGAGGTTTGCATACCGTCGGTATGCCTCCGTACTCTGGGTACGTACTCACGGTATGTGAGCCATCTCCCGAGGAGCCGACCATGACCTGGAAGTCCCTTCCGAACCGCGGCGAGACCCTGCGCGCCGTGACCGCCGAGGCCGACCGCCGCCTCGACGGCATCCTGCCCACCGACGTCGAGGGGGTGTCCGACACCTTCCCCGACGACCTGGCCCTGCTCGGCGCGCTCCAGCTGCGCTGGCACGCGCGCCTCTCCGGCCGGATCGAGCGCGAGCTGCTGCTCCACCAGCCGATGGACCTGGAGGCGGCGGTGGTCGCTGCGTGGCGAGCGGCCGCGGCCGACCTGCCCGGCACCCGCGCGATCATCGACCGGCACCGCGACCACCCGACCGACGAGGCGATGGCCGCCGCCGTCGCCAAGGCGACGGCCAAGGAGCACACCATGCTGGCGGTCGCCGCCGGCCTGGCCGGCCCGCAGGACGCGGCCGCCGCGCGGATCGGTGCCCGCCTCGAGTCCGACGCGCGGGCGACGTACGTCGTGCCGCAGCGGGTGCGTGCGCCCCGGCGACGCGCGACCTTCCTCGACCGCCTGCGCTCGGTCCTCGCCGCCTGATCCCGGTGCCGCTCTTCCGGGGCGGTGCGAGGATGGGTCCATGACCGAGCTGGGCGCGGGGATGCTGCTCGTGGCGACACCCGCGCTGGTGGACCCCAACTTCGCCGCCACCGTGGTGCTGATCCTCGACGCCGACGAGGAGGGCGCGCTCGGCGTCGTCCTCAACCGGCCGTCGCCGGTGCCGGTCTCCGAGGTGCTGATGCCCTGGGACGAGGTGGCGAGCGAGCCCGAGGTGCTCTTCCTCGGTGGCCCGGTCGGCACCGACGGCGCCCTCGCCCTCGCCCTGCTCCGTGCGGACGAGTCGCCGGTCGGCTTCCGGAGCATCGTGGGTCGCCTCGGCCTGCTCGACCTGGACACGCCGGTCGAGCTGCTCGGTGCCGGTGTCGAGCAGCTCCGGATCTTCGCCGGGTACGCCGGTTGGGGTGCCGGCCAGCTCGAGGGCGAGATCGAGGAGGGCAGCTGGTACGTCGTCGCCGCCGAGGCCCCCGACGTGTTCCGGTACGACCCCGTCGACCTCTGGCGCGACGTGCTCCGCCGCCAGCCCGGCGACCTGGCCATGCACTCCACCCGGCCGAGCGACCCCGACCTCAACTGAGGGTCGAGGGTCCCCGGGTCGGCAGGGTCAGGATCTCGGCGCCGTCCTCGGTGATGGCGATGGTGTGCTCGCTGTGTGCGGTCCGGCAGCCGGTCGCGCTGCGCAGCGTCCAGCCGTCCGGGTCGGTGACCAGCTGGTCGGTGTCGGTCATCACCCAAGGCTCCAGGGCCAGCAGCAGGCCCGGGCGCAGTCGGAATCCGCGTCCGGGGCGGCCGGTGTTGGCGACGTGCGGGTCCTGGTGCATGGTCGAGCCGATGCCGTGCCCGCCGTACTCGGTGTTGACGGCGTAGCCGGCCTGGGCGAGGACCGTGCCGATGGCGTGGGAGAGGTCGCCGACGCGGGCCCCGGGACCGGCGGCGGCGACGCCGGCGGCCAGGGCGCGCTCGGTCGTCTGGATGAGCCGCAGGCTCTCGTCGGTCCGGGCGGTGCCGACCACGAAGCTGATCGCGGCGTCGGCGGCGACCCCGTCGAGGACGACCGCGAGGTCGAGGGTGAGCAGGTCGCCGTCGGCGAGGGTGCGGTTGTGGGGTCGTCCGTGCAGGACGGCGTCGTTCACGGCGGTGCAGACGTGGTGGCCGAAGGGTCCGCGCCCGAAGGAGGGGGCGTAGTCGACGTAGCAGGACTGCGCGCCCGCCTCGTCGATCAGCCGCGCGGCCCACCGGTCGAGGTCGAGCAGGTTCGTGCCGACCGTCGCGCGGGCCCGGAGGGCCTGCAGGACATCGGCGACGAGGGCGCCGGTCGTGCGGGCGCGCTGCACCTTCGCGGGGCTCAGGATCTCGATCATGGGGTCGCCTCTCGCTGGCATCCAATAACTATCCCGGCCATGTTATCCCAGTACAGATATCCCGGTACTACTATCGGATCCATGGTCCGCCTACCCCTCACTCCTGCCGAGGTCGAGCGCGGCCGCCGCCTCGGCGCCCTCCTGCGCCGCGCCCGAGGGGACCGGTCGATGCTGCAGACCGCGCTCGCTGCGCGGATCTCCCCGGAGACCCTGCGCAAGATCGAGTCGGGTCGGGTCGCCACCCCGGCCTTCACGACCGTCGCGGCCGTCGCCGCGGTGCTCGACGTGTCGCTCGACACGCTGTGGGCCGAGGTCGACCGGAACGACGCGCAGGACGCTGCCGCGACGGGGTAGCGCTGGGACGCGGGGTCGGTTCCACGGCCCCGACTGCCGTACCCTGGGGCCGTGAGCACCATCGGATTCGGGACCGGCACCGCCGTCGACGAGCGGGTCCGCGAGGATCGCCGTACCGTCCCCACGGACGACGGCGACCACGAGCGGTTCTCGCACTACGTCGACAAGGACAAGCTCACCGAGGCGATGGTCATGGGCACGCCCGTGGTCGCGCTGTGCGGCAAGGTCTGGGTCCCTAGCCGCGCGCCGGAGAAGTACCCCGTCTGCCCGGACTGCAAGGAAGTCTGGGAGTCGATGAACGGCGACGACGGCTCGGGTCCCGCCGAGTGACCGGGCGTCACGAGGACGCCGACGCCCCCCTGCCCACCGCGCTGACCCCGGCCTGGCCGGAGCGTGCGGCGTGGGGCACGGCCGGTTCGCTGCGCGCCTGGCAGGCGGCGGCGATGAAGAAGTACTTCGACGAGCAGCCGCGCGACTTCCTCGCGGTCGCGACGCCGGGCGCCGGCAAGACGACGTTCGCGCTGTCGGTCGCGGCCGAGCTGCTCGGGCGCCGGATCGTCGACCGGCTGATCATCGTCGCGCCCACCGAGCACCTGAAGACCCAGTGGGCCGAGGCGGCCGCCCGCGCCGGCATCCCGATCGACCCGACGTACTCCGCGGGTAAGGGCAAGACCTCGGCCGACTACGTCGGCGTCGCCGTGACCTACGCCGGCGTCGCGGTGAACCCGCTCGCGATGCGGATCCGCGCCGAGCGGTTCAAGACCCTGGTCATCCTCGACGAGGTCCACCACGCCGGCGACGCGCTCTCGTGGGGCGAGGGCGTCCGCGAGGCCTTCGAGCCCGCCACCCGCCGGCTGTGCCTGACCGGCACCCCGTTCCGCTCCGACATCAACCCGATCCCGTTCGTCACCTACGTGCCGGGTCCCGACGGGATCCCGCGCTCGGACGCCGACTACTCCTACGGGTACGCCGACGCGCTGGCCGACCACGTGGTCCGTCCGGTGCTGTTCATGGCCTACTCGGGCGACATGAGCTGGCGCACCCGCGCCGGAGACGAGATCGTCGCCCGGCTCGGCGAGCCCCTGACCAAGGACCTCACCAACCAGGCCCTGCGCACCGCGCTGGATCCCAAGGGCTCCTGGATCCCGTCGGTCCTGGCCGCCGCGGACAGCCGGCTCACCGAGGTGCGCCGCCACGTCCCGGACGCGGGCGGGCTGGTCATCGCCACCGACCAGGAGTCGGCCCGGGCGTACGCCGGCACGCTGAAGCAGATCACCGGCGAGTCGGCCACGATCGTGCTGTCCGACGAGAAGCTGGCCTCGAAGCGGATCGCCGAGTTCAGCGGCAACGACAAGCGGTGGATGGTCGCGGTCCGGATGGTGTCGGAGGGCGTCGACGTACCCCGCCTGGCGGTGGGGGTCTATGCGACGACGACCTCGACGCCGCTGTTCTTCGCCCAGGCCGTCGGTCGCTTCGTGCGCTCGCGCTCGCGCGGTGAGACCGCGTCGGTCTTCCTGCCGAGCGTGCCGGGTCTGCTCGGGTTCGCCTCCGAGATGGAGGTCCAGCGCGACCACGTGCTCGGCAAGAAGGTGCGCGACGAGGACGACATCTTCGCGGCCGAGGACCGGCTCCTGGAGCAGGCCAACCAGGGGGAGTCGGCCTCCGACGAGCTGAACCAGTCCTTCGAGGCGCTCGGGTCCGAGGCGCGCTTCGACCGGGTCCTCTTCGACGGCGGCGAGTTCGGCCACGCGGGCGAGGTGCACGTCGGCTCCGAGGAGGAGATGGACTTCCTCGGCATCCCCGGCCTGCTCGAGCCCGACCAGATGCGCCAGGTCCTCCAGCAGCGGCAGACCGACCGGGCCAAGAAGCAGAAGACCGCGATGTCGGCCCGGGCGGACGCCGCCCGGGAGGCGGTGGACGAGGTCGCCGAGGTGGCCACCCACGAGCAGTTGGCGGTGCTGCGCCGCGAGCTGAACGGGCTGGTCGCCGCCTGGTACCACCGCACCGGCACGCCGCACGGGATGACCCACGCTCGGCTGCGCAAGGAGTGCGGCGGCCCCGCGGCGGCGGTCGCCAACGCCCAGCAGCTCGCCACCCGGATCGACCGGGTCCGCGAGTGGGCGATCAAGAAGACCTCCTAGGCCCGGCTCTCACCAGTCGAGATGCCCCTGGGGGTGTCGCGGTCGCGGATACCGACGGTATGTCAGACTCGTGCGCATGCCCGCCGAGACCTCTCAGACCCTCGACCGCGGTCTGCGCGTCCTCTCGGTGCTGGCCGGGTCGCCCGGCGGCTTGACCGTCACCGAGCTGGCGGCGCGGCTCGAGGTCAACCGCACGGTCGTCTACCGACTGGTCAGCACGCTCGAGCAGCACGCCCTCGTCCGCAAGGACGCCCGGGGTCGGCTGCACGTCGGGCTCGGCGTCCTGCACCTCGCCTCGGCGGTCCAGCCGGCCCTGCGCGACGTCGCCGTACCCGTGCTGCGCCGGCTGGCCGAGGAGGTCGGTTGCACGGCCCACCTCACCGTCGCCGACGGGGAGGAGGCGCTCGCGCTCGCGGTCGTCGAGCCCTCGTGGACCGACTTCCACGTCAGCTACCGCGTCGGTGCGCGGCACCCGCTCGCGCAGGGCGCGGCGGGCAAGGCGATCCTGGCCGGTCGCGAGGGGAGCGTCGTCAGCGCGGAGGAGCGCGAGGCGGGCTTCGTCGTGACGACCGGCGAGCTGCAGCCCGGCGCCCGCGGGATCGCGGCGCCGGTCCGCGGCATGGACGGCTTCGAGGCCAGCGTCGGGGTGGTGACCCTGGGCGATCTCGACGCCGCGACGGTGGGGGCTCACGTGCTCACCGCCGCGGCCGCGCTCAGCGACCAGCTGGCGTCGTCGGCCTGACCAGCGGCAGCGTGCGGTAGCCCACCTGGGTGGCCAGCGCGATCACCGTCGAGGAGCGCGTGATCGCCGCGTCCGAGAGGACCAGGTCGATCACCCGCTGCAGGTCGGTGTTGCTGCGGGCGACGACGCGCACCCACAGGTCGCCGGCCCCGGTGATGGTGTGCGCCTCCAGCACCTCGGGGATCCGCGCCAGGTGGGCGCCGACGGCGTCGTGGCCGCCCCCGCCGGCAGTGTCCTGGCGGATCTCCAGGGTCAGGAACGCCGTCACCGGGTAGCCCAGGGCCGCGGGGGAGAGGTCCGGCCCCCAGCCCGTGACCACGCCGGTCGCCGCGAGCCGGTCGAGGCGGGCCTGGACGGTCCCACGAGCCACGCCGAGCCGCCGGGACGCCTCAAGCACGCCGACCCGCGGCTCGGCGGCGAACAGCTCGACCAGCCGAGCATCCAGATCGTCCACCGGTCGGCCTCCTGGGTCGTCGCAGACTGGACAGGTTGTCCAGCCGGTCGTCGTACTGTTGCACAGGATGCGTGACGGCGGTCACGCTGCGCCCATGACGCTGACACCGGACGAGATCAGGGCCGACCTCACCCACGACCAGCTGCGCCAGCTGGTCGGCCTCGTGGAGTACGACGCCGCGGGCGACGTCTTCCCGGTCACCGGCTGGGACGCGATCGTCTTCGTGGTCGGCAACGCCACCCAGGCCGCGCACTACTACCAGTCGGCCTGGGGCATGGAGCTGGTCGCGTACGCCGGCCCCGAGACCGGTCAGCGCGACCACAAGTCGTTCGTGCTCAAGTCGGGCTCCATCACCTTCGTCCTCAACGGTGCGGTCGACCCCGACAGCGCGCTGGCCGATCACCATCGCCGGCACGGCGACGGCGTCGTGGACATCGCCCTCGAGGTGCCCGACGTCGACCGCTGCATCGCGCACGCCCGCTCGGTCGGCGCTCGCGTGGTCCGCGAGCCCGAGGACGTGACCGACGAGTACGGCACCGTCCGCGTGGCCGCGATCGCGACGTACGGCGAGACCGTGCACACCCTCGTCGACCGGAGCCGGTACGACGGTCCCTACCTGCCCGGTTACGAGCCCCGCAGCGGGGGCTGGGTCGCGCGCGATGGCCAGCCGCTCCGGATCTTCCAGGCGCTCGACCACGTCGTCGGCAACGTCGAGCTCGGCCACATGGACGAGTGGGTCGACTTCTACCACCGGGTGATGGGCTTCGTGAACATGGCCGAGTTCGTCGGCGACGACATCGCCACCGACTACTCGGCCTTGATGAGCAAGGTGGTCGCGAACGGCAACCACCGGGTGAAGTTCCCGCTCAACGAGCCGGCGGTCGCCAAGAAGCGCTCGCAGATCGACGAGTACCTCGAGTTCTACCGCGGTGCCGGCGCCCAGCACCTCGCCGTCGCCACCGGCGACATCCTGGCCTCGGTCGACGCGCTGCGCGCCAACGGCGTGGAGTTCCTCAACACCCCGGACTCCTACTACGAGGACCCCGAGCTCCGCGCCCGGATCGGGGAGGTCCGGGCTCCGATCGAGGAGCTGCAGAAGCGGGGGATCCTGGTCGACCGCGACGAGGACGGCTACCTGCTGCAGATCTTCACGAAGCCGCTGGGCGACCGGCCCACGGTGTTCTTCGAGCTGATCGAGCGGCACGGGTCGCTCGGCTTCGGCAAGGGCAACTTCAAGGCGCTCTTCGAGGCCATCGAGCGGGAGCAGGACAAGCGGGGGAACCTCTGAGCCGGGGTGCTCAGCCCGTGACGAACCGGGCGTCGACGCTGGCCGAGACCGCGATGTCCTCGGGCGTGAACGACAGGCCGTCGGGCTCGGCCGCCTTCGCAGCGCGCGAGTAGGCGATCCCGGTCGCGCCGCTCTGGGCGCTGCTGTGGTCGCCGAGCATCCCGGGGTCGGCGAGGGCCACGCAGCGGACCGGTCCGAGGTCGAGGGCGTCGGCGTACTCCTGGGCCTTGCGGCGGGCGTCCTCGACGGCCCGGGCCCGCACGGACTGAACGGCGCCCCGCTTGGTCTGCTCGGTCAGCGCCCACTCCAGGCCGTCGATGCCCACCCCGGGGTACGTCGCCGCCGCCTCGACCCAGCGCGCGAGCTCCTCGAAGTCGCGGAACTTGGCCCGGGTGGTGGTCTGCGCGTGGTGGACGAGCGGCTTCTGCTCGCCCTTGTCGTTGAACGGCCGGCGCGACCAGACCCGCAGCCGGTCGGTCGCGAGCCAGGTGACCGGACCGGCCTCGGGGTGATGCCGCAGCCGGATGCCGGCGACGAGCTTGTTGGTGCCGTCGGTCGTGCGGGCGACGACCGCGGCCCGCTCGGGGCCCTCGAACCCGACCGAGACGGTCACCGTCGCCCGCTCGGCCGGGTGGAACGCGTCGTGGCTGCCCTGGACGGTGATCACGGTCTCCGACATGCGCCCAGTCTGTCAGCCCCGGTCAGGCCAGGTCGCCGACCAGCTCGGCGTCGGCCTCGGCGGGGGAGTGCGGCGCCGGCGCGCCGTGCAGGGCCCGGTCGATGGTGCGCGAGCCGGTCGCGACGATCACGACGCCGACGGCGACCGCGGCCGCGCCGAACCAGAACGGCGCGTGCACGTCGACGTGCTCGGCGAGCTTCAGCGCCACGAACGGGCCGAGGGCGCCGCCGGTGAACCGCACGAAGGAGTACGCCGCGGACGCGACCGGACGCTCGACCGGGGCGGCGCCCATGACGGCCTCGGTGACCAGGGTGTTGGTCACGCCGAGGAAGGCCCCGGCCACGACGATGCCGACCGCGACGGCCGCCTGGTGATCGGCGAGCACCGCCATCGCCGCGAGGTCCAGCGCGAAGAGCGCCAGGACGGCGGTCAGCGACGGCAGGGTCCCGAAGCGGCGCTGCAGCACGGGGGCCACCGCGACGGAGAAGACGGCCAGCAGGATGCCCCATCCGAAGAACGTCCAGCCGATCTGCATGATGTCGAAGTCGGGCAGCGCGAACGGCCCGGCGGCCATCAGTGTGAAGAAGCCCAGGTTGTAGAAGATGGCGACCAGCGCCAGGAGCAGCAGGGCCCGGTGCTTCAGCGCCCGGAACGGGTCGGCCAACGACGTACGGCGTCCGCTCGGCGGGGTGCTCGGCAGGAAGAACGCGGTCGCGAGCAGGGCCAGCGTCATCAGCACGGACACGCCGAAGAACGGGGCCCGCCAGGAGTGCTCGCCGAGCAGGCCGCCGAGCAGCGGGCCGGACGCGATGCCGAGGCCGAGGGCGGCCTCGAACAGGATGATCGCCTGGGCGACCGACCCGCTCGACGCGCTGACGATGGTGGCCAGCGCGGTCGCGACGAAGAGCGCGTTGCCCAGACCCCAGCCGGCGCGGAAGCCGATCACGGCGCCGACGCTGCCCGAGGCGCCGGCCAGGCCGGCGAAGACGATGATCAGGACCAGGCCCGCGAGCAGCGTCCGCTTCGGGCCGATCCGGCTCGACACGACGCCGGTGACGAGCATCGCGATGCCCATCACGGCCATGTAGCTGGTGAACAGCAGCGACACCTGGCTCGGCGTCGCCTCCAGCTGGGCGGCGATCTCCTTCAGGATGGGGTCGACCAGCCCGATGCCCATGAAGGCGATGACGCAGGCGAAGGCGACCGCCCAGACGGCGCGGGGCTGCTTCAGGAGCGGGGTGCTCTCGGCTGTGCTCTCGGCTGTGCTCGCGGGGGTGGTGCTCACAGGTGTCCTCTCTCGGGGGTGGGGTCGAGGACGCTGCGCAGCACGGCGACCGCCGTGGCGAGGTCCTCGGGGGAGTGCCGGTCGAGCGCGTCGAGCCGGGCGGCCACTGCCTCGCCGTTGCGGCGGCGGACCCGGGCCAGCTCGGTGCGACCGGCGTCGGTGAGCCCGATCAGGCTGCTGCGCGCGTCGTCGGGGTGCGGCTGCTTGTCGACGAGGTCGCGCGCCAGCAGGTCGCGCACCGCGGCGGTCGTGGTCGGCTGCGAGGTCCGGTCGGCCGCGGCGAGCGCGGTCACCGTGCTCGGACCCAGCTCGTCGAGGATCGACAGCAGTCGCAGGCCGGCCGGCAGCTCCGCGCTCCGCCGTACGGCGCGGACCAGGCGGGCCGCGTAGGTCACCAGGTCGCTGGCCAGGTCGATGTCGGTGCTCACGCCTTCCGACGATACATAGGAAGACTATGTAAATCCAGGCGGGGGTTCCCGGCCTTTCCCGGACGTTCCCGGGGGACGCGTTGCCCGGGAACGTCCTACTTCCCCGGTGATCCGGGAAAGTAGGACACCACGCTCAGAACGGCGGCCGCCCCACCCCGGCGACCCGCAGCCGCCCCCACGGATCGACGTCGGAGAGCCGCCCGTCGGCGCTGCCATGGGGCGTGGTGACGGTGACGACGGCGCCGGAGGAGAGGTCCACCGGTGCGAGGCGGCCGTACCAATGGAACCGCCCGTCGATGGGCTCGAAGTGACCGCGCAGGACGGCGGTGGTCTCGACCGTGCGGTCGCCGGCGACCACGGTGACGGCGCCGTCGTACTCGTCGTGCTCGTGCTGGGGCGAGTCGGGCATCACGACCTCCGGGTGATCGGGGAGACGGAGTCCGGGACCAGGCCCGGTGCGTCGAGGGCGGACAGCGGGACGCCCAGCTCGGCGGCGGTGCCCTCGAGGGCGTGGAAGACGAAGGCGGTGAGGTAGCGGCCGACGGCGGTGCGGGTCATCGTCTGGCGCGACAGCCACCACTCGCCGGTGGCCAGGCCGAGGCCGACCAGGCCCTCGGCCCAGGGCTCCGCGCCGGCGGCATCGACGCCGAGCTCGCGCAGGGTGTCGCCCAGGACTCGGGCGAAGGTGGCGGCGATCCGGGCCTTGCCGTCGGCGAGCGGGTCGCCGTGTCCGGCGCGGTGGCGGACCAGCAGCAGGAACACGTTGGGGTGCTCCTCGATCGCGCCGAGGTAGGCGTCGACGCCGCGCTGGACCCGGTCGCGGACCGACGCCTCGGTGAGGATCGCGGCCAGCAGTCGATCCATCACCTCGTCGGCGCCCCACTGGCCGACGGCCGCGTAGAGCTCGTCCTTGTCGGCGAAGTAGCGGTAGAGGACCGGCTTGCTGACCCCGGCCTCGGCCGCGATAGACGCGACGCCGACGCCGGGTCCGTGGGCGTCGATCGCGCGGACGGCGGCGTCGACCAGCTCGGCTCGCCGTACCTCCCGGTGGGCGTCCCAGCGCGACGAGCGGCCGTCGGGGGCCTTGCCTTCACGTGCCATGTGGGTCAGTCTAGTCATAGCCGTTACCGCCAGTAACAGTTAAGAGTGGTAACACCGACCCCAGGGAGTCCCATGGCCACCGTCGACGCCGTCCCCGACCGGCTGCTCAAGTCCAGCGCCCGCCAGTCCTACGACCCCGAGGTCGACCTGGACTGGGACGCGCCGCTGGTCGACGGGCTGTGGTTCATGCAGCCCGAGCGGGTCTCGCTCTACGGCACCCCGATGTGGGACGCGATGAGCGAGGAGCAGCGCATCGAGCTCTCCCGCCACGAGGTCGGCAGCATCTCCAGCGTCGGGCTGTGGTTCGAGCTGATCCTGATGCAGATGATGGTCCGCGATCTGTACGACGCCGACCCGACCAGCAGCCGGATGCACTACGCGCTGACCGAGGTGGCCGACGAGTGCCGGCACTCGACGATGTTCGGCAAGGCGATCGACAAGGTGGGCGTGCCGGCCTACGGGCCGGCGCCGCGGATCCACCGGCTCGGTCGGCTGATGAAGACCGTCGGGGTGGGCGTGTCGGCGTACGCCTCGATCCTGGTGGCCGAGGAGATCCTGGACCGCTGGCAGCGCGAGCTGATGAGGGACGAGCGGGTGCAGCCGCTGGTGCGGATGGTCTCGCGCATCCACGTGCTGGAGGAGGCGCGGCACATGACCTTCGCCCGCGACGAGGTCGAGCAGATGCTGCCCCGACTCAACCGGGTCCAGCTGGCCTGGCACCAGGCGATGCTCGCCCAGACGGCGTTCATGGTGGCCCGCGCCCTGGTCAACCCGCAGGTGTACGACGCCGTCGGGCTGGACCCGCGCGCCGCGCGTCGTACCGCCCTGGCCAACCCGCACTACCAGGACACGATGGCCTGGATGGGCGAGAAGGTGACCGGCTACCTCGACGACCTGGGTCTGGTCCCGGGGCACCAGCGCGGCCTGTGGCGCCGGTCCCTGCTGGTGCGCTGATCGGGACGCACGACGGGCCGGCACCCCGAGGTGCCGGCCCGTCGTGAGGGGAGTCGGTCAGCGCAGTCGGACCTGGAAGGCCAGCCGCGTGGCCGGCGACCAGCCGGCGGAGTTCTGCGCGGTCACGGACACCACGTGGCGGCCGTTGCGCAGCTTCGCGCGCGCCACGGCGAGCGAGCGCTGGTTGGCGCGGACCGTGCGGTTGACCAGCACCTTGTTGCCGCGCTTGACCACGATCCGGTAGGCCCGGACCGGCGCACCGCCGGTGACCCGGGGGGCCGACCAGCGGATGGTACGGCGGGCCGCGGCGCGGCTCCCGGAGACCTTGATCGTGCCGACCCGGCCCGGTGCCTTGATCGCGGGGACCGTCGGGGTCGGGTTCGGGGTCGGGTTGGGGGTCGGGTTCGGCGTGGGCTCCGTGGTCGGGTCGGTCGGCTCCGGGACGATCGGCGCACCGCTGGCGTCGGTGGTGCGGACCGTCTTGGTGCCGTCGGCCTTCTTGGTGATCACGACGCCGTCGTGGAACTTGCCGTCGGCGGTGCGGGCCTCGTAGCGGATCTTGTCGCCGTCGACGTCGATCAGCTGGTAGAGCTGGTTGAACTCGGAGGCCTTCTCGAGCTGGGCGCCGTTGCCGGTCCAGTTCTCGCCGGCGTTGAGCTCGTACATCTTCTGGCCGGAGACCGAGACGACGTACACGGTGCCGTGGTGCACGCCCGAGACGCCGGACGAGGCGTTCGTCATGTTGCCGCGACCGTAGGTGTGGTCGTGGCCCTGGAGGACCAGGTCGACCCCGTGCTTCTCGAAGATCGGGTTCCAGAGGTTGCGGACCACCTGGTTGTCGCGGGTGCTCGTCATGGCGAAGACCGGGTGGTGGAACGTCACGACGCTCCACTTGCCCGGGTTCTCCTCCAGCGCGGCGTCGAGGAACGCGGCCTGCGCCTGCATGGCCGCGGTGTCGCCGCTGGGGTTGGAGTTCAGGGCCACGAAGCGCACGCCCTGGTAGTCGGTGTAGTACGCCGTCTCCGGGTGGGCCGCGTCGAGGGCCGTGGGACCGTTCTTCGGGAACTCGAACTGCTTGTCCCAGTACTTCGCCAGCGCGCCGCTCTGGTACTCGTGGTTGCCGGGCACCGCGATGCTGTTCACGCCACCGTTGATCCAGCCGGCGGCGTCGAACCACTCGCCCCACTCGTTGTCGCGGTTCGCGACGTCGACCAGGTCACCGGCGTGCACGATCAGGTCGGCCTGCGGACGGTCGGAGAAGGCGCGTCGGAAGACGCGCGAGACGTGCTCGTGGACGTAGTTCTGCGCGTCGCCGTAGTAGATGAACGAGAACGGGTCGGCCTTGTCGGAGGCCGTCTCGAACTCGTACCAGGCACTCCAGTTCACGCCGTCGCCGACGCGGTAGAGATACTCGGTGTCGGGCGCGAGAGCCTCGAAGGTGACGCTGTGGAACTTCACCGGGAAGCCGAGGTCGGCCTGGATGGCCTCGACGGCGGGCGCGTTGACGGTCAGCGCCGCGCTCTCGAAGTCGGGGCCGGGGGCCATCGGGGCGATCTGGGCCTGGGCCGTCGAGACCTCGCTGCTGGTGCGCCAGGTGACGGACTGCGACGTGGCGGGGGTCGCCGTGGGCGTCAGGATGACGCGGTCGGGCAGAGCCGACGGAGCGTGCCGCTCAGCGTCGGGGTAGAGCACGGGGCCGTCGCTGGTCGCCTGGGTGGCGAGGCCGATGCTGAGGGCGCCGACGCCCACGATGGCGGCGGTGACCTGGGCCGCGAGCCGCTTGCCGGGCTGCGGTCGAGGGAGCTTCATGAAGGGGGGTTCCTTCCCGATCGAGAGGGGGTTGATCCGTTTCAACCTGTCGAGACGGGCTGAATGGTCGGGGCCGTCCGGCCACCAGCAGGTAAAGAGATTCCGAATTTCGGGCGCTGGGTCGAGCCGCCCCAGGTGTTCACCTCGACGTCGCCCGACCGTCGCCCATGGCTCGCATGACACGGCCCTCGGGCCCGTGTCATGCGGGGGTGCTCGACTCTCGAACCCGTCGCCCACTCGGCGCCGTCCTGCTCTCCGCCCTGTTCCTGGCCCTCGCGGCGGGAGGCTCGCTGCTGGCGACGCCCCCGGCCGCGGCCCACCCGTTCGGTCCGCCGTTGACCGCGCACCTGGTGCCCGACGACCGTCGTCCCACGCTGCTCTGGCACGGTGCCGAGGACGACTGGGTCGCCCTCGGCGAGGCGCTCGGCGTCTTCGCTGCGCCGGACGCCGAGCGGACCGGTGCCGAGCTGCTCACCGACTCCTCGGACGTGCGGGGCTACCTGGCCGAGAGCGTGCGGCTGCGCCAGGGCGACGCGGACTGCCGGAGCATCGCGGATCCGGGCGCCGACGTCGTCGAGAACGGCATGACCATCACCTTCGACTGTCCGCTGCCGCCGTCGGAGGACGAGCAGGTCGAGCTCACCCTGGAGCCGATGATCGACCTGAACCCGGCGTACCGCACGGTCCTGACCATCGAGGGCTCGGACACCAAGACCCTGTTCACGAGCGACGAGCCGACGCAGGCCGTCTCGGTCGCGCGGGGCGGTGTCGCGACGGCGGCGGTCGCGCTCGGGGGCGGGACGCTCGTGGTCGCGGCCGGCGCCGGGTGGTTCCTGCTGCGCCGGAGGAGGTCCTGATGGACGGCGCCAGCGGGGTCGAGGGCACCCTGGTCCGGATGTTCGACTCGGGCGGCTACCAACTGCTCGCCGCGCTGCTGGCCCTCGGCGTGGGCGCGCTGCACGCCGTGGCTCCCGGGCACGGGAAGAGCATCACCGCGGCCTACCTGGTGGGCGCGCGCGGCACCTATCGCGACGCCGCGGGGCTGGGCCTCGTGGTGGCCGCGATGCACAGCTTCTCCGCGGTGATCCTGGCCTCGGCCTGGGTGGCCGTCGACGGCTTCGCCGGGCTGGGCACCGAGAACGTCACCGGCGTGCTGCAGCTGGTGGCCGGCCTGGTGGTCGTCGGCGTCGGCGTCGGCCTGGTCCGCCGTCGGCGCAGCGGCCACGGCCACGGGCACGGCCACGGCCACGGGCACGGCCATGGCCACGGCCACGGCCATGGCCACGGGCACGGCCACGGCCACGAGTGGGGGCAGGTGGGCGTCCTCGAGGCCGTCGAGCAGGAGGGAAGCCCGTCGCCGTGGAGCCGCCGGGGGATGCTCGCGCTGGGCCTCTCCGGAGGCCTGGTGCCGTCGCCGACGGTCTTCCTGATCCTGGTCACCGGCCTGCTGACCGGCCGGACGGCGTTCGCCGTCGTCCTGGTGCTGCTGTTCGGGATCGGGATGGCCGTCACCCTGACCCTGGTCGGGGCGGTGACCATCCGCGGCGTACAGCTGGCGGGTCGGGTGTCCCGGACCTCGGTCGCCCTGGAGCGTGCCCACGCCGTGCTGCCGGTGGTGGCGGCGTGGACGGTCCTCGCGCTGGGGGGCGTGTACGTCGTCCTCGCGGTCCTGGCCCTGCGCTGATCCCGCTGCCATGATCCGGTCATGGCGACGTGGATCGGGTTCCTGCGGGCGATCAACCTGGGGGCGAAGCGCAAGTTCGCGAAGGGCGACATCGCGGCCGCGGTCGAGGGCGCCGGCTTCACCGACGTCGAGACCTACATCAACACCGGCAACGTCCGGTTCGCCACCACGATGCGCTCGCGTGCGCGGATCGAGGCAGCGCTGGAGCAGGCGTTCCGGGAACGCGCCGGCTTCGAGGTGCCGACGATCTGCTTCACCCAGGCCGAGCTGCGCGAGGTCGCGGCGCAGGCGGAGTCCTTCGGGCACGACGGCAGGCACTACGTGTCACTGCTGAAGGAGCCGCCGTCCGCGGCCGCCGTACGAGCGCTGGAGGAGGCGAGCTCTGCCGAGGAGGTCGCGAAGGTCGGTGGCCGGGCCGTGCACCTGCTGCTCGGGGAGAACTACCACGAGGCGAAGCTGACCAACGCGGTCGTGGAGAAGCAGCTCGGGGTCGCCACCAACCGCAACCTGAACGTCATCCGGACGCTGGCACAGAAGTGGTGCTGACCCGCGGCAGGGTGCGCAGCGACCGCGAGAGCAGCGTCGCCAGCGCGATCACCAGGTAGGCGATCCCGGCCACGAGCAGCACCCGGCGGATGCCGAGCGCCTCGGCGAGCGGGCCGAAGGCCAGCTGGCCGATCGGGATCGCCACGAACGAGCCGAGCATGTCGTAGGAGTAGACGCGCGAGAGCATGTCGATCGGCACGTGCTCCTGCATCGCGAGGTTCCAGCCGAGCCCGAACAGCTCGATGCCCATTCCGGCCAGCACCGCCACCAGCATCACCGGGACGGTGTGCGGGTAGGCGCCGAGAACGGCGATCGGCAGCCCGAAGACGGCGACGCCGAGCATCCCCCACAGCAGCGGGCGCTGCAGGGTGAACCGCATCATCAGCAGGGTCATCAGGAACAGGCCGACCGCCTCGGCCGACATGATCAGGCCCCAGCCGTGCTCGCCGATCTCCGAGTCCTTGGCCAGCACCGGCCCCAGCGTGTTCAGCCCGCCCGCGTGGATGGCGTTGAGGAGGCCGAAGGACAGCACCACGACCCACAGCCAGGTGGTGCTGCGGAAGTAGGTCCAGCCCTCGCGCAGCTCGACCAGCACGGACGTGGGTTCGGCCGCGACCGCCCGGGGCGGGATCCGGATCGGCAGGAGCAGGGCCGCCGAGGCGGCCCAGGTGGCGGCGTCGACCGCGAGCGCCCACCCGGGACCGACGGTCACGACCAGGGTGGCCGCGACGCTCGGTCCGAGGATGGCCAGCGCGTTGCGTGACATCGACGCCAGCACGTTGGCCGGCTGCAGCTGCTCGCGCGGCACCAGCTGGGGCAGCAGGCCGGCGAGGGCGGGCAGGCTGGCCGCCGAGACGGTGCCGTTGAAGGCCGACAGGACGACGAAGTGCCACAGCTCCGCCTGCCCGCTCAGCAGGAGTACGGCGAGCGCGCCCTGACTCAGCGCCGACAGCACGTTGGAGCCCTGGATGACCAGCGTGCGGCCGAGCCGGTCGGCGATCACGCCCCCGGCCAGCACGAAGACCACCATCGGGATGCTGTGCGCCGCCAGCACCAGGCCCAGGTCGCCGGGGGAGTCGCTGATCTCGAGCACCGCGAAGGCGAGCGCGACCGGCGCCATCGTCGTCCCGCACAGGTTCACCAGGCGGGAGAGGAAGTACCACCGGAAGTTGTGCTCGCGCAGCGGCGCGAGCGCCCGGATGTCGCGTCCCACGCCGTCGCCTCCCCGAAGTCCCGGGGAGTCTAGGGGGCGAGCTCCCGAGCAGAGGGCGCTCCCCGGGGGCGAACAGGTTGCGGGAGCGGCCCTCCGGGGGGATCGATGTCCCGTTCGCCCCCGGGGAGTGCCCCTCGGCTAGCGTCCCCGGAAGGTCGGCCGACGGCGCTCCACGAACGCGGCGACGCCCTCGGCGACGTCGGCGGTGCGGAACAGCAGCTCCTGCCCGGTCTGCTCGCGGTCGAGGGCGGCCTCCAGGCCGGCCAGGGTGGCGGCGTTCACGGCGCGCTTGGTGGCGGCGTAGGACAGCGGGGGACCGGCGGCGAGCCGCCCGGCGACCTTCTCGACCAGGGCGTCGAAGCCGTCGTCGGGGGCGAGGTGGGAGACCAGCCCGGCGTCGTACGCCTCGGCGGCGCTGAGCGGCTCGGCCAGCAGGGCCATCCGCATCGCGCGGGCCCGGCCCACCGCGGCGGCCACGGTCGCCGACGACCCGCCGTCGGGCATCAGGCCGACCCGGGTGAAGGCCAGCAGGAACGACGCGGACGGCCCGGCGACCTGGAGGTCGGCAGCCAGGGCGAGCGAGCAGCCGATGCCCGCGGCCACGCCGTCGACCGCCGCCAGCACCGGCTTGTCGCAGGCCACGACGGCCCGGACCATCCGGTTGGCGGTCGGCATGGTGTCGGCGTCGAAGCCCCCGCCGCCGGAGATGTCGGCCCCCGCCGAGAACGCCGGTCCGGCGCCGCTCAGCACGACCACGCGCACGTCGTCGCGGTGGTGGGCCGCCTCCAGCTCCGAGGCGAAGCCCAGGGCCATCTCGGTCGAGAAGGCGTTGAACACCTCCGGCCGGTTGAGGCGCAACCGCAGCACCCCGTCGGCGAGCTCGACCTCGAGGTCAGGCAACGCCGGCCCCCGCGTCGATCATCTCGGTCATGGCGGCCTCGCTGGTCGCGGGCGCGACGCCGGCGCACAGACCCGGCAGCAGCCGGACCGCGAAACCTTCGCGCACCGCGTCCAGGACGGTCGCCCGCACGCAGTGGTCGGTCGCGATGCCGCACACGTCCACGTCGCTGATGCCGTGGGTCCGCAGCCAGTCGGCCAGGGGTACGCCGTCCGTCGTACGGCCCTCGAAGCCGGAGTACGCCGCCGCGTGCTCGCCCTTGAGGAAGACGGCGTCGAACGGCTGGGGGTCGAGGTTGGGGTGGAACGCCTCGCCGTCGGTGCCGACCCGGCAGTGCACCGGCCAGGAGTCGACGAAGTCGGGCTCCGTCGACCAGTGGTCGCCCGGGTCGACGTGGTGGTCCTTGGTCGCGACGACGTGCGCGTAGTCGGGAGCGCCCGGCCGTCCCGCCTTCCACTCGTGGACCAGTCGGTTCACGTCGTGGGCGACCTGGGCCCCGCCCGCGACGGGCAGCGACCCGCCCTCGCAGAAGTCGTTCTGGACGTCGACGACGATCAGCGCACGCGTCATGGCTCGAGACTAGGGGGTTGCACGATCGAGGGTTCGACGCTCGGCGTGCTGGCCGCCGTGACCTGCTCGTCGAGGTAGCGCAGCACCACCGCGGCGACGGCCGCGGCCGGGACGGCCAGGAACGCGCCGATGATGCCGAACAGCGTGCCCCCGAG
The DNA here is from genome assembly GCF_037120545.1 of Nocardioides sp. CCNWLW216. NCBI lineage: Bacteria > Bacillati > Actinomycetota > Actinomycetes > Propionibacteriales > Nocardioidaceae > Nocardioides > Nocardioides sp. CCNWLW216. Next base: position 710,688 of record NZ_JBBBBJ010000001.1, read on the forward strand.
GGTCACCGAGAGCAGCACCACCACGGGGTGCAGCTGCATGCTCTTGGACTGCAGCCACGGGGAGAGCACGTTGCCCTCGATCTGCTGGACGGCCAGCACGATGCCGAGCACGATCAGCGCTCCGGTCGGCCCCTCGGAGACCAGGGCGACCAGGACCGCGACGCCGCCGGCGACGAAGGCACCGACGATCGGGATGAAGCCGCCGATGAACGTCAGGATCGCGAGCGGTACGGCGAGCGGCACGCCCACGATCAGCAGGCCGGCGCCGATGAGCACCGCGTCGATGAGGCTGACCAGCGCCTGGGTCCGGATGTAGCCGCCGAGGGTGCCCCACGACCGGCCCAGCACCGCCTCGAGGTGGCCGCCGGCCCGCTCACCGGCGAGCCGGGAGGTCCAGGGCAGGAACTTCCGGCCGTCCTTGAGGAAGAGGAAGGTCAGCACCAGGGTGACCACGGTGGTGACCACGGCGTTCGTGGCCGCCCCGACGCCGGTGAGCACCCCGCCCGCGATCTGGTCGCCGCTGCTGGAGATCCGGTCCTGGAGCGCCTGGATGCCCGCGTCGATCTGGTCGCGGGTGACGAAGTCGCTCGACTGCACCCAGTCCTGCAGCTTCTGGAGCCCGGCGGTGGCGTCGTCCACGATGTCGCCGGCCTGCCCGGCCACCAGCGGGGCGAGCGCGAACCCGAGCGCGATCAGCGCGGCGAGCGACCCGACCAGCACCGTGGCCGCGGCGAGTGCGGGGGGCAGGCGCAGGCGCGACTCCAGCGCGCGGGCCGGCGGCTCGAGCACGGTGGTGACGATCAGCGCGAACAGCACCGGCAGCAGGATCGACCAGACCTCGCGGACCACCAGGCCGACGAGGACGGCACCGACGAAGAGCAGGATCCACCGGCCGCTCCACGTGCTGACCGTGACGAGACTGCGGGAGAGGACCTCCCCGCGGGTCGGGGTCGCGAGGTCGACCGGCCGGTGCTGGGGACTGTCCATCGGGCCAGCCTGTCAGTCACCTGTCTGGATGAGCGACCTCAGGCGAAGAGAGTCGGGATGACCGGGTCTCCCTTGGACATCTGCTGGGCCGCGACGGGCAGCTCGGCGCGGGCGAGGAGATGGCGCTCGCGGGCCTTCTCGAGCGACTCGCGACCGACCACCTCGCCGCCGCGGACCAGCGGCACCAGCAGCGCGCGGTCGTCGCCGTCGTCCTCGGGCGGTGCGCCGATGCCGACGACCTCGGCCTCCGCCACGCCCTCGGGCGTACGACGCCGCAGCGCCCACTTGCGCCCGCCGACCGAGGTCTTGTCGACGCTCTTCTTGGCGACCGGCACCAGCGAGCCGTCGGCCCCCTCGCGGCCGACCAGCTTGTAGACGAACCCGCAGGTCGGGTGGCCGCTGCCGGTGACCAGCTGGGTGCCGACGCCGTACCCGTCGACCGGTGCGGCGGCGAGCGCGGCGATGGCGTGCTCGTCGAGGTCGCTGGTCACCACGATCCGGGTGTCGGTCGCGCCCAGGGCGTCGAGCTCGGCGCGCACCTCGTGGGCGAGCACGGCCAGGTCGCCGGAGTCCAGCCGGACCGCGCCCAGCTCCGGGCCCGCGACCTCGACGCCGAGGCGGACCGCCTCGCGGATGTCGTAGGTGTCGACGAGCAGCGTGGTGCCGCGGCCCAGCGACGAGACCTGCGCGCGGAACGCGTCGGCCTCGGTGTCGTGGAGCAGGGTGAAGCTGTGCGCGCTGGTGCCGGCGGTGGGGACGCCGTACCGCTGCCGGGCGGCGAGGTTGGACGACGTCGCGAAGCCGGCGACGTACGCCGCCCGCGCCGCCGCGACCGCGGCCTCCTCGTGGGTACGACGCGAGCCCATCTCGATGCAGGGCCGCTCCCCGGCGGCGGTGGTCATCCGCGAGGCGGCCGAGGCGATCGCGCTGTCGTGGTTGTAGATCGACAGCAGCAGGGTCTCCAGCAGCACCGCCTCGGCGAAGCTCGCCTCGACGACCAGCAGCGGGGAGTGCGGCAGGTAGACCTCGCCCTCCGGGTAGCCCCACACGTCGCCCGAGAACCGGTACGACGCGAGCCAGTCGCGGGTGGGCGCGTCGACGACGTCGGTCAGCACCTCCAGCACGTCCGCGTCGAAGCGGAACGCCTCGATCGCATCGAGCGCACGCCCGACACCCGCGACCACGCCGTACCGCCGGCCCTCGGGGAGCCGGCGCGGGAAGAGCTCGAAGACCGAGCGGCGGCGGGCGGTCCCCGAGCCGAGCGCGGCCTGGAGCATCGTCAGCTCGTAGTGGTCGGTGAGGAGGGCGGTGCTGGCGGTCGACACGTGCCCAGTGTGCCAACATGGTGGCGTGTCCTCCGCCCCCGTCGAGGTCGAGCCGACCCTCACCCCGGACGAGATCACCCTCCGTGCCAACCCGTGGGTGACGATCGTGTGGAACGACCCGGTCAACCTGATGTCCTACGTCAGCTACGTCTTCCAGAAGTACTTCGGCTATGACAAGAAGAAGGCCGAGAAGCTGATGATGGAGGTCCACGAGGACGGCAAGTCCGTCGTCAGCACGGGATCGCGCGAGGAGATGGAGCGCGACGTGCAGGCCATGCACGAGTACGGCCTCTGGGCCACGATGGAGAAGCAGGAGTGACGCGTCCGTGAGCGGATTCCACCGCCACCTGCGCAGCCAGCGGATCATCGCGACGTTCTCGGGACTCGAGGCCGACCTGCTGCGCACGCTGGCCTCCCAGCTCGTCGAGCTGCTGCGCAACGAGGCGGCGGTGCCGAACGACGACCGCGACCCGTTCGAGGCGCTGATGGACTTCTCCGGCCCGACCACCGAGCCGGAGGACCCGGTGCTCGCGCGGCTGTTCCCGACGGCGTACCCCCACGACGAGGAGGCGGCCTCGGAGTTCCGGCGCTTCACCGAGGGCGGGCTGCGCGACGGCAAGGCGGCCGCGGCGGTGTCGATCATCGACGGGCTCGAGGAGGCCGGCCTGCCGCCGGAGCTCAGCGAGGACGGGCTGGTGATCGACGTCGAGCTGGAGGAGGCGGAGGCCGAGGCCTGGATGCGCTCCTTCACCGACCTGCGGCTCGCGCTGGCCACCCGCCTGGAGATCGAGGAGGGCGACGAGGAGTTCTGGTACTCGCTGCCCGACGACGACCCGCGCGCCCAGATCCACGACATCTACGAGTGGGTCGGGTTGCTGCAGGAGACCCTGGTCCAGGCCCTGATGGGCGACTGAGCCGACCCGTCACTCAATGTGCTGATTCTCCGGCGTGTCCGGCAGCGGCTGACGGCTCGATCAGCGGTACGACGCCGTCCGCTCAGCGAACCGTCGATCCGGGCCCGACACACCGTGGATCGCGGGCATTAAGTGACGGGTCGGCGGGGTGGTGCGGCGGGTGGTGGGGGTCCCTAGGGTGGGCGCATGCCGATCCCGCCGTTCGTCGTCGAGCTCCGCAAGCTGGTCGGCACCCACGAGCTCTGGCTCCCCGCGGTGACCGCCGTCGTCGTGCACGAGGACCGGGTGCTGCTGACGCTGCGCGCCGACAACGGCCAGTGGGCGCCGATCACCGGCATCGTCGACCCGGGGGAGGAGCCCGGCGTCGCCGCCCGGCGCGAGGCGCTGGAGGAGACCGGCGTCGAGATCTCCGTCGACCGGCTCGCCTCGGTGAGCGCCAGTCCGCAGATCACCCACGCGAACGGCGACCTCGGCGTCTACCTCGACGTCACCTTCGCCTGCTCGTGGCTCTCCGGCGAGCCGCACGCCGCGGACGACGAGAACACCGACGTGCGCTGGTGGCCGGTCGACGACCTGCCGCCGATGAGCGAGTTCCTGAGCTCTCGGATCGAGGCGGCGCTCTCGGGCGAGGTCACGCCCCGCTTCGCCGTCTGAGACCGGTGCCCGTCGGGTCGTGCGCTGCGCCTAGTCTGGAGCGGTGCTGACCCTCGACCAGGCGACCTACGACGCCATCGTCGCGCACGCCAAGCGGGACCACCCCGACGAGGCGTGCGGCATCGTCGCCGGCCCCGAGGGCAGCGACCGTCCCGAGCGGTACGTCGAGATGGTCAACGCGGCCGGCAGCCCGACGTTCTACGAGTTCGACTCCACGGACCTGTTCCAGCTCTACAAGGAGATGGACGCGAACGACGAGGAGCCGGTGGTCGTCTACCACTCCCACACCGCGACCGAGGCGTACCCGAGCCGCACGGACATCGGCCTGGCGAGCGAGCCGAACGCCCACTACGTGCTGGTCAGCACGCGTGAGCACGGGAATAACGAGGGTCCCGTGGAGTTCAGGTCCTACAGAATCGTCGACGGCGAGGTGACCGAGGAAGAGGTCACCGTCGTCCCCGAGCTCAGCGCCCGCTGAGCAGAGCTACCAAGGAGCACCAGACATGGCCATCGAGGTCCGGATCCCCACCATCCTGCGCACCTACACCGGCGGCGAGAAGGCGGTCACCGCGGACGGGGCCAGCCTCAGCGCCCTGATCGACGACCTCGAGGCCGGTCACCCCGGCATCAAGGACCGCCTCATCGACAACGGTGACCTGCGTCGGTTCGTCAACGTCTACATCAACGACGAGGACGTGCGCTTCATCGGTGGCCTCGAGGCGACGCTGAAGGACGGCGACCAGGTCGTCGTCCTGCCGGCCGTCGCCGGCGGCGCGGTCTGAGCTGATCGCGTGAGCGCCGAGCGTCGTACCTTCGTCCTCGTCGACGGCGAGAACATCGACGCGACGCTCGGCAACTCCCTGCTCGGTCGGCGGCCGACGCCGGACGAGCGGCCCCGCTGGGAGCGGGTGACGCAGTTCGCCGTCCAGGCGCTGCAGCAGCCCGTCACCGGGCTCTTCTTCCTCAACGCCTCCCACGGCAACCTCCCGCACTCGTTCGTGCAGGCCCTGCTGGCGATGGACTACCGGCCGATCCCGCTGGCCGGCTCGGCCGACGAGAAGGTCGTCGACGTCGGCATCCAGCGCACCCTGGAGGCGCTGGTCGACCACGACGACGCCGACGTGCTGCTGGCCAGCCACGACGCCGACTTCGTCAAGCAGGTCGCCGGGCTGATCGACGGCCACCGCCGGGTCGGCCTGATCGGCCTGCGCGAGTACATGAGCACCCAGCTCACCGCCCTCGGCATCCCGATGTACGACCTCGAGGACGACGTCAACGCCTTCACCCAGCCGCTCCCGCGGGTCCGGATCATCCCGCTCGCCGAGTTCGACCCCGAGCGGTTCCTGCGGTGACGGTTGCCTCTCGGGTGCGGGGGTCTCGACGGGCGCTCAGGCGCTGCGCGCCTTCGCTGCTCGACCACCGGTAGCCCGCCCACCGACGAATGGCATCCTGATACCCATGCGCTTCGACAACCTGCTCGCCTCCGTCGGCGGCACGCCGCTGGTGGGGCTGCCGCGGCTCAGCCCGAGCCCCGACGTACGCCTGTGGGCGAAGCTGGAGGACCGCAACCCGACCGGCTCGATCAAGGACCGCCCGGCCCTGAAGATGATCGAGGAGGCCGAGAAGGACGGCACCCTGCGGCCCGGGTGCACGATCCTGGAGCCGACGTCGGGCAACACCGGCATCTCGCTGGCCATGGCGGCCAAGCTGAAGGGCTACCGGATCGTCTGCGTGATGCCGGAGAACACCTCCGAGGAGCGTCGCCAGCTGCTGCGGATGTGGGGCGCCGAGATCATCTCCTCGCCCGCCGCGGGCGGGTCCAACGAGGCCGTCCGGGTCGCCAAGCGGGTCGCCGAGGAGCACCCCGACTGGGTGATGCTCTACCAGTACGGCAACGCCGCCAACGCCCTCGCCCACGAGCAGGGCACCGGCCCCGAGCTGCTCGCCGACCTCCCGTCGATCACCCACTTCGTCGCCGGCCTCGGCACCACCGGCACCCTGATGGGCGTCTCCCGGTTCTTCCGCGCGGCCAAGCCGGAGGTGCGCATCGTCGCCGCCGAGCCGCGGTACGGCGAGCTGGTCTACGGACTGCGCAACCTCGACGAGGGCTTCGTCCCCGAGCTGTACGACGCCGACCTGATCGACGCCCGCTTCTCGGTCGGACCCCGCGACGCCGTACGACGGGTGCGCGAACTGCTCGAGCTCGAGGGCATCTTCGCCGGGGTGTCGACCGGCGCGATCCTGCACGCCGCCCTGGGTCAGGCCGCCAAGGCCGTGAAGGCGGGCGAGAGCGCCGACATCGCCTTCGTGGTCTGCGACGGCGGCTGGAAGTACCTCTCCACCGGCGCCTACGAGGGCACCGTCGACGAGGCCGAGGACCGGCTCGAAGGGCAGCTGTGGGCCTGAGGGTCCTGCTGGTCGCCGTCGTCCTCGCCGTGGCGGGGGCGGTCCTCCCCGCAGCCCCTGCGGCGGCCGTCCCGGTCGCCACCGCGCCGCCCGTGGTCACCGGCGACCCGACGTACGACGAGGTCCTGGTCGCCGGGGTCGGTTCGTGGACGCCGGCGCCGACGGTGTACGCCTACCAGTGGCGGCGCGACGGGGCGCCGATCGCCGGCGCGACCGAGCGCCGCTACCGGCTCGGCCTGGACGACCTCGGCACGCGGGTCGCCGTCACGGTCACCGCGACCGACGGCTCGGGCAGCGCGGCCGCCACCTCGGCCGCGACGACGCCCGTGGCCCGGGCGACGATCCGCCATCGCACGCGGCCCGCCGTCGTCGGCACCCTCCGCTTCGGGCGCACCGTCCGGGCCGACATCGGCCGCTGGTCGGTCCGTCCGACCCGGGTGCGCTACCAGTGGCTGCGCGACGGTCGCCCGATCAGGGGCGAGACCCGGCGGCGGCACGCCGTCTCCCCGCGCGACGTCGGCCACCGGCTGCGGGTCCGCGTCACCGTCCGGGCGCCCGGGCACGACTGGGCGACGGCGACCTCCCGCGCGCGCGGCCGGGTCGCGCACCGGGTCGACCTACGCCGGACGGTGACCTACCACGTCGAGACCCGGGGCCGGATCACCGCGAGCCTGCGGACGTTCCGCCGCCTGGTCCAGCAGACGTACGACGACCCCCGCGGCTGGCGGGGCGCCGGCGTCCGGTTCCGGCGCGTCAAGGACGGCGGCCGCTTCACCGTGGTGCTCGCCGAGGCGAGCCGCGTGCCCGGCTTCTCGTCGGTCTGCAGCGTCCAGTGGAGCTGTCGGGTCGGCCGCTACGTCGTCATCAACCAGACCCGGTGGCAGCACGCCTCGCCGGCCTGGAACGACGCCCGCGGGTCGCTGCGCGACTACCGCCACATGGTCGTCAACCACGAGACCGGGCACTGGCTCGGCTTTGGCCACGCGGGCTGTCCCGGTCGCGGCCGGCCGGCCCCGGTGATGATGCAGCAGTCCAAGGGGCTCGACGGCTGCCGCTTCAACCCGTTCCCGACCGGCTCCGAGCTGGCCCGGGCCCGCTGACGTCGTGCGTGCGGTGGTCCAGCGGGTGCGCAGCGCCCGCGTGCTCGTGGCCGGCGAGGTGGTCGGGGCGATCGAGGAGCCCGGGCTGCTGGTCTACGTCGGCGTGACCCACGACGACGGGCCCGCCCAGGTGGCCTGGCTGGCCCGCAAGACCTGGGAGCTGCGGATCCTCCGCGACGAGCGGTCCGCCTCCGACGAGGGCGCCCCGGTGCTGGCGGTCAGCCAGTTCACGCTCTACGCCGACGCCCGCAAGGGCCGACGGCCCACCTGGCAGCAAGCCGCCCCGCGCCCCGTGAGCGAGCCTCTGTACGACGCCTTCTGCGCCGAGCTGACGCGCCTCGGCGCCCGGGTCGAGCAAGGGGTCTTCGGCGCCGACATGCAGGTGGAGTCGGTCAACGACGGTCCGGTCACGCTGGTGCTGGAGTCGCCTCCGGCCTGAGGGACCCGACCGCCAGCGGGAAGCGCGCCGTCACCGTGGTGCCGACCCGGGCCTCGCTGTGCATCGTCACGGTGCCGCGGTGCGCCTCGACGATCCGCTTCACCAGCCCGAGCCCGAGGCCGAGGCCCTGGACGGCACCGACCCGGGCGGCGTCGCCGCGCTGGAACCGGTCGAACGCGCGGTCCAGGTCGGCCGGCGCCATGCCGATGCCGGTGTCGGAGACGACCAGGGCGGCGGTCCGTCCGTCCTGGACGACCCGCAGCCGGACGTCGCCGCCGGGCGGGGTGAACTTGGCGGCGTTGGACAACAGTGCGTCGACCACGCGGGCCACCTGGTGGGGATCGACCGCGGCCGGCACGTCGTCGTCGAAGGAGCAGTGGAGGCGGACGCCGAGGTCGGCGCAGCGTCGCTGCCAGCGACCGGCCAGCGAGGCGACGAGGTCGCCGAGGTCGACCTCCTCCTCACGGAGCTCGGGTCGGGAGTCGGCGGTGCTCAGGAGGTGGGCGACCCGCTCGCTCAGCTCCTCGGAGTTGCGCCGGATCGCCGCCATCGAGCGACGCAGCAGGGCGTTCTCGGGCGGGGCCAGGGACTCGGCGACGTCGACGTACCCGATGATCGAGGTGAGCGGGGTGCGCAGCTCGTGGGTGACGGTGCCGAGGAACTGCTCCTGGCTGCGGCGGGCCCGGAACGAGGTCGTCAGGTCGTGGCAGACGACGACGGTGCCGAGGACGGAGCCGTCCTGGTCGTGCATCCGCCGGGCGTTCCACCCGACGGGGGTGAGGTCGTGCGCCGGTCCGAGCCACTCCAGGGTGTCGGGCACGTGCTCCTCACCCGTCGCGCGACCGAGGACCTGCCGGTCGGGAGGCACGGGGTCGACGCCGTCCTGCTGCCAGACCCGACGGCCCGGGAGATCGGGGCGGGCCAGGTCGTAGCCCCCGTTCTCACTGATCGCGCGGGCCAGCTCGTTGGCCGCCAGCAGCCGGCCGGCGGCGTCGTACACGATCACGCCGGAGCCGACGCCCTGCAGGACCGCCCGGCCGATCAGCTCGCGCCGGCGCGCGGCGCGCAGCTCGTCGTCCAGCCGGTGTCGGCGGTGGCGGAGCTCGGTGGCGGCCCGGTGCCCGAAGAACGCCAGCCCCGCGGTCTGCAGCTGCTGGAGGAGGAACCGGCCGACGTTCGCGGCGGTGCTCAAGGCCTCGGTCGAGCCCAGCACCGGCAGGGTGAAGACGACGAGGCCGCCCAGGCCGGCCACGACGATCCCGGCGCGACCGTGAGCGACCCCGAGCCACAGGGCGGGGACGACGACCAGGACGGCGAGGCCGGCCATCGTCGGCATCAGCTCGGCACGCAGCAGCGCGACCGCCAGCATGTCGAGGACGGGCACCAGCGCCGACCAGGCCTCGGGAGCGCGGAGCCGGTGCAGGCCCTCCAGGAGCACCGTGGCCAGGACGACGAGCGCCCAGCCCGCCCAGAAGGTCGGCGCGGTCCGCGCGGCGGGCACCCCCACGACGACGCAGATGGCGACGACGACGGAGCTGACGGCGAAGAAGCGCTGGGCGGACAGGCCGATCCGCACGGACTCCGGTTGCTGCTGCGTGAGCGCCATCGAGCTGGCCTTCCCGAGGAGGACTTCCGGTCCTGACCCTAGGATGTGCAGGCTCTGGGGATCAACGGGTGCGGATCACCGCACCACGAGGTCGTGGCCGTCGTCGAACTCGCTGCCGGGCACGGCCGGCAGGCCGAGCAGGCCGGTCACCACGTTGGCCAGGTCGCCGTTGCGGACCGGTTGCCGCGCCGCGCCGTACGACGGTCGTCCGGTTCCCGGGTCCTGGCGCTGCGGGTTCATCGCGTAGAGGTCGCCGGGCTCCACCCCGCGGCCCCAGACCACGAACGGGACCCGGTAGTTGGCCGGCCGCGTGCGGTCCGCGTGGTTCGCCCCGCGGCCGCCGTGGTCGGCGGTAAGCACGAGGCTGAGGGCCTCGGCGAGCTCGGGCCGGGCGTCGACCGTGCGCAGCAGTCGGCCGAGGATCCGGTCGGTGCGGGCGACCGCGTCGAGGTAGCGCCGGCCCATGAACCCGGAGGCGTGGCCGGCGACGTCGGGCAGGGCCAGGTGCAGGAAGACCAGCTCGCGGTCGCCGCGGACCAGCTCGGCCCGCGCAGCCCGGAGCAGCTTCACCGGGTCCGCGTCGATCGTGGTCCGGTCGACGGCCGCCGGCCAGGACCGGTCGAAGAGGCTGAACTTGGTCTTGCCGGCCAGCACGGCCGACTCGCCGCCGGCTCGGGCGACGACGGTGAACACCGAGGAGACCCGCTCGCCGGCCGCGCCGTGGACGGTGCGGCGGCGCAGGTCGTCGTTCCAGGTCACGCCGTGGCCACCCGTACGCCGGTCGATGCGCCGCCCCGTGACCATCGAGGTGTGGTTCGGCAGGGTGATCGTCAGCTCCCGCGACGAGCGCGCGTTGAGGGTCCCCGCCCCCTCGGCCAGCAGCCGGTGCAGCGCCGGGGTGCGCTCGGGACCGAGCCGCCGCAGCGCCGCGGGGTTCAGACCGTCGACGGAGACGGCCAGGACCCGAGCGCCGGACGCCAGCGGTGCGGCGGCCGGGGCCGGGCCGGTGTGGGCGCGGTCCGGGGCGGCGGTGGCGGGGCCGGGGACCGCCGCCCCGCCCGCGAGGGCGAGGGTGGCGGTCAGGACGAGTGCGGCGGGCGATCGCATCGACCCACCGTACGCGCGGTCCTCCGGGTCAGGACGCGATGCCGCGCAGCGCGTCGGCCAGCGGCGTGGTGGGCCGGCCGATCAGCCGGGACAGGTCGCCGCTGCGGTCCTCGAGCGCCCCGGCCGCGATGCCACGGTCGGAGTCGGCGAGCACCTGGGCGAAGCCCGCGGGCACGCCGGCGGAGGTGAGGATGCCGGCGTACTCCTCGACCGGCAGGTCGGTGTAGCCGATCTCCTGGCCGGTGGCGGAGCCCAGCGCGGCGGCGTACTCGGCCATCGTGAAGGCCTCGTCGCCGGCGAGCTCGTAGACCGCGCCCGCGTGCTCCCCGCCGGCCAGGACGGCGGCCGCCGCGGCCGCGAAGTCGGCGCGCGCGGCGGCGCTGACCCGACCCTCGCCGGCCGACCCGATGACCTGTCCGGTGGCCAGCGCAGGGGCGGTGTTCTCGGTGTAGTTCTCCAGGTACCAGCCGTTGCGCAGGAAGGTGAACGGCACGCCGCTGGCCTTGATCAGGTCCTCGGTCTCGCGGTGGTCGGCGGCCAGCAGCAGGTCGCTGGTGTCGGCCCGCAGGATGCTGGTGTAGCCGAGCAGGCCCACGTCGGCGCGCGCCGCCGCGTCCACCACGTTGCGGTGGTCGTCGACCCGGGAGCCGACGGCGTTGGAGGAGACCAGGACGGCCCGGTCCACGCCGGCGAAGGCCGCGTCGAGCGAGTCGGGGTCGGTGTAGTCGGCCCGGCGGGTCTGCACCCCGAGGTCGGCCAGGTCGGCGATCTTGTCGAGGTCGCGGGCGGTGGCCACGATCTCGCCGGCGGGGACGCCGCGCTCGAGGAGCGCGAGGACGGTGAGGCGGCCGAGGTGGCCGGAGGTGCCGGTGACGAGGACGGTCATGGTGCGTGCCTTTCGGTGGGATCAGGTGCGAACACCCGGCCCAACGGACGGCGCCGCCGGATACTTCCGAAAAGTTAGTACCCACTTTGAAGTGCGGTACTATCCCTCGGGTGAGCATCGCGTCCGCGTTCCCCGACCAGGCCTTCACCCAGGGCTGCCCGACCCGGGTCGTCCTCGACCACGTGATGAGCAAGTGGTCGCCGCTGGTGCTGGCCGCGCTCTCGGACGGCGAGCCCCTGCGGTGGAGCGAGCTGCGGCGCCGGGCCGAGGGGGTCAGCGAGAAGATGCTCGCCCAGACCCTGCGGATGCTCGAGCAGGACGGGCTGGTGCTGCGGCACGCGCGGCCCGTCGTACCCCCGCACGTGGAGTACTCCCTCACGCCGCTCGGCCAGGGGCTGGTCGAGCGGCTCGTCCCGCTGATGACCTGGATCGCCGAGCACGCCGACCAGATCCTCGAGTGACGACCGGCACGCGTGACCTAGATCGCGACGTCGTGCGCGCACACCGGCGTTCGCCTAACGTTGCTCCGTGCGCCTCACCGTCGTCGGCTGCTCCGGCTCCTATCCCGGACCGGACTCGCCCGCGAGTTGCTACCTGCTGGAGGCCGAGCATGACGGGCGCACCTGGCGGATCCTGCTCGACCTCGGCAGCGGCGCCCTCGGCGCGCTGCACCGGTACGCCGACCCGCTCTCGATCGACGCGGTGCTGCTGAGCCACCTGCACGCCGACCACTGCCTCGACCTGGCGGGCTACTACGTGCTGCGCAAGTACCACCCGTCCGGCCCGCAGCCGCGGATCCCGGTCTGGGGCCCGGTCGGCACGGCGGACCGGATGGCCCGCGCCTACGACCTGCCGCCCGAGCCCGGCATGCACGAGGAGTTCGACTTCCGCGAGTGGGACGGCCCGATCGAGATCGGCCCGTTCTCGGTGCAGCCGGTCGCGGTCGACCACCCGGTGCCGGCGTACGCGCTGCGGGTCGCGGTCGACGGCGTCGTCGTCGGCTACAGCGGCGACACCGGCCCGTGCGCGGGTCTCGACCTGGTCGCGTCCGGCGCCGACCTGATGCTCGCCGAGGCGTCCTTCCGCGAGGGCGACGACAACCCGCCGAACCTGCACCTCACCGGTGTCGACGCGGGCGACCTCGCCGCCCGCGAGGGCGTGCGTCGGCTGGTGCTGACCCACGTCCCGCCGTGGCACGACCCGCAGGTCGCGCTGGACGAGGCGCGGCGGCGCTACGACGGCCCGGCCGAGCTGGCCCGCGCGGGCGCGTCGTACGAGCTGCACGCCGCCCCGCAGACCTGAGGGCGGCCGTAGTGAGGTTAGCCTCACCCGTCGTGCCTGGTGAGACCGTCGTACCCCGCTCCACGGCCGCGCTCTACCGCCGGACGGTGCGCCGCCACCGCGGGTTGGTGAGCCGCAGCATCCTGCTGCTGTGCACCTGGCAGATCTGCGAGGCGCTGGTCCCGGTGATCATCGGCCTGGTCGTCGACGACGCCGTCGCGACCGGCGACGGGAGCCACCTGCTGTGGTGGTTCGCCGGGCTGGCCGGGCTGTTCCTGGTGCTGTCCTCGGGCTACCGCTACGGGTCGCGGGCCGGGTTCGCGACGGTGCAGCACGAGAGCCATCTGCTGCGTGGCGAGGTCGTACGACGCGTCCTCGACCCGCGCGGCACGACCCGCAAGCGGCTGCCCGGGGAGACCCTCTCGGTGGCGACCTCCGACGCCGAGCTGGCCGCCGAGGTGGTCCGGATGGCCGGCTTCGCGTGCGCGGCCGTCGGCTCGATCGCCGTCGCGGCGGTCTACCTGCTCCGCGTCGACCTGCTGCTCGGGCTCGTCGTGCTGCTGGGCGTGCCGCTGGTGCTGGGGGCCGTGCAGCTGCTGGCCCCCCGGCTGTCGCGGCACGCGGGGGAGCAGCAGAGCAGGATCGCCCGGGCCAGCGGCCTGGCCGCCGACCTGGTCGCGGGCCTGCGGGTCCTGAAGGGCGTCGGCGGCGAGGCCGCGGCCGCCCGGACCTACGACGAGGCCAGCGACCGCGCGGTCGGTGCAGGCATCCTGGCCGCCCGCTCGACCGGGCTGATGTCCGGGACGACGACCGCGCTCAGCGGCGTCTTCCTGGCCGCGGTGGCGCTGCTCGCCGGGCACCGCGCGCTCGACGGCGACATCACCATCGGCCAGTTCATCGCCGTGGTCGGCCTCGCGCAGTTCCTGGCCGAGCCGCTCAGCACCCTCGGCGAGGTCGCGGCCCACACCGCCACCTGCTGGGCCTCCGGGCGCCGGGTGGTCGAGGTGCTCGCCGAGCCGTACGCCGTCGCCGACTCCGGAGCCTCCTGCGTGCCCGCCGGCCCGCTGGAGGTGCCCGGGCTGTTGCGGGCCTCGCCCGGCGAGCTGGTCGGCGTCCTGCTGGAGGACCCCGCGGTCGGGGACCGGCTGCTCGACGAGCTGGCCGGGGTGCTGCCGGCGCCGGGGGTGCGGGTCGGCGAGGTCGAGCTCGACGCGGTCGGCCTCAACGCCCGGCGGGCCCACGTGCTGGTGGTCCGCCACCACGTCGACGTCTTCGAGGGCACCCTGCGCTCCAACGTCCTGACCCACGGCGAGCCGGACTGGCCCACGGTCCTGACCGCGTCCGCGCTGGACGACGTCGTCGACCTCGACCCCGACGGCCTGGACCGCGCCGTGGCCGCCGGCGGGACCTCGCTGTCCGGTGGCCAGCGGCAGCGGCTGGCCCTGGCCCGCGCGCTCGCCGCCCGGCCGCCGGTGCTCGTCCTGCAGGACCCGACCACCGCGGTCGACGCGGTGACCGAGCACGACATCGCCCACGGTCTGCGCGCCGCGCTGCCGGGCGAGGGCATCGCCGTGGTGCTGACCAGCAGCCCCGCGCTGCTCGCCGCCGCCGACCGGGTCGTGCACGTCGCCGCTGACGGGACGACGGTGACCGGCACGCACGCCGGCCTGCTGGCCGAGGACGCGTCGTACCGGACGGCGGTGCTGCGGTGAGCCGCGACCTGCTTCCCGTCGCCACCGCCCGCGAGTCCGCGGGCCACCTGCTGCGGCTGATGCTGCGCCGGCCGGTCGTGCTCGGGGCGGCCGTCGCCGCGTTCCTGGCCGCCTCGGCGACCGGCCTGCTCGCGCCGTACGTCCTCGGCCGGCTGGTCGACCGCCTCCTGGAGGGCGGCCCGGGCGTCGACGACGCGCTGACCACGGCGTTCTGGCTGATCGCCGGCGCCGCCGTGCTCGGCGGCCTGCTCGCCGCGGGCTCGGCCGACCTGCTGGCCCGCGCCGTCGAGCCGGCGCTGGCCACGCTGCGCCAGCAGGTGCTCGCCCGAGCGCTGACCCTCGACGCGGCGCGGGTCGAGGCCTCCGGCTCGGGCGACCTGCTCTCCCGCGTCGGTGACGACGCCCGGGTCGTCGCGCGCGCCGTGAGCCAGTTCGTGCCGATGGTCCTGGCCTCGCTGACCACCATCCTGCTGACCGTCGGCGGCCTCTTCACCCTGGACTGGCGGCTCGGGCTGGCCGGGCTGGTCACCCTGCCGTTCTACGTGCACGCCCTGCGTTGGTACCTCCCGCGCTCCGCGCCCTACTACGCCCGCGAGCGGGTCGCCACCGGCGAGCGCGCCCAAGCCCTGGTGAGCGCGCTGCGGGGGCTGCCGACGCTGCGCTCGTTCCGGATCGAGGAGCCGGCCGCGGCCGAGGTCGACGCCCGGTCCGCGGACACCGTGCGGATCTCGCTCGACGTCTTCCACCTCTACGGTCGCTTCGGCGGTCGCACCAACCGCACGGAGTGTGTCGGGCTGATCGCGATCCTCGGGGTCGGCTTCCTCGGCGTGGACAGCGGTGCGGTCAGCGTCGGCGAGGTGACCACCGCCGCGCTCTTCTTCCACCGGCTGTTCAACCCGATCGGCGTGCTCCTCTTCCTCTTCGACGACCTGCAGGTCACCGCGGCGTCCCTGACCCGGTTGGTGGGGGTCGCCGCGCTCCCCGCGCCGTCGTACGACGTGCCGGCGGAGCCGGCCGGCGGCACGCTGGTGCTGCGGGGGATCGGTCACCACTACCTGCCCGACCGCCCGGTGCTCGACGGGGTCGACCTGCTGGTCGAGCCCGGCCGGCGGGTGGCCCTGGTGGGCGCCAGCGGCGCCGGCAAGACCACCCTGGCCGCGGTCGCCGCCGGGGTGCTGCCGCCGACGAGGGGGTCGGTGCGCCTCGGGTCGGTCGACCTGGGCACCCTCGACCCGGCGCTGCTGCGGCGGCAGGTCGGCCTGGTCAGCCAGGAGGTGCACGTCTTCGCCGGCACCCTGCGCGACAACCTGCGCCTGGCCGCCGTCGACGACCCCTCCGACGAGGAGCTGCACGAGGCCCTGGTCGCCGTGGCCGCTGCGGGCTGGGTCGCGGCGCTGCCCGAGGGCCTCGACACCCTGGTCGGCGAGGACGGTCGCACCCTGACTCCCGCCCAGGCGCAGCAGCTGGCCCTGGCCCGGGTCCTCCTGGTCGATCCGGCGGTCGTCGTCCTCGACGAGGCCACCGCCGAGGCCGGCTCGCTCGGCGCCCGCGAGCTCGACACCGCCGCCGATGCCGTCACTCGCGGTCGCGCCGCCCTCGTCGTCGCCCACCGGCTCAGCCAGGCCCAGCGCTCGGACCTGGTCCTGGTCCTGGACCACGGCCGCGTCGTCGAGTCCGGCTCGCACGAGGAACTGGTCGCCGCCGGTGGACGGTACGCCGAGCTGTGGGCGGCGTGGGAGAGCCCGACGGGCTAGGCGGCACCCGGGCCGCGGGGCCCCGGGGAGCGGTGAGCTGTCCACCGTTCCGCGGCGTGGTTCGGTGGTCAGCTCATCACCGCCCCGGCGAATCTCGGCGACACGCCGTGCGGGCGGTGGGTCGGCCACCGGTCGGCCACCACTGAGGGTGGACAGCTCACCGCCGCGCCGAGCCGACTGCGGCGTCGGGGACAGGCCCTCTCAGACCAGCCCGGCGTCGTGCACGCAGATCGCGATCTGGACCCGATTGGTGACCATCAGCTTGTCGAAGAGCCGGGACACGTGCGCCTTCACCGTCGGCACCGACAGGTGCAGCTCGCCGGCGATCTCGGCGTTGCTGAGCCCCCGGCCGACCGCGAGGGCGACGTCGCGCTCGCGGTCGGTGAGCAGCGCGAGCCGACCCTCGGCCGCGGCGACCCGGCCGCTGTCGGGACCGCTGCGCAGCCGCTCGATGAGGGTGCGGGTGACCGACGGGGAGAGCATCGGGTCGCCCGCGGCGACCGCGCGGATCGCGTCGAGGATCTGGCCGGGCGGGGTGTCCTTGAGGAGGAAGCCGTCCGCGCCGGCACCCAGCGCCTCGACCACGTGGTCGTCGGCGTCGAAGGTCGTCAGCACGATCACGTGCGGGGGCTGGGATTGGAGCTGGGGGATCCGGTGCAGCTCCCGGGTCGCCGTCAGTCCGTCGAGGACGGGCATCCGGATGTCCATCAGCACCACGTCGGGGCGCAGCGACCCCGCCAGGGCCAGGCCCTCACGGCCGTTGGCCGCCTCGCCGACCACCTCGACGTCGGGCTGACCACCGAGCATCAGGCCGAGCGCGGACCGGACGAGCGGGTCGTCGTCGACGACCAGGACACGGATGCTCACGAGGCCCACGGTATCCACGCGTGCAGGACGAACGTCGACCCGTCGCGTCCGTGCGAGAGGTGGCCGCCGCGCAGCTCGGCCCGCTCGGCCAGCCCGACCAGCCCCAGCCCGGACCCCGGCGTACGGGTCGGGCCGAAGCCGACCGGGTTGCGAAGCATGATGTCGACGCCGTCGTCGGGCGAGCCGCTCACCTGGATGGTGAGCAGCGCTCCGGGAGCGTGCTTGCCGGCGTTGGTGATGCCCTCCTGGACGATCCGGTAGAGGGTCCGCCCGACCGAGTCGGGGACCTCCTCGGTGCAGGCGATCAGGTCGTCGTACTCGATCCGGGCGCCGGTCGCCCTGGCCGCCTCGATGAGCTCCGCGAGGTCGGCGTACGTCGGCTGCGGGGTGTGCAGGAGCTCACCGGTCTCGCGGTCGCGGAGCACCCCGAGCACGCCACGCAGGTCGGTCAGCGCCTCGTTGGCCGTCTGCTGGATGACGCCGGCGCTGGCGCGCATCTCCGCCGGGCCGAGGTCCTCGCGGAAGGCCAGGGCACCGGCGTGCATCGAGATCTGGGAGATCCGGTGGGCCAGCACGTCGTGCATCTCGCGGGCGATCCGGGCCCGCTCGCTGTCCCGGGCGTGCGTGGAGCGCAGCTCCTGCTCGGCCTCCGCGCGCTCGGCGCGGTTGCGCAGGGTCCAGATCAGCTCACGGCGCGAGCCGAGGTACATGCCCCAGGCGGTGACGGCGGCGATGAAGACCAGGTTCGTCGACGCCGTGAGCCACCACGGCTCGCTGCCCTCCGGAGGGTTGATGACCGCGAACACCTGCGCGGACACGAACGAGGCGACCGCGAGCGGGATGATGTGGCGCCAGACCCGTCGGGTCGACAGCGACACCAGCGCGAGCGAGGCGGGTCCGGCGGCGATGGCGGAGAAGGTGCCGAGCAGGTTGGTCCCGAAGGCGACGGCGACGGGCCAGCGGCGCCGGAAGAACACCAGCACGTACGACGCGATCCCCAGGGCCACGTCGACGGCCCAGAGCGCCTCGGACTGGTCGTCCAGGACCGTGGCCCAGATGAGGGCGCTGATGGCCAGCATCGCGACCAGCCGCCAGGTGTGCCCCCACGGCGACAGCGGCGGCTGGTACTCCTCAGGGGTCGGCCGGTCCACCGGCTCAGGCTAGGCCCCGGGCTCTCGCGGGCGCAGTCGCCCGCGGTCGTCGTACGCCCCCTCCCTAGGTAGGGGGTCGGGATGGCCGCGCGTCCGATGCGTGGGGCGGACGGACTCGGGCAGGGTGGGGTCATGATCAACGTCGAAGGACTCACCCGGACGTACGGCGCGTTCACCGCCGTCGACGACGTGAGCTTCGTCTGCCAGCCCGGACGGGTCACCGGATTCCTCGGTCCCAACGGTGCCGGCAAGACGACCACCATGCGCGTCATGGTGGGGCTCACGCCCCCGACCCGAGGTCGCGTCACCATCGGTGGCCACCTCTACTCAGACATCCCCAACCCCGGACGCCACGTCGGCGTCCTGCTCGACGCCTCGGCCCAGCACGCCGGCCGCACCGGCCGCGAGATCCTCACCCTCGGCGCCCAGACGATGGGCCTGCCGGCGTCGCGCGTCGACGAGATGCTCGCCCTGGTCTCGCTGTCCGACAACGAGGCCAAGCGCCGGCTGCGCAACTACTCGCTCGGTATGAAGCAGCGCCTCGGCATCGCCCACGCCCTGCTCGGCGACCCGTCGGTGCTGATCCTCGACGAGCCCGCCAACGGCCTCGACCCGGCCGGCATCCGCTGGATGCGCGGCCTGCTGAAGGGGTACGCCGACCGCGGCGGCACGGTGCTGCTCTCCAGCCACCTGCTGCACGAGGTCGAGATCATCGCCGACGAGATGATCCTGATCGGCCGCGGCAAGATCGTGGCCCAGGGCAACAAGCAGCAGCTGCTCGCCGGCAGCACCACCACCTCCACCCTGGTCACCTCGCTGACCAACGACCAGCTGGCCCAGGCCCTGCAGGCCAAGGGCTTCGCGGTGACGCCGGCGGGCGAGGGGCTCAAGGTCGAGGTTGCGCCGGTCGAGGTCGGCCGGGTCGCCGCCGAGCAGCAGATCGTCCTCACCGACCTCCGCTCGGGCGACGGCGGCCTGGAGGACCTGTTCCTCCAGCTCACCTCCGACACCCAGCGCGAGACGCTCCCGGAAGGAGCCCCGGCATGAGCACCACCACCGCGCCCGGCCACATCGACCTCGCCGGCACCGAGAAGGTGCCGCTCAGCCGTCTGGTCAAGGTCGAGGTCCGCAAGGCGCTCGACACCCGGGCCGGCTTCTGGTTCGCCGTCTCGATCGTCGCCCTGGTGCTCGCGGTCGAGGTCATCTTCGCGTTCGCCGCCTCCGACCAGGACCGCACCTTCGAGAACCACCTCGGCATCGCGGGCGCCGTGCTCGGCTACTTCCTGCCGATCCTCATCATCATGCTGGTCACCAGCGAGGCCAGCCAGCGCAACGGGCTGGTGACCTTCACGCTGGAGCCGCGGCGCCCGCGGGTGGTGCTGGCCAAGTTCCTCGCGGGCCTGGTGCTCGCGGTCGCCGTGATGGTGCTGTCGGCCGTGATGGCCGCCGTCGGCATGCTGATCGGGCGTGGCGACGAGTGGGGCGTCGACGGCAACCTCGTCTTCAACGGCTTCATCCTCTCCGCCGTGGTGTCGGTGCTGATCGGGTTCGCCATCGCCACCCTGCTGATGAACACCCCGGCCGCGATCGTCGGCTACTTCGCCTACACGCTCATCCTCCCGACCGCGGTCGGGATCCTCTCCGCCCTCAGCGACTGGTTCAACGACCTGGCGCCGTGGATCGAGTTCAACACCGCGCAGACGCCGCTGTTCCAGGGCGACTACACGCCGACCGGCGAGGAGTGGGCGCAGATCGCGACCAGCGGCTTCATCTGGCTGGTCGTCCCGCTGGTGCTCGGCATCCGCCGGCTGCTGCGGATCGAATTCAAGTAACCCTTCACCCAGGGTTGTCCGACACGACACCCCGTGGCGGCAGGCGCGCTCCGTGCCTGCCGCCACGCTGGCGTCATGTACCTGCGGGTGGCCTCCCTCGGTGACAGCTCGACCTACGGCATCGGTGACCCGGTGCCCCACGCCGTGTCCCCGACCGGCTGGCGCGGGTGGGCCCGGCTGCTCGCGGACGCCCTCGGCACGTCGTACGACGTCTCCTTCTGCAACCTGGCCGTCTCGGGAGCCACGGCGGCGACCGTGCGGGCCGGACAGCTCGAGGAGGCGGTCGCACACCGCCCCGACGTCGCGTCCCTGGTCGTGGGCATCAACGACACGATGCGCTCGACCTGGGACACCCGGCGGGTCCGCGAGGACCTGATGACCTGCGCCGAGGCGCTGCAGTCGACCGGTGCGCTGCTGCTGACCGCGCGCTTCCACGACCACGGTGCCGCGATCGGGCTGCCGGGCGTGCTGCGCCGGCCGATGCTGGCCCGGATCGAGACGGTCAACACCGTCTACGACGAGGTGCACGCGACGTACGGCGGGCTCCGGGTCGACCTGGCCGCGCAGCCGGGGATCTTCCGGCGCGAGTCCTGGTCGGTGGACCGGCTGCACCCCTCGGAGCGCGGCCACCGGGCGCTGGCCGGCGCCTTCGCGTCGCTCCTGCAGCGCGAGGGCCTGGACTTCGCGCCGCCCTCGCCGGAGCCGTCCGGCGGCTTCGAGCCGAGCTGGCGGCGGGACCTGGCGTGGATGGCCGCCGAGGGCGTGCCCTGGATGGGGCGCCGGGCGCGCGACCTCGGTCCGTGGGCGGTCCGGCTGGCCTGGACCGAGGGCGTTCGCGGGCGTGTCCCCGCCGGCCACTAGCCTGCTGGTCATGACACGCGCCGACGGTCGCAGCGACGACGAGCTCCGCCAGATCACGATCACCCGCAACTGGCTCGACCACGCCGCCGGCTCGGTGCTCGTCGAGTTCGGCCGCACCCGCGTCCTGTGCGCCGCGTCCGCCTCGGAGGGCGTGCCGCGCTGGCGCAAGGGATCCGGCCTGGGCTGGGTGACGGCGGAGTACGCCATGCTCCCCGCGTCCACCAACACGCGCTCCGACCGGGAATCGGTCAAGGGCCGGATCGGCGGCCGGACCCACGAGATCAGCCGGCTGATCGGCCGCTCGCTGCGCGCGGTCGTCGACTACCAGGCGCTCGGCGAGAACACCATCCAGCTCGACTGCGACGTCCTCCAGGCCGACGGCGGCACCCGCACCGCCGCGATCACGGGCGCGTACGTCGCCCTCGCCGACGCCGTCGCCCACCTCCGCTCGACCGGCGCGCTCAAGGGCGAGCCGCTGACCGGCTCGGTCGCCGCCGTCAGCGTCGGCATCATCGACGGCGTCCCGCGCCTCGACCTGCCCTACGAGGAGGACGTGCGCGCCGAGACCGACATGAACATCGTGATGACCGGCGACGGCAAGTTCATCGAGGTGCAGGGCACCGCCGAGGGCGCCGCCTTCGACCGGGCCGAGCTCGACGCGCTGCTCGCGCTCGGCGAGAAGGGCTGCGCCGACCTCACCCGCCTCCAGCAGAACGCCCTCACCGGTGGTTGAGGTGCGAGCGGAGCGAGCCTCGACACCCGATGAGCCGGTCCGGATCCACCTGGCCTCCCGCAACGCCAAGAAGCTCGCCGAGATGGAGCGCATCCTCGCCACGCACCTCCCCGGCGCGAGCGTCGTCGGCCTCGACGACGTCCCGGCGTACGACGAGCCGGTCGAGGACGAGCCGACCTTCGAGGGCAACGCGCTGCTGAAGGCCCGCGCCGGGTTCGTGGCGACCGGGCTGCCGTCGGTCGCCGACGACAGCGGGCTGTGCGTCGACGCGCTCAACGGCATGCCCGGCGTGCTCTCCGCCCGCTGGTCCGGCCCGCCCAAGAGCGACGAGCGCAACAACCGGCTGCTGCTCGACCAGCTCGCCGACGTGCCCGACGAGCGCCGTACGGCGTACTTCACCTGCGCGGTCGCGTTCGTGCACGCCGGCGGCGAGCTGGTCGTGCACGGCCGGATGGACGGCACCGTGGTCCGCGAGGTGCGGGGGAGCGGCGGGTTCGGCTACGACGTGCTGTTCGTGGCCGACGACCACCCGGGCCTCACGACCGCGGAGCTGTCCCGCGAGGACAAGGACGCCATCTCCCACCGGGGCAAGGCGCTCAGGGAGCTGGCACCTCTGCTGGCCCGGCAGCTCGGATCCGCCGGCTGATCAGCGTCCCCCAGACGGCGGCGAGCACGAACATGAAGACCGAGTAGACCGCCGCCGGCACCGAGATCTCGGTGTTGTCCAGCACCTCGACCGCGACGTAGATCGCCAGCGTGCCGTTGTGCACGCCGATCTCCATCGACGAGGCGATGGCCTGCTCCTCGCGGATGCCGAACGCCCGCGGGACGACGTACCCGATCACCAGGCTGGCGGCGCAGAACAGGCCGGCGGCCAGGCCGACGTCGGCGAGGTAGTCGCCGACGTTCTCGCGCTGGTCGAGCAGGATGCCGAGCACCAGCACGGCCAGGATGACCGCGGAGCCGGTGCGCACCGGGCGGTCCATCCGCTCGGCGAAGGCCGCCTTCCGGGCGCGGACCAGCATGCCGAGGCCCACCGGCACCAGCACCACGGCGAAGACCTCGACCACCTTGCCGAACTGCAGGTCGACGGTCTCGCCCTGGTCGTAGTGGGCGATGGCCAGGTTGGTGATGATCGGCAGGGACACGATGGCGATCACCGAGTTGATCGCAGTGAGCGTGACGTTGAGCGCGACGTCGCCGCGGAAGAGGTGGCTGTAGAGGTTGGCGCTGGTCCCGCCCGGGGAGGCGGCGAGCAGCATCATGCCGATGGCCAGCAGCGGCGGCAGGTCGAGCAGCTTGACCAACCCGAAGCAGAGCGCCGGCAGCAGCAGCAGCTGGCAGCCCAGCGCGACGGCCACGGCGCGCGGGTGCCGCCCGACGCGCCGGAAGTCGTCGGGGGTGAGCGAGAGCCCGAGTCCGAACATGATGATCGCGAGCGCCAGGGGCAGCCCGACCGTGGTGAGCGCGGAGTCCATGGCGGGACGGTAGTGGATCGGACGTGACGGACGTCACCACTTCCCACGGACCGCTACGTTCACGGGGTGAACCGACACTTCCTGGTCCGTCGTACCTTCGCGCGGGTGGCGCTGCGCCTCACGGGCTGGAAGACGGTCGGCACCGTCCCGAGCAAGGGCATCCTCGTCGGCGCCCCGCACACCTCGAACTGGGACTGGGTGCTCACGATGCTCCTGGCCTGGGACAACAGCGTGCAGATCCGGCTGCTGGTCAAGGACTCCTTCTTCAAGGGGCCGGTCGGCCCCTTCATGCGGGCCACCGGCGCCGTCGAGCTGGATCGGAAGAATCCCGGTGCGACGATCCGCGCCCTGCTCGCCGACTCCGAGACCGACGAGACCTTCCTGCTCGGCATCGCCGCGGAGGGCACGCGCAGCAAGGGTGAGTACTGGAAGTCCGGCTTCTACCGGATCTCCCAGCAGACCGGCATCCCGGTCACCCTGGCCTTCCTCGACGCGCCCTCGAAGACCGTCGGCTGGGGCCCGACCTTCGACCTGACCGGCGACGTGCGGGCCGACATGGACACCATCCGCGCGTTCTACGCCGACAAGACCGGCATCAAGCCGGAGGGTACGACGCTCCCGCGGCTCCGCGAGGAGGACCGCGCGAGCGACTGAGTGCGCCCGGAGAGACTCGAACTCTCACTGGCCAGGACCTAAACCTGGTGCCTCTACCCATTGGGCTACGGGCGCCTGAGACGCGTGAAGTCTAGGGTCGACGCCCCGGCTCTTGGTGCGCCGCCCACCGGGGTCTACGGTCGGAGCGTGTCAACGGCGACGCAGGTGGACAAGTCCGAGCTCCTCGAGAAGGCGACCGCGCTGGCGCGGTCCGGGACGGGGTCGGGAGGCCCACCCCACGACCGGGTGGGGGAGCTGCTGCGCGCCTACTACCGCCACGTCGCGCCCGAGGACCTCGTCGACCGCACCGACGTCGACGTGTACGGCGCCTTCGCCTCCCACCACCGGCTCGCGGCCCAGCGGCCGCAGGGCACCGCGCAGGTGCGGGTGCTCACCCCGACCCTGGGGGAGCAGGGCTGGTCGGCCGGCGGCCACTCGGTGGTCGAGGTCGTCGTCGACGACATGCCCTTCCTCGTCGACTCGCTGACCATGGAGCTCTCCCGGCAGCTGCGCGACGTGCACGTGGTCGTGCACCCGCACTTCGACGTCGAGCGCGACATCACCGGCGAGCTGCAGGCGGTGCACGTGATCGACGACGGCTCGCTCGAGCCGCACGAGGGCACGATCCGCGAGTCCTGGATGCACGTCGAGATCGGCCGGGTGCCCGAGGGCGAGGACCTCGACGCGATGGTCGAGCACGTCCACCAGGTGCTGCGCGACGTCCGGGAGGCGACCGAGGACTGGCCGCGCACCCGGGCCCGGATGCTGGAGATCGTCGGGGAGCTCGGCGACGCCGCGCCCGCCGGCGTCGGAGCCGAGGAGGTCCGGCAGGCGCGCGAGCTGCTGACCTGGCTGACCGAGGAGCACTACACGTTCCTGGGCTACCGCGAGTACGAGCTCACCGCCGACGACCACCTGCAGGGCGTGCCCGGCACCGGGCTCGGCATCCTGCGCGACGACCCCGACCTCTCCCAGAGCACCCAGCTGCCCGAGAAGGTGCGCGACAAGGCCCGCGAGCCGAGCCTGCTCGTGCTGGCCAAGGCCAACTCGCGGGCGACCGTGCACCGCCCGGCGTACCTCGACTACGTCGGCGTGAAGACCTTCGACGCCGACGGGAACGTGATCGGCGAGCGGCGCTTCCTCGGCCTGCTCTCGAGCACCGCGTACGCCGAGTCGCTGACCCGGATCCCGCTGCTGCGCGAGCGCGCGGCCGACGTGCTGAAGCGCAGCGGCTTCGACCCGCGCAGCTACGCCGGCCGGGCGCTGATGGACACCCTCGAGACCTACCCCCGCGACGAGCTGTTCCACACGAGCGTCGAGGAGCTCGCCCCGATGGCCGAGGCGGCCATGCACGCCCGCGAGCGCCGCGCCGTGCGCGCGATCATCCGGCGCGACACCTACGGCCGCTACGTCTCGGTGCTGGTCTACCTCCCGCGCGACCGCTACAACACGGGGGTCCGGGAGAAGTTCTCGCAGATCCTCCAGGACCGGCTCGGCGCCGAGTCGGTGGAGTTCACCGTCCGCATCAACGAGTCCACGACCGCCCGGGTGCACTTCGTCGCCCACCTGCCGCACGGCGCCCAGATGCCCGAGGTCGACACCGCCGACCTCGAGCGGCGGCTGACCGAGGCGTCCCGCTCCTGGCGCGACGACTTCCTCGGCGCCGTCATCGCCGAGTACGGCGAGGAGGCCGGCTCGGCCCTCGGTCGCCGCTACGTCGACGCGTGGCCGGAGGCCTACAAGGAGGACTTCGCTCCCCGTACGGCGTCCGTCGACCTGGGCCGCCTTGAGGGCATCCGGGGCGAGGAGGGCATCGACCTGTCGCTCTACCAGCCGCTGGACGCGGGCCGCGGCGAGGCGCGGCTGAAGGTCTACCGGGTCGGGGAGCCGCTGTCGCTCTCGGCCGTGCTCCCGATGCTGTCGTCGATGGGCGTCGAGGTCGTCGACGAGCGCCCGTACGACCTGGCCGGCGACCCGGGTGGACGCCGCTCCTTCGTCTACGAGTTCGGCCTGCGCTCGGACCGACAGCTGCCCGAGGAGGCGCGCGGGCTGTTCCAGGACGCCCTGCACGCGGTGTGGGACGGCTTCAACGAGACCGACGGCTTCAACACGCTGGTGCTGGGCGCCGGGCTGACCTGGCGCCAGGCGACGGTGCTGCGCGCCTACGCCAAGTACATGCGCCAGGGCGGCTCGCCGTTCGCCCTCGACTCGATCCAGGACGCGCTGGCGGCCAACGTCGACATCACCCGGCTGCTGGTGCGGCTCTTCGAGGCCCGCTTCGACCCGGCGGCGGGCGACGATCGCGACGCGGCGCAGGAGGACCTGGTCCGCCGGATCGGCGCCGCCCTCGACGACGTGGCCAGCCTCGACCACGACCGCATCCTGCGCTCCTACCTCGTGCACGTGCGGGCCACGCTGCGGACCAACTACTTCCAGCGGGTCTCCACGGACGGGGCGAGCCGGCCGAAGTCGTACATCTCCTTCAAGCTGGAGCCGTCCCAGATCCCCGACCTGCCGCACCCGCGGCCGAAGTTCGAGATCTTCGTCTACAGCCCCCGCGTCGAGGGCGTGCACCTGCGCTTCGGCTCGGTCGCCCGCGGCGGGCTGCGCTGGTCGGACCGGCGCGACGACTTCCGCACCGAGGTGCTCGGCCTGGTCAAGGCCCAGATGGTGAAGAACACCGTGATCGTGCCGGTCGGCGCGAAGGGCGGCTTCTACGCCAAGAACCTCCCGGACCCCTCGGTCGACCGCGACGCCTGGCTGGCCGAGGGCGTGGCCTGCTACCGCACGTTCATCTCCGGCCTGCTCGACCTCACCGACAACCTGGTCGAGGGCGAGACGGTGCCGCCGACCGACGTCGTACGCCACGACGGGGACGACTCCTACCTCGTGGTGGCCGCCGACAAGGGCACCGCGACGTTCTCCGACATCGCCAACGGGGTGGCCCAGGACTACGGCTTCTGGCTCGGCGACGCGTTCGCCAGTGGCGGCTCGGTCGGCTACGACCACAAGGCGATGGGCATCACCGCCCGCGGCGCCTGGGTCTCGGTGCAGCGGCACTTCCGCGAGCGCGGCATCGACTGTCAGGCCGAGGACTTCACCGCGGTCGGCATCGGCGACATGTCAGGTGACGTCTTCGGCAACGGGCTGCTGTGCAGCGAGCACACCCGGCTGGTGGCGGCCTTCGATCATCGCGACATCTTCCTCGACCCGACGCCCGACGCGGCCACGTCGTACGCCGAGCGCCGGCGGCTCTTCGAGCTGCCCCGGTCGAGCTGGCAGGACTACGACCAGAGCCTGATCTCCGAGGGCGGCGGGGTCTTCCCGCGCTCGGCGAAGAAGGTCGCGCTGACGCCGCAGGTCCGCGAGGCGCTGGGGATCGAGGGCGACGTGGAGTCGCTGACCCCGGCCGAGCTGATGCGGGCGATCCTGAAGGCCCCGGTCGACCTGCTCTGGAACGGCGGCATCGGCACCTACGTCAAGGGCGCCGACGAGACCCACGCCGACGCCGGCGACAAGGCCAACGACCCGATCCGCGTCGACGGCGGCGAGTTGCGGGCGGCCTGCGTCGGCGAGGGCGGCAACCTCGGTCTGACCCAGGCCGGGCGGATCGAGTACGCCCGCCAGGGGTGCGGCGGGGCGGGTGGCCGGATCAACACCGACTTCATCGACAACTCCGCCGGCGTCGACACTTCCGACCACGAGGTCAACCTGAAGATCCTGCTCGACCGGGTGGTCCGCGACGGCGACCTGACCACCAAGCAGCGCAACGCGCTGCTGGCGGAGATGACCGACGAGGTGGCCGGCCTGGTGCTGGCCGACAACTACGAGCAGAACCTGGCGCTCGCCAACGCCCTCGACCACGCACCGTCGCTGCTGCACGTGCACGAGGAGTTCATGAAGCGCCTCGAGCACGACGGGATCCTCGACCGCGAGGTCGAGGGCCTGCCCCCCAGCCGCGAGGTACGACGCCGCCTCGACCGCGGCGAGGGCCTGACCGCGCCCGAGCTGGCCGTGCTGCTGGCCTGGACCAAGATCGTGCTCGCCGACCAGCTGCTGGCCTCCGACCTGCCCGACGACCCGTACCTCGACCTGGACCTGAAGGGCTACTTCCCGGGGCCGGTCCGCGACGGCTTCCCGGCGCAGGTCGAGGCCCACCCGCTGCGCCGCGAGATCATCGTGACCCAGGTCGTCAACGACCTGGTGAACGGGGCCGGCATGACCTTCTGGCCGCGGCTCTCCGGCGAGACCGGGGCCGACGGGGCCGAGCTGACCCGGGCCAATTTCGTGGCCCGCGAGATCTTCGGCTCGCTGCCGCTGCGCCAGGAGGTGGCGTCGTACGACAACCGGCTCGACGCGGCCGTGCAGACCCGGATGCGGCTCGAGATGCGCACGCTGGTCGAGCGGGCCTCGCGCTGGCTGGTCACCAACCGACGGCCGCCGCTGGACAGCCAGGCCACCGTCGACCAGTTCGCCGGGCTCGTGCAGACGGTGATGACCGAGCTGCCCGAGCTGATGACCGGGCGGGAGCTGGACGCCTACCTCGCCCGGCGCGACCGGCTGGTCGAGCAGCAGGTGCCCGAGGACCTGGCGAGCCGGGTCGCCGTGCTGCCCCCGTCGTACATGCTGCTCGGGGTGGTCGAGAACGCTCAGCGCGAGGACCTCGACCCGCGCGACGTCGCCCGGGTGCACTTCGCGCTGGGGGAGCGGCTCGGGCTGCCGGCACTGGTGCAGCGGATCCTGGCCCTGCCGCGCGAGGACCGGTGGCAGACCATGGCCCGCGCGGCGCTCCGCGACGACCTGCACGGCGTGCACTCCCAGCTCACGCTCCAGGTGCTCCGGGCGACGCCCGGCGACGAGCCCGCGCCCGCGCGGATCGCGACCTGGGAGGACGGGGACGCGATCACGGTGGCCCGGGCGACGGGCACGCTCGAGGAGATCTGCGCCGACGACCAGGCCGACCTGGCCCGGATGTCGGTCGGACTCCGGGTCGTGCGCGGGCTGCTCTCGACCTGAGACGCGTCGACCCCCGGACCGCGGGTGCGGTCCGGGGGTCGACGGGCTCGGGAGGGAGCGGTCAGCTCGGGTCGACGCAGACGACGTACGCCGTCAGGTCCTGCGGGTCGAGACCGCTGTGCTTGCCGTCGACCCGCCAACCGTCGGCGAAGCCCGGCTCCGGGTCGGCGAACAGGAGCGAGTCGCCGCGGATCACCTTCTGCGGGAGGCTGGCCTCGATGCTGGTCGTGGTCGTGGCGGCGTCCGCGAACGCGCCGCCGCCGCCGACCGCGACCTTGCCCGCGGAGCAGGCGACGAACACGGCGCCCTCGCCGTCGGACTCCAGCTCGACGGTCTCGGTGACGACCTCGTAGCCGGCCACGTTCGGAGCGTTCAGCTTGGCCTTCACCCCGGCCCCGAGGTCGCCCTCGGCGACCGTGCCGTCCTGGACGTCCTTGCCGCTCAGGCTGCTGTCCTGGACGTCCGCGCCGGTGAGGCCCTGGTCCTTCACGTCGGCGCCGGTCAGGCTGCGGTCCTTGACGTCCTTGCCCGTGAGGCTGCGGTCCTTGACGTCCTTGCCGGTCAGGCTGCCGTTCTTGACGTCCTTGCCGGTGATCAGGGCGGCCGCGGTCGCGGATCCGGCCATCGCGACCACCAGGAGCACGGCGGCGGCCAGGACGGCCAGCGGGCCGAGGGAGCGGGTCTTCTTCGAGGTGGTGCTGCGGGACATGGTGGGTTCCTCCGGGGTGGTGGGCTTCGGTGGTCCCACCTTCGGCCGGAGGACGTCCCCCGGGCATGAGGGGTGATCCCTCATTCCTGGGGGTGGGGGTCGCCGGCGGCGACAGTCCCTGACGTTCTGCACGCGCGAGCGGTGCAGAACGTCAGGGACTTTCCGGCGCTCGGCTCCCGACGCTCAGCCGCTCGGCACGGCGCAGCCACTACATTGCGGCCATGACCGACCCCGTGCGCCCCCTCGTCAGGACGGTCGCCCAGACCGTGGCCGCCACGACCGCCGGGACGCTCACCGCCCGGGCTGCCGTTGACGAGTCGCTGGACCGGATCGCCCGCCTCGACGCCGACCTCAACGCGATGTCGGTGGTGCTGGCCGAGCGGGCGCGCGCCGACGCGGACGCGCTGGACGCGGCGCGGACGGCGGGGGAGCCGGCCGGGCCGCTGCACGGCGTACCCCTCGTCATCAAGGAGGAGGTCGACGTCGAGGGGGCGGTGACGACCTTCGGCGGCGACGCCAACACGACGCCGGCGGCCGCCGACGCCGAGCTGGTACGACGGCTGCGGGCCGCCGGCGCGGTCGTGGTCGGCAAGACGACGATGCCGGAGTTCGGGGCTTTCCCCTACACGGAGTCGGTCAGCCGCGGCTACACGCGCAATCCGTGGGACCGCAGCCGCACCCCCGGCGGCTCCAGCGGCGGTACGGCGGTCGCGGTCGCCACCGGGATGGTCCCGGCCGGGATCGGCGGCGACGGCGGCGGGTCGATCCGGATCCCGAGCGCGTGCTGCGGGCTCTTCGGCCTCAAGCCCCAGCGCGGCCGGGTGACGACCGCCCCGCACCCGCATCTGTGGTGGGCGCTCGGCACCGCCGGGCCGCTGACCCGCACGGTCCTCGACAGCGCGCTCGTCTACGACGCGATCCGCGGCAACGTGCCCGGCGACCTCTACACCGCGGGGGAGACCGACAGCTTCGTCGAGGCGGCCCGCCGCGAGCCCGGCCGGCTGCGGATCGGCTGGTCGACGAAGGCCGTCTCGCTCGGCGTCAGGCCCGACCCCGTCCACGTGCGGGCCGTCCGGGACACCGCCCGGCTGCTCACCGACCTCGGCCACGACGTTCGCGAGGTGGACCCGCGCTACCCCGACCCGACCGCCGCGTTCATCCCCCAGTTCTTCGCCGGCATCCGCACCGAGGCCGACGGGATGGAGCACTTCGCGCGGCTGGAGCGCCGTACCCGGCAGTCGTACCGGCTCGGCTCATGGGTCACCCCGCGGGTGCGCGACTGGGCGCTGCGCCAGACCGAGAAGGTGTCCGCGAAGGCCAACCGGGTCTTCCAGGACGTCGACGTGCTGCTCACGCCCGCCATCGCCCACCGGCCGCCGCCGGTCGGGATCCTCGACGGCCGTGGCACCGTCCGGTCCAGCCTGGCCTCGATGCCCGCGATCGCCTACGCCGCACTCTGGAACGTCGCCGGCAACCCCGCCGCCAGCCTCCCGTGCGGCCTGGCCGACGACGGGCTGCCGGTGGCCGTCCAGCTGGTCGGCCCGACCGACGGCGAGCCGGTGCTGCTGAGCCTGGCGGCCCAGGTCGAGGCGGCGCGGCCCTGGCCGCTCGTGGCTCCTGAGTAGGGTCGCCTGCGTGGCAGCGATCGAGGTCGTCGACCTCTCCATGACGTACGGCGACCTGCGGGCCGTCGACGCCGTCAGCCTGGAGGTCGCCGAGGGCGAGTTCGTCGGCATCCTCGGCCCCAACGGCGCCGGCAAGACCACGCTGCTGGAGATGGTCGAGGGGCTGCGCGAGCCCGACTCGGGCACGGCGACGGTGCTGGGACAGCCGGTCTGGCCGCGCAACGCGGGCCTGCTGCCGCGGATCGGCGTCCAGCTGCAGGCGTCCGCCTTCTTCGAGCGGCTGACCGCGCGCGAACAGCTGCACACCTTCGCGGCCCTGTACGCCGTACCCGTGCGCGAGGCGGACGACTGGCTCGAGCGGGTGGGCCTGGTGGACAAGGCCGACACCCGGGTCGAGGACCTCTCCGGAGGGCAGGCGCAGCGGCTGTCGATCGCCTGCGCGCTGGTGCACGACCCGGAGCTGGTGTTCCTCGACGAGCCGACGGCCGCGCTCGACCCGCAGGCCCGCCGCAACCTCTGGGACCTGCTGTCCGGCCTCAACGACTCCGGCCGCACCGTGGTGCTGACGACGCACTACATGGACGAGGCCGAGGTGCTCTGCGACCGGGTGGCGATCATGGACGCCGGCGCGATCCTGCGCTTCGACACCCCGGACGCGCTGATCCGCGGCCTGGACGCCCCGACCCGGATCCTGCTCGCCGACGGCGAGGTGCTCACCACCCGCGACCCGGCCCAGGAGATCGCCCGGCTCGCCCACGAGCACCGCCTCGACGGGATCCGGGTGCAGACCGGCACGCTCGAGGACGTCTTCCTCGACCTGACCGGGCGGGAGTACCGCGCATGAAGTCACCCCACGAGATCGCTCGCTCCGCTCCCGATTCCGCGGGGACCCCGACATGAGAGGCCCGTTCCTCGCCCTGTCCCTGGCGATCGTGAAGGGCTTCGTGCGCGACAAGGCGTCGGTCTTCTTCGCGCTGATCTTCCCGCTGATGTTCCTGGTCCTCTTCGGCGGGCTCTTCGGGGACCAGACCCAGTCGAAGGTCGAGCTGGTCCAGGTCGGTCAGGTCGCCCTCCTCGACGAGATGTCCGACGGCGCCCGCGGCGCGTTCGACGAGACCTTCGACGTCGAGGACTCCGACGACCTGGCGGCCGCGCTCGAGAAGGTCCGCAAGGGCGATGCGGACGTGGCGATCGAGATGCGGGGCGACACGATCGTCGCCCACTACACGCAGACCGACCAGGTGAAGGCCGCGGTCACCCAGGGCGCGCTGCAGGCGTTCGTCGACGGCACCAACGTCGCGCTGTCCGGTCAGCCGCCGCGATTCTCGCTCGAGACGGAACGGGTCGAGGACGACTCGCTGTCCACCATCCAGTTCGTGACCCCCGGCCTGCTCGGCTGGGCGGTGGCGATGAGCGCGGCCTTCGGGGCCGCGGCCACCCTGCAGGGCTGGCGGCAGTCCAAGCTGCTGCGCCGGCTGCAGCTCGCCCCGGTCTCGACCCGCACCGTCGTCGGTGCCCGGGTCACCGTCACCCTGCTGATCGCGCTCGTGCAGACGGCGATCTTCATCGGTCTCGGCGCGGCCGCGTTCGGGCTCACCCTGACCGGCTCGTGGTGGATGTCGGTCCCGCTGCTCGTCGTCGGCACCCTGTGCTTCATGGCCCTCGGGCTGCTGGCCGGCGCGATCACCACCACGACGGAGGGCGCGGTCAACGCGGCCAACTTCATGGTGCTCCCCATGGCCTTCCTGAGCGGCTCGTTCTTCCCCCTCGACGCCGCCCCGCAGTGGCTGCAGACCTTCTCGCAGGTGCTGCCGCTCCGGCACCTCAACGAGGGGATGCTCGACGTCATGGTGCGCGGCGAGGGCCCGTCCGCGGCCCTGCTGCCGATCGCCGTGCTGGCCGGCTTCGCCCTGGTCGTGACCCTCGTCGCGGCGCGGCTGTTCCGGTGGGAGACCACCTGACCATGGGACTGCTCTGGGTCACCCCGCAGGCACGGGTACGGCGGCTCCTCGGTCGCCCGAGCCCGCTCGCCGGCCGGACCGTCCTGGTCACCGGCGCCAGCTCCGGCATCGGCGAGGCGACCGCGCTGGCCGTCGCCCGGCGCGGCGCCCGGGTGCTGCTGGTCGCACGGCGGGCCGACGAGCTGGAGCGGGTGCGGTCCGCGATCGAGGCGGCCGGCGGGCGGGCGTCGTCGTACGCCTGCGACCTGACCGACGGTGCCGCCGTCGACGCGCTGGTCGCGCAGGTCGGCCCGGTCGACTACCTCGTCAACAACGCCGGCCGCTCCATCCGCCGCTCGCTGCACCTGTCCTACGACCGCTTCCACGACGTCGAGCGCACGACCGCGATCAACTTCCTCGCCCCGGTCCGGCTGACCCTGGGCCTGCTGCCGGCGATGCGGGCGCAGGGCTTCGGACACGTGGTCAACGTCGTCACCTGGGGCGTGCAGCTGAAGGCGCCGAAGTTCTCCGCCTACATCGCCTCCAAGACCGCCCTCGACACCTGGAGCCGGATCGCCGGCCGCGAGACCTACGCCGACGGCGTCACCTTCACCAACCTGCGCTTCGCGCTGGTGCGGACGGCGATGACCGCGCCCACCGAGGCGTACGCCGGCCGCGGGGCCACCGCCGAGCAGGCCGCGGACCGCGTCGTACGGGCTCTCGAGGACCGGCCGATCACCGTCGACACCCTGGCCGGGCGGGTCGGCGAGGTGCTCAACCTGGTCGCGCCGCGGGCCAGCGACGCGCTGTTCTCGCGCTTCGACCGGCGGTTCCCGGACTCGAGGGCGGCCGGCCAGCCGACCCGGCCCGACGCCGCACCGGGCTCGCCGACGCCGCTCCGCTGAGGGGCCGCCGCGGGGGGCCTCTCGGCCTTTCCCGGACGTTCCAGGGGGATGCTTCGACCAGGAACGTCCTAGTTACCCGGGGATCCGGGTAACTAGGACGCCGCCCCGCCTCAGGCCAGCATCGCCACCGCCGCGACCACCCCGGCGACCACGATGAGCGACCGCAGCAGCAGCGGCGGCAGGTGCCGGCTGATCCGGGCGCCGGCGTACCCGCCGATGACGGAGCCGACGGCGAGGAGGGCCACGATCGCCCAGTCGACGTCGGCGACGACGGCGAAGATGAGCGCCGCGACGATCTTGCCCGCGAGGATCGCCAGCGTCTTCAGGGCGTTGACGATGCGCAGCTCGAGGTCGGTGCCGAACCCGAGGACGGCGACCATCATGACGCCCGCACCGGCGCCGAAGTAGCCGCCGTAGATCCCGACCAGGGTCGCGAAGAAGGTCGTGACGGGGGACAGTCGCGTGCGTGGCTCGGCGTCCTCCTGCCCGCGGCGGAGCACCTTGCTGATCGTGGGCTGGGCGCCGACGAGCAGGCAGGTGAACAGGATGAGGTAGGGGACGACCGACTCGAAGACCCCGGCGGGGAGGGCCAGCAGGAGGACCGCCCCGAGCACCGACCCCACCAGCCCCGTCATGAGGATCACCGTGGTCACCCCGGGGTGCTCGCGCAGCTCGCTGCGGAAGCCGAACGAGCCGCTGAGCCCGGCGGGGGTCAGGCCGATCGTGTTGGACACGTTCGCCGTCACCGGCGGTACGCCGAGGGCGATCAGCACCGGGAAGCTGGCCAGGGACGCGACCCCGACCGAGGAGGTCAGGGCGCCTCCCAACAGGCCGGCGGCGAGGACGGCGAGCTGCTCCAGGCCGCTCACGGGGCCTCGCGCAGCACGGCCACGTCGCTGACCATCTCGACGTGCGCGTGCATCGCGGCCGCGGCGGCCGACGGGTCCTGCGCGCGGATCGCGTCGGCGATGGCGCGGTGGCCCGCGAGCGAGTTCTGCGGCCGGCCGGGTTGGGAGAGCGACTCGATCCTGGTCTCCTTCACCAGGTCGCTGATCTCGCCCATCAACCGGGCCAGCAGCAGCGAGTGGGCGGCGGCCGTGACGGCGCCGTGGAAGCGCTCGTCGCCCTCCACGCCTCGGCCGCCGGCCTCGATGTCGGCCGCCATGGCCTCGAGGGCGTCGTCGATGCGCGCCAGGTCCTCGTCGGTACGACGGACCGCGGCCAGGCTCGCGATCTTCGTCTCCAGGGCGTCGCGGGTCTCGATCACCTCGGGCAGCCGGTCGGCGTGTGCGCGGATCGCCTCGACGATCCGCTGCTGGCCCGGCGAGGCCTCGGTGAGCACGGTGCCGTCGCCGTGCCGGACCACGACCACACCGATCACCTCCAGCGCGACCAACGCCTGGCTGAGGGTGGCCCGGCTGACACCGAGCCGGGTCGCGAGCTCGCGCTCGGGTGGCAGCTTGTCGCCGGGCCGCAGTCCGCTGGCCTCGACCCAGGCGGTGATCTGGCCGGCGACCTGCTCGTAGAGACGGGTACGGGGCACGCGGGGGAGGTCGGACATAGCGGCATGTTATTGACAGATTGGTCCATTGGGCTATTGGCTAGGCCACTGATCCACTTCGCACCGACGTACAGGAGCCGACGTGACCGGACCGCTGGACGACGTGCTCGTCGTCGACCTCTCCCGCGCCCTCGCGGGACCGCACGCGACGATGATGCTGGGCGACCTCGGCGCTCGGGTGATCAAGGTCGAGGCACCCGGGTCGGGCGACGACACCCGCAGCTGGGGGCCGCCGTTCGTGGGACCCGATGACGACCGGCAGTCGACGTACTTCCTCTCGGCCAACCGCAACAAGGAGTCGGTGGCCCTCGACCTGAAGGACGAGCACGACCGCGACCTGCTGCTCCGGCTGGTCGACCGGGCCGACGTCCTGGTCGAGAACTTCCGCACCGGCGTCCTGGAGCGGCTCGGCCTCGGCATCGCCGACCTGCAGGCGCGCAACCCCCGGCTGGTCGTGCTCTCCATCACCGGCTTCGGCCACGACGGCCCCGAGGGCGGCCGCGCGGGCTACGACCAGATCGCCCAGGGCGAGGCCGGCCTGATGTCCCTGACCGGCTCCGGCCCGGACGACCCGCAGCGGGTCGGCACCCCGATCGCCGACCTCCTCTCCGGCATGTACGGCGCGTACGGCGTCCTCGCCGCCCTGCACGAGCGCGAGCGCAGCGGCGTCGGGACCGTCGTCCGCACCAGCCTGCTCGCCGCGGTCGTCGGCGTGCATGCGTTCCAGGGCACGCGCTGGACGGTCGCCGGCGAGGTCGGTCGCGCGCAGGGCAACCACCACCCGTCGATCGCGCCGTACGGCCTGTTCCGCTGCCGTGACGGCTCGGTGCAGATCGCGCTCGGCAGCGAGGGGCTGTGGCGCAGGTTCTGTGCGGGCTTCGGGCTGGACCCGGCCGCGGAGGGGCTCGCGACCAATCCCGAGCGGGTGGCGGTCCGCGAGCGGGTGATCGAGGTCGTCGAGGCGGCCTTCGCCGACTGGGACGCCGAGCCGCTGCTGGCCCGGCTGGCCGAGATCGGCATCCCCGCCGGCAAGGTCCGCGCCCTCGACGAGGTCTATGGCTGGGACCAGGTCGCCAGCCAGGGCCTGCTGCTCGACGTCGACCACCCGACGCTGGGCAGCGTCACCCTGCCGGGCCCGCCGCTGCGGTTCTTCGGCGCCGACGGCGACGAGGTCACCCGGCGCGAGCACGGGGCGCCCCCGTTGCTCGACCAGCACGGCGGCTCGGTGCGCGCGTGGCTGGAGCAGGAGGGGTGAGTCCCCAGCGGCGCTGGGGCGCGCAGGACCTCCTGGACCTGGTCCTGGACGAGGGCTCGTTCGAGTCCTGGGACGAGCCGGTGTCGACCGACCACCACTCCCCGGCGTACCGCGAGGCGCTGGCCGCGGCGGCCGAGAAGGCCGGCACGGACGAGTCGGTGCTGACCGGGCGCGGGCGGGTGCGGGGCCGGCCGGTGGCGGTGGTGGCCAACGAGTTCCGGTTCCTCGCGGGGTCGATCGGGGTCGCGTCGGCGCGGCGGATCGCGGCCGCCGTACGACGGGCGACGGCGGAGGGCCTGCCGGTCCTGGCCACGACCGCGTCGGGCGGGACCCGGATGCAGGAGGGCACGGTCGCCTTCGTGGAGATGGTCGAGATCTCGCGGGCGCTGATGGACCACCGTGCGGCCGGCCTGCCCTACCTCGTGCACCTGCGCCACCCCACGACCGGTGGCGTCTACGCCTCCTGGGGCTCGCTCGGTCACGTGACCGTGGCGGAGCCGGAGGCGCTGGTGGGCTTCCTGGGTCCGAAAGTGTTCGAGGCGCTGAACGGGCGGCCGTTCCCGCCGCGGGTGCAGACCGCGGAGAACCTGGCCGCGAAGGGGGTCATCGACGGCGTCGTGACGGCCGAGGAGATCCCGGCCCTGGTCGACGGCGCCCTGGCGGTGCTGGTCGATCCGCCGTCCGCGCCCACCCTGGAGCGACGGGCCGCGCGGGAGCCGCGGGACCTGCCCGCCTGGGACTCGATCTCGCACACCCGGTCGAAGGACCGGGCCGGCGTGCGCGAGCTGCTGAGGTACGGCGCCGAGGGCACGCTGCGGCTGCGCGGCACCGACGAGGGCGAGCGCGACTCCACGGTCGTGGTGGCGCTGACCCGCATCGACGGGCAGCCCTGCGTCCTGGTCGGCCAGGACCGGAGCCGGCAGGCGCCCGGGCACGAGATGGGCCCGGCCGCGCTGCGCGAGGCCCGGCGCGGGATGCGCCTGGCCGACGAGCTCGGGCTGCCGCTGGTGACGGTCATCGACACCCCGGGTGCGGAGCTGTCGCAGCGGGCCGAGGAGGGCGCGATCGCCGGCGAGATCGCCCGGTGCATCGCGACCATGACCACCCTGCGGGTCCCGAGCGTGTCGGTGATCCTGGGCCAGGGCTGCGGGGGAGGGGCGCTCGCGCTGCTGCCCGCGGCCACCGTGGTCGCGTCCGAGCACGGCTGGCTCTCGCCGCTGCCGCCCGAGGGTGCGTCGGTGATCGTGCACGGCGACACCGGGCACGCGGCCGAGATGGCGGCCGCCCAGCAGGTGCGGGCCCGCGACCTGCTCGCGGCCGGCACGGTGCATCACGTCGTACCCGAGGTCGACGGCGAGCCCGCGGCCGACCTGGCCCGGGCCGTGGCCGCCGAGATCGGCCACCAGCTCCGCGCCGCCCGATAGTCGCTGACCTTCTGCAGGCCGCCTGCCTGCAGAAGGTCAGCGACTATCGGGGTGCTCGCCGCGCCACCGCAGGTAGAGCACGGTCAGCACGGCCACGAGCATCGGCCCCAGGGCCAGGACGAGGACGGCGAACCCCTCCGCGCCGTGGAGGGCACCCAGATGCAGGACGGTCATCTCAGACCCCCACCGGCGTACGGCGCTCCGCGGTGACGCCGGGCTCGGGGGCCCGGGCGTAGCGGCTCACGCCCCAGCCGAGGCCGAGCACGAGGACCAGGCTGCAGGCCAGTACGACCAGCCCGGCGACCGTCCACAGCCAGCCCGGGACGTCGTCCTTCAGCTCGCGCTGCAGGATCAGCTTCTCCTCGCCGAAGGCGCGGACCTCCCCGTCGGCGACCGGTACGGCGGGCTCGTCGAGGGCCGAGTCCTCCGGCAGGTAGATCGGCATCGCGCGCAGCGAGCGGCCGTCGTGGACGCGGACCATGGTCTTCCAGGTGCCGTCGACGGGGATCGGCTCCGTGGTCCGCCACAGGGTCGGCGAGACCTCCTGCAGCGGCTGCACGTGCAGCCCGGCGGAGTCGCGGCCGCCCTGCCAGGCGGTGACGGTCAGCCAGGCTTCGGCGCCGTCGACCGGCGGCTCGTTGAACCGGAACTCCGCCTGGATCTCGCGACCGTCCGGGCCCTGCTCGTCCGCGACGACGGTGGTCGAGGCCTCGAGGCCGCTGGGCGCCATCGCGAGCACGCCGTTGGTCACGATCGTCGCCAGCACCACGAGGGCGCCGCCGAAGACCAGGCGCGGCCGCCGTACGACGACGGGCAGCTCGCGCCGCAGTCCGAGCACGAGCAGTCCGGCGAGCAGTCCGGCGGCGACGCCGCCCAGGGTCGCGAGCAGCACGCCCTCCACCAGGATGTCGGGCGTCCAGGCGAGGGTGAACGCGACCTGGGTCCAGGCGTACTCGGCGGCGAAGCCGACCGTCCCGATGAGTGTCCCGGAGACCACCCCGACACGCAGCGGCCGGTCGGCCCAGCGGGCGGCGACCGCCTCGACGATCAGCGCCTCGACCAGGTAGAGCGGCACCGATGCCCACAGCTCCCCGAGCACCGGCCCGACGACGACGCTCACGCCGCCCCGGACCACGAGGTAGAACACGACGGCCGCGACCGCGGCCCCGCGGCCGACCCAGAGCCGGGCCACGACCAGGCTGAAGGTCGCGGCGGTCGCGATCATCAGCGGCTGCATGACCAGGCGGAACTGCTCGACGCCGAAGTCGTACTCCGCCTGGAAGACGCTCATGCCGATCAGCAGCCCGCCGGCCAGGCAGCACCCCAGGACGTACGACGCCCGCACGGACACCCGGTCGGTCCGCCGGCCGGCCGCGCGGCCCTCCTCCAACAGCACGGCCATCGCGACCAGGGACAGTCCGGCGCCGCCGATGAGCATCAGGTGGGTCGGACCCCAGAGGGTGACGTCCTGGCCGAAGATCCGGTGCCAGACGTCGTCGAGCGGGAAGCCGAGGAGCGCGTAGCTGCCGGCGCCGGTCAGCAGCACGCCGCCGGCGGGGGCCCGCCAGCCCGGGGCCAACTGGACGCCGGAAGGGCCGACCTGGTCCTCGCGGGGGAGTGCGCAGGCGAGCACGCCTGCGGCGGAGATCCCGAACAGCCCGAACAGGATCGGGTAGTGCGCCGGGTTGGCCAGCGGCCCCTCGTCGCGCCCGACGCCGATGTGCAGGGAGATGTCCCAGTACATCCCGAACAGCGCGGTGATCAGCGAGACCATCGCGACCATCAGCGGCAGGCTGGCCCAGCTCGCGACGCCGCCGAACAGGGGAGCGCCGTCCATCCGCCGCAGCAGCCGGTCCAGCGCCTTCAGCCGGCCGGTGCGGTGGGCCAGCACGATGGCGAGGAGGGCGACGGTGAGGACCATCGCGAGCCCGGAGGCGATGGCGACCTGGTCGAGGGAGGCCGCCCCGGCGGGGCGGTCCTCCACGACGGCGGGGAGGATCCGAGTTGCTTGCATCTCTTTATGTAACATCGAAAGATGTAACATTGTCCAGAGATAGGGTGCGGGTGTGACCGAGGAGTTCGTCGTCGAGGAGCTCTCCCGCCGCACGAGCGTCTCCGTCCGGTCGCTGCGCTCCTACCAGTCCCGGCGGCTGCTGCCGCCGCCCGAGGTGCGCGGCCGCACCGGCTACTACGGCCCCGAGCACGTGGCCCGGGTCCGGCTGATCCAGGACCTGCGCGCCGCCGGGCTCAAGCTCGACGGCATCGCCCGGATGCTCGACGACGACGTCCAGGCCGACGAGCAGCTGCTCGCGTTCACCCAGCAGGCCCGCGGCATGTTCGCGGGCGGACCGCCCGCGGTGACCACGATCGAGGCCCTCGTCGAGCGGTTCCGCATCCAGGAGGACGAGGCGCTCACGGTGCTGGAGACCGCCGTACGCCTCGGGCTGCTGCGGGAGACGTCGGACGGCGAGATCGAGGAGCTGGCGCCGCGGCTGCTCGCGGCGGGGGAGGCGGCGATGGCGTCGCTCGGACTGACCGCGACCGAGGCCCTCGACCTGCTGACCCGGCTGCGCCGGCACGCCGACGGGGTGGCCCGGATCTACGTCGAGCTCTTCGTCGAGCGGATCTGGGAGCCCTTCGTCGCGTCCGGACGCCCGCCCGAGCGGTGGACCGACGTTCAGCGCTCCCTCGACGCGCTGCGCGAGCTGGCGACCAGTGCCCTCGACGCGACCTTCGACCTGGCCATGGCCCACCGCGTCGAGGAGACGCTGGGCCGGGTGCTCGGCGAGGACTCCTAGGAGGCGGCCTCGGTCCCTGCGGACCAGCGCTCGAGCTCGCGCTCGTCGAAGTGCTGGTGCCACGGGCCCCCGGATGCGTGCCACGCCTCGTGATGGGTGTCGAACGCATGGGGGACGAGCGACCAGCACCGCTCGCAGTAAGACGTGTCCTCACCCATGCGGGTGACGGTACGACGACCGACGGGTGTCGCGCAGGCGAACCCGCGGGTAGCCGTGACCGCCCGGATTGAACGTGTTCAAAAATGGGCTAGCATCATCGCCATGCGCATCGTGATCCCCGGAGGCACAGGTCAGGTCGGCGGCATCCTGAGGCGGTGGTACGCCGCGGCCGGCCACGACGTGGTCGTGCTCAGCCGGCGACCCGAGGAGCTCGAGCCGGGCGTCCGGCACCGGGTCTGGGACGGCCGGACGGCCGGCGACTGGGCGGAGGAGCTCGACGGCGCCGACGCGGTGGTCAACCTGGCCGGGCGCTCGGTCAGCTGCCGCTACACCGAGAAGCACCTGCGCCAGATGATGGGCTCCCGGGTCGACTCGACCCGCGCGGTCGGCCGGGCGCTGGAGCAGGTCGCGCGGCCGCCGGCGGTCTGGCTGCAGATGAGCACGGCGACCATCTATGCGGACCGGCGCGACGCCCCGAACGACGAGCGCACCGGCGTGATCGGCGGCCGGGAGCCGGGCGTCCCGGCGTACTGGGAGCGGAGCGTGCGGATCGCCCGGCGGTGGGAGGAGGCCCAGCAGGAGGCGACGCTGCCCGGCACCCGCCGGGTCGCGCTGCGCACCGCGATGGTGATGAGCCCGGACCGCGGCGGGGTCTTCGACTACCTGCTCTGGATGGCCCGGCTCGGGCTGGGCGGACCGGTGGCCGGCGGTGGGCAGTACGTGTCGTGGATCCACGCTGACGACTTCTGCCGCGCGGTCGACCTGCTGATCGCGCGGACCGACCTCGACGGACCGGTCAACCTCGCCGCCCCCGAGCCGCTGCCGCAGCGCGACCTGATGCGCGACCTGCGCCGCGCCTGGGGCCGCCGGCCCGGGCTGCCGGCCACCCGGGCGATGGCCGAGCTCGGCGCCCTGGTCCTGCGCACCGACACCGAGCTGCTGCTCAAGAGTCGGCGGGTGGTGCCGACCCGGCTGCTCGACGCCGGGTTCGCCTTCGACCACCCGAGGTGGCCGGAGGCGGCCGCCGACCTGGTGGCGGAGCGGCGCGCCGTACACCGACGGACACAAGTCGGTCCCGGAGCGACCCGCTGAGCGTGCGGAGGCCGACCGGAGCGGACTTGTGTCCGTCCGGGTACGACGACCTCAGCTCGCCTTCTTGGCCGCGGCCTTCTTCGTCGTGCTCTTCTTGGCCGCGGACTTCTTGGCCGGCGCCTTCTTCGCGGTGGTCTTCTTGGCGGGCGCCTTCTTGGCGGTGGTCTTCCTCGCCGGCTTCTCGTCGTCCGAGGACGACTCCCCGCGCGCGGTCTTGGCCGCGTCGACCGAGCGCTGCAGGGCGGCGAGCAGGTCGACGACCTCGCCGGAGGACTTGGTGGAGGTGGGGGTGCGCTTGACCTCGCCGCCCTCGACCTTGGCCTTCACCAGCGACTCGACGGCGCCGGCGTAGTCGTCCTCGAACTCGGCCGGGTCGAAGTCGCCGGCCAGCGTCTCGACGAGCATGGTCGCCATCTTGACCTCGGCGGGCTTGACCTCGCCGGTCTCGACGGAGAAGTCGGGCGTGCGGATCTCGTCGGGCCACATCATCGTCTGCAGCACGATCACGTCGTCCTTGACCCGCAGCACCGCGATCGAGGTGCGGTTGCGGATCGCGACGGTCAC
This sequence comes from Nocardioides sp. CCNWLW216, assembly GCF_037120545.1. Lineage (NCBI taxonomy): Bacteria > Bacillati > Actinomycetota > Actinomycetes > Propionibacteriales > Nocardioidaceae > Nocardioides > Nocardioides sp. CCNWLW216. The sequence goes on from NZ_JBBBBJ010000001.1 coordinate 753,483, forward strand.
CACGGCCATCCGGTCGGCGTCGAGGAGCGCCTGGCGCAGCAGGGCGTACGGCTTGGCGCCGGTCTTCTCGGGCTCGAGGTAGTAGCTCTTCTCGAAGAGCATCGGGTCGATCTGGTCGCTCGGGACGAACTTCTCGACCGCGATCTCGCGCGACGAGGCCGACGGCAGCTCGGCCAGGTCGTCGTCGCTGAGGATGACCATCTCGCCGTCCTCGGTCTCGTAGCCCTTGGCGATGTCGGCGTACGGCACCTCCTCGCCGTCGATCGAGCAGATCCGCTGGTACTTGATCCGCCCGCCGTCCTTCGCGTGCACCTGCCGGAACGACACGTCGTGGGACTCGGTCGCCGCATAGAGCTTCACGGGCACGCTGACCAGCCCGAAGGAGACCGCGCCCTTCCAGATCGCACGCATAGTGGTCAGTATGACCGGCGCGAGCGGCTCCACTCATCGAACGCCTGCCGAGAGGTTCGCGTCGGCGTGTAGCCGAAGACCGTCTTGAGGCGGTCGTTGGCGAGCACCGGGCGGTAGCGCAGGAACATCGTCTGCTCCGGCCCGTACGGCGTCAGGCCCAGCCGCTTGCCGACCGCGAGCGCGACCCGTAGCAGCCGCTCGGGCAGCACCAGGGTCGGCTTGCCGAGCAGCGCGGCGATCTCCGGCACCGTCAGCGCGCCGTCGCCGGCGACGTTGAAGACGCCGGTCACCGCGCCGGTCACCGCCTGCTGGATGACCGCGACCACGTCGGTGTCCCAGACGAAGACGAACGGCGAGTCCGAGCCGCGGATCTGCAGCAGCCGGGGTCGTTCGAAGAGCGCGGTGATCTGGTTGTCGACGGACTCGCCGAGGATGGTGCCGATGCGCAGGACCACCTGCTCCAGCGAGGCGTGCCTCTCGGCGAACGCTGCGAGCATCTCCTCCACCAGCCGCTTGTGGTGGCTGTAGGCGAACTCCTCGTTGCCGCGGACCGGCTGGTCCTCGGTGATCCAGGCCGGGTTGTCCGGGTGGTACCCGTACGCCGCGCCGCTGGACGACACCACCACCCGTCGTACGCCGTGCTCGACGCAGGCGTCGAGCACGTGGCGGGTGCCGTCGACGTCGACGGCGTGCTCTCGGGCGCGGGTCGAGTCGGGACCGGGCGTGACGATCGAGGCGAGGTGGACGACGACCTCCGGGCGCACGTTGCCGACGACCGCCGACACCTGCGACGCCGAGGTCACGTCCATGACCACGGCCGGCGGCCGCAGGTCGGCGCTCACGACCTCGTGCCCGGCGGCGGTCAGCCCGCGGACGACCGACGAGCCGAGGAAGCCGCTGCCCCCGGTGACCAGCACCTTCATGCGGTCACCGCCGGGGCCGCCACGGCGGAGCCGCGCACCCGCCGCCAGGTGATGGCCACGGCCAGGCCGGCGATGATGTCCCAGATGCCCCACCAGGCCGCGACCAGGGCCATGCCGCCGAGACCGTCGAAGTAGCTGAACACCAGCAGCAGACCGAGGCCGGCGTTGCGGATCCCGACCTCGAACGTCATCGCCCGGACGCTCGCGTCGGGCAGTCGGGTGGCCCGGCCGATCCCGTAGCCGAGCAGCAGCGACAGCGCGTCGTGGAGGAAGACGGCCAGCAGCACGATGCCGATGTAGTCGACGAAGATGTCCCAGTTGCGGGCCACGCCGACAACGATGATCGCGGCGAGGCCGACGTACGAGATCGGCCCGACGACGCGGTGGGCGACCGAGGCCACCCGCGGCCAAAGCCGGGCGATCGTGATGCCGGCGGCGAACGGGACGCCGATGACCAGGGCGATCTCGAGGAGCATGTCGACGGCGCTGAGGTCGATGTCCTCCAGCAGCTTCTTGCCGCTGGGGTGCAGGCCGCCCCAGAACGCCATGTTCAGCGGCATCAGGAAGATCGCCAGCACGTTGCTGACCGCGGTCATCGACACCGACAGTGCCACGTCGCCGCCGGAGCGGTGGGTCAGGATGTTGGAGACGTTCCCCGGCGGGCAGCAGGCGACCAGGATCAGCCCGAGCGCCACCGACCCGCGCAGGTCGAGGACCAGGGTGAGCACGAAGGTGATCGCCGGGAGCAGCAGGAACTGGGCCACCACGCCGATCGCGATCGCCCCCGGGCGGCGCAGGGCGGCGGCGAAGGACTCCAGCTTGGTGTCCAACGCGATCCCGAACAGGATCAGCCCGATCACGATCTTCAGCGTGGTCAGGGACGACTCCTCGAAGGCGATCCTGACGTTGTCGACGTCCATCAGCGGGTCAGCTCCTCGATCTCGGCGCGGACCGCGGAGCGGTAGGCGTCCTTGTTGACGTAGTAGGACATCCGCTCGATCCCGAGGTAGCGGTAGCCGCCGGACAGGTCCGGCCGCGGCCCGGCTACCCGGGCGTCGAAGGCGGCCGCGGCGGCGGGGGCGTCGCGGCGCGCGCGGAGGTACGACGCGACCAGCTCGGCCTGCTCGTACCGCCCCTGCCAGCCGATCCCCGACGCCTCGATCATGCCGAGGACGAAGAGGTCGCGGTGGGCGGGGCTGAAGATGTTGAGGTAGAGGTCCGGCGCCGACCCGCGGCCGGCCCAGCGCAGCAGCGCGGGGTCCACGAACGGGTAGTGCAGGTGGTAGCCGGTCGCCAGCACCACCACGTCGTACGGCGACCGCGAGCCGTCGCGGAACGCGACCCCGTCGCCGTCCAGCCGCTCGACGTCGGCCCGCACGGTGATGTCGCCGTGACCGAGGTGGTGGAGCACCAGCGAGTTCACGATCGGGTGCGACTCGTAGAGCCGGTGGTCCGGCTCAGGGAACCCGAAGCGGGTCGGGTCGCCGGTGAACATCCGCAGCACCCGTGAGTCGATCGCTTGCTTGACCCGCGGTGGCAGCGGCTTCTTGCGCTGGTTCAGGGTGTCGGCGGGCTTGCCGAAGAGGTACTTCGGCACGAAGTGGTAACCGCGGCGCACCGACAGGTCGACCGAGGCGGCGTGGTGCACGGCGTCGACGGCGATGTCACAGCCGGAGTTGCCGGCCCCGACGATCAGCACCCGCTTGCCGGCGAAGAGGGTCGCGGACTTGTAGGCGCTGGTGTGCAGCAGCTCGCCGTCGAAGGAGCCGGCGAAGGTAGGGACGTTCGGCTCGCTGAGGGTGCCGTTGGCGACCAGCACGCCCGCGTGCCGGGTGTCGTGGGTGCCGGCGGCGGACCGCGCGGTCACCGTGAAGCCGCCCGCCGGGTGCGGCACGACCGCCGTCACCTCGGAGCCGAACTCGAAGCCCGGCGTGAGGTCGTACGTCGTCGCGAAGTCGCGGAAGTAGCCGAGCAGCTCGCGGTGCGAGGGGTAGTCGGCGACGTCGTCGCGCATCGGGAACTCGGTGAACTGCGTGGTGGTCCGCGACGAGATCAGGTGGGCCGAATCGTAGACCGTGCTGCGCGGCGCCGAGGCGTCCCACAGCCCGCCGACGCCGGCGCCGAGCTCGTAGCCCTCCCAGGGCAGCCCGGCCCGTTGCAGGTTGCGTGCGGCGGCGAGGCCGGACGGCCCGGCCCCGATGACGGCGTACGTCAGCTCATTGTCGACCGGCCCGCTGGTGTTCACGGTCCGCATGATGTCGGCCCACGGCCCCGCTGACCACCCCTTATGCCCCGGTGGTTGAGCGGGTTGCGCAGCAACCGTCTCGAAACCTGGTGGGCCATACGTCGGCCTCGATCGGGGTGGGCGGGTTGGCTGCGGGGGTTTCGAGACGGGACTTCGTCCCTCCTCAACCACCGGGGAACCACCGGGCGGCACCGCCGGTGGTTGAGCAGGTTGCGCAGCAACCGTGTCGAAACCCCCGCAGCCGACAGACGACCGTGCCCCCGACCACCCGAGCGGCGGGCATGATGGCGGCATGCGCCCCATGCTGGCCACCCCCGGCCGCCACGTGCCGACGGGCGAGGAGTGGACGCACGAGGTGAAGTGGGACGGCGTCCGGGCCCTCACCGAGGTGCGCGACGGGGTGCTGCGGATGACCAGCCGCAACGAGAACGCCATCACGATCGCCTGGCCCGATCTCGCGACCAGCCCGTTCGGTGAGCGGGACCTGGTGGTCGACGGGGAGATCATCGCGCTCAACGAGCGCGGACTCCCGGACTTCCGAACCCTGCAGGACCGGATGCACGTGCGGAAGGCGACCACCGCCGCACGCCTGGCCGAGGCGGTGCCGGCGACGTACATGGTCTTCGACCTGCTGCGCCTCGACGGCGCGGACCTCACCGGCCTTCCGCTGGAGGAGCGCCGCGAGCGGCTGGCCGGCCTCGGGATGACCGGCTGGCAGGTGCCCGCGTCGTACGACGACGGCGCGATGCTCTTCGACGCGACGCTGGCCCAGGACCTGGAGGGGATCGTCAGCAAGCGCCGCGGGTCGCGCTACCGGCCCGGCGAGCGGACCACCCACTGGCAGAAGCTGGCCCACCGGCACCGGCTGTCGTACGTCGTCGGGGGGTGGCGGCCGCAGGAGGGCACCACCGACCGGCTGGCGGCGCTGCTCGTGGGGGAGCCGACCGCCGACGGGCTGCTCTACCGTGGCCGGGTGGGCAGCGGGATCGGGCCGAGGCAGGGCCGGGCGCTGGCGGAGCTGGTCGCCGGCCTCGGCCGCTCCGCGAGCCCGTTCGCCGACGAGGTGCCCGCGGTCGACGCGCGCGGCACCTTCTGGCTGGCCCCCGAGTTGGTCGTGGACATCGACACCCACGGTCGTGGGTACTCCCGGCTGCGGCAGCCGTCCTTCCAGGGCGTCCGCAGCGACCTGACCCCGGAGGACCTGCTCGGATGAGAAGAGCCGCGATCGTGCTCCTGCTGCTGGCCGCGCTGCTGCCGGCCGCCCCCGCGGCGGCGACCGCGTCTGCCGAGGCGGCGCCGTCGTACCGTGCCCGGACGGTGACGCTCGACGGCGTCGGCGTGCGGCTGCGGAGGAACACCCGCCAGGTCGTCACCGTCAACCACACCTCCGGCCACCACGCGCGGGTGGTGCTGTGGACGCTGCGGAAGGGCCGGTGGGTGGCTGGCCTGCGGACCACCGACGGCCGGATCGGGTACGGCGGCCTGGTCGCCGGCACGAAGCGCAAGCAGGGCACCGGCACCACCCCGACCGGCACCTACGACCTCCGCTCGGCCTTCGGCACCCACCGGCGGACGGGCGCCTGGGACCTGCCCTACCGGAGGATCCGGAAGGGCGACTTCTGGGTGCAGGACAACGCGTCGGACTTCTACAACCGCTACCGCAACCAGCGTCAGGGCGGCTTCCGGTGGTGGCTGCCGAGCAGCCACGACGACGCGTCCGAGCGGCTGACCGACTACGGCCGGCAGTACGAGTACTCGATCGTCCTCGACTACAACTGGAGCCAGGTACGACGCCGCGGGTCCGGGATCTTCCTGCACGTCAACGGCGCGGGGGCGACCGCCGGATGCGTCAGCGCCCCGCGGTCGATGCTGCGCAAGCTGATGAACCGGCTCGACCCCGACCGGGACCCCGTCATCGCGATCGGCCGCTGACGACCGTGGCCGGCACCGAGCTGCACGTCGACGTCGACGGGCGCACGCTCAAGATCAGCAACCTCGACAAGGTGCTCTACCCGCGCACCGGCACCACCAAGGGCGAGGTGCTGCACTACTACGCGCAGATCGCCCCCACCCTGCTGCCGCACCTCGCCGACCGGGCCGTGACCCGGATCCGCTGGCCGCACGGCGTCCAGGACGGCAGCTTCTTCGAGAAGAACGCCCCCTCGGGCACGCCGTCGTGGGTGCGGACCGTGAAGGTCCCGAGCACCGGCAGCCGCTCGGGCAAGGGCGACACCGAGCTCGTGTTCCCGATCGTCGACGACCTGGCCACGCTGACCTGGCTGGTCAACCTGGCCGCCCTGGAGCTGCACGTCCACCAGTGGACGGTCGGTCGCAACGGTCGGCCCCGCCACGCGGACCGGCTGGTGATCGACCTCGACCCGGGGGAGCCGGCCGGGCTGCACGAGTGCTGCCAGGTCGCGCTGCTGGTCCGCGACCGGCTCGCCGAGCGCGACCTCGACTGCCGACCGGTCCTCAGTGGCAGCAAGGGCCTCCACCTGTACGCCGACCTGCCGAAGCGGCGGCCCTCCGACGAGTCGACGGCCCTGGCCAAGGAGGTAGCCGAGGAGCTGCAGCAGGCGCACCCGAGCCAGGTCACCGCCACCATGACGAAGGCCAAGCGGGGCGGGAAGGTCTTCCTCGACTGGTCGCAGAACGCCGGCTCCAAGACCACGATCTCGCCGTACTCGCTGCGCGGTCGCGAGCGGCCGTACGTCGCCGCCCCGGTCTCCTGGGACGAGGTCGCGGAGGGGGCCGAGGACCCGCTCGGGCTGGAGCAGCTGGCCTTCCCCGAGGTCCTCGAACGGGTCGAGGAGCACGGCGACCTGTTCGCCTGAGGTTCGCCCGAGACCTCGCCTCTCGGTGCTGTTACCGAACCGTGGAGCCGTCGTGGGGGCAGCGTGCACGGTCCGTGAAGCGCACGTCCGTAGCGTTCTTCTCGTGAACATCCCGCTGCAGCGCAAGGTGATCCTGCCTCTCGCCACCCTGGTGGGTGCGGGCGCTCTGGCGGTCGCGACGGGCGTGCTCAGCAGCGACGCCAGCGCCGTCTCCGACGGGGTCCGGCTCACCGCCGACCAGTCCGGCGGCGCGGCCCTGGTCGTCACGGCTCTCGAGCCCGGCGACTCGGCCACCCGGACGGTCACCATCGAGAACACCACGGGCGCCCCCGGACGCCTGACGTTCACCGAGCAGGGCGGTCCGGCGACCTTCGCGGACGGCGAGCTGCAGGTGCGCATCGAGCGCGACGGCCAGGCGCTGTACGACGGCGTCTTCGGTGCGATGGGCGACTACACGCAGGACATGGGCTTCCTCGAGGCCGGCCAGAGCGCGACCTTCGCGTTCACCGTCTCGCTGCCCGACGACGCCCCGTTCGTGCCCGCGGGCACCCAGACGGCGGAGGCGTCGTACGCCTGGCTCACCGAGAGCCAGTAGCCACACAAGCTGGCCGGTCCGCCCCGGGGGGAGCGCGGAACGGCTGATCGGGGGACGACGGTCCGTCCGGCGGGTCTGGGGGGACTGCCGGGCGGGCCGACGTCTCCCGATGCTCCATCTATCGACCACCACCACATGCGCAAGGGACCCGAGTTGGAGATCTCGCCGGTCCCGCGCCCTCGCCCGCTGTCCGCGGTCGGACGGCTGGTGGTCGTGGCCGCGTTCCTGGCGCCGCTCACCCTGCTCACCCTGCTGCCGGTGATGCTCGGCTTGGACCGGTACGTCGTCACCAGCGACGCCATGGGCGGCTCGATGGGCCGCGGCGCGCTCGTCTACGCGCACGCCGTCCCGGTCGGGGACCTGGCCGTCGGCGACGTCATCACCTTCACCCCGCCGCACTCGGAGCCCGGTGCGCGCGTGACCCGGCGGGTGGTCGCGCTGGACGCGACCGAGGCCCGCACCCAGGGCGACGCGCGCCCGGTGCCGGACCCGTGGACGGTGCCGCTGGACCAGCCCGTGCAGTCCAAGGTCGTGCTGTCCGTGCCGTGGGTCGGCTACCCGTTCACCGGGCCCGTCGCGCGCACGACCTGGACCCTCGCCGGGCTCGGCGCCGGGGCGGTCCTCGCGGTCGGGGCCCGGCGCTCGGCGCTCGCTCGTCGACGGCCGGGACCCCTGTCCCCGCCGGGCGTGTCGCGAGTCATCACCTGAACGCGTAGCCAGACCTCTATGCTGCACGCATGGCTCCCAGAGTGCTCGTCGTGGAGGACGAGGAGGACATCGCGTTCCCCCTGGTTCGCACCCTGGAGCGGGAGGGCTACACCGTCGTCTGGGTCGACTCAGGGCAGAAGGCCCTCGACGACCTCGAGAAGGCGCCCGCCGACGTCGTGATTCTCGACCTGGGCCTGCCGGACATGGACGGTCTCGAGGTCTGCAAGCGCGCCCGCGAGGCCGGGTTCGGCGGCGCGATCATGATCGTGACCGCACGGGCCGGCGAGCTCGACCGGGTCGTCGGGCTCGACTACGGCGCCGACGACTACCTCTCCAAGCCGTTCGGTCTGGCCGAGCTGCAGGCTCGCGTGCGGGCGCTGCTGCGCCGTACCTCGTCGGGCGGCGGGTTCGGCCAGGACGACGTCCCCGAGGGCGGGCTGCGCATCGACGTCGCCGCCCGGCGGGTCTACGCCGGTGACGACGAGGTGCCGCTGACGGGCAAGGAGTTCGACGTCCTCAGCATCCTCGCCTCCAACCGCGACAAGGTGGTCTCCCGCGGTCGGCTGATGGCGGACGTCTGGGACGAGAACTGGTACGGCTCGACCAAGACGCTGGACGTGACCATCGGTCGCCTCCGGCAGAAGCTCGAGAGCGTCGGGGTGTCCGAGAAGGTCGTAGCCGTTCGGGGCGTGGGATTCCGCCTCGAGGGCGCGCCCGATGCGTGAGCGGCTCACCGCCTCCTTCATCCTCCTCGCCGTCGCGCTGCTCGCCGTCGCAGCGCTGATCCGCAGCTACACCCTCGGCCACGAGCTCCGCGAGCACGAAGGCATCCGCCTGCAGCACGAGGCGGTGCTCGTCGGCCGGCTGGTCGAGACCCGGCTGGAGTCCGGCGGCGTCGTCGACGCGGCCTTCCTGCAGCCGCTCGCCGACGTCGACACCCGGCTGCGCTGGGAGCCGGCGGCGGGCGAGACCGTCGAGGTCCGCGGTCCGTCGTACGACGACGGCGAGGACCTGCACGCCACCGTCCCGGTGGCCGGCGGTCGGGTCACCGTCGCCCAGGACGACCGCCTGGTCTGGGACCTGCTGGTCGGCGACCCATGGGCCCTGGTCGTGCTGCTGGGGCTCACCCTGGCCGGCGCCGCGGCCGCGGGGCTGCTGGTCGCCCGCCGCCTCTCGGCGCCGTTCCGACGGCTTGCCGAGGCGGCCGGCGCGCTCGGCCGGGGTCGCTTCGACCTCGACCTGCCGGAGACCCGGATCCCTGAGGCCGTCGCCATCGCGCGCTCGCTCAGTACCAGTGCCGACCAGCTGCGCGAGCGGCTGCGGCGGGACCAGGAGTTCGCCGCGCACACCTCGCACGTCCTGCGCTCCCCGCTGACCGGGCTGCGCCTGGAGCTGGAGGAGGTGCTGCTGCGCGACGACCTCCCCGACGACGTCCGGGCGACCGTTGGGCACGCCCTCGCGGGGATCACCCACGTCGACGAGGTCGCCGGCGAGCTCGTCGCCCTGCAGCGCGGGAGCCTGGTCGAGGGCGCCCAGGTGCCGCTGCGCGACCTGGCCACCCAGGTGGCGCAGCGCTGGGCCGACGAGCTGGGCCTGGTCGACCGCGAGATCACCGCGGCGGTCGAGGGCGAGCTGGAGCAGCGCTACACGCCCGGGCCGGTGGAGCACCTGCTCGACCTGGTCCTGGTCCCGCTGCTGCGCACGAGCAGCGGCGCCGTGCGGCTGGTCCTGGAGGGGGACGTCGACGGCCACCTGCGGATCTCGGTCACGACCGAGCAGTCGTCGGCCGGCCGAGCCGCCGACGACCCCTTCGAGGCGGCCCGCTCGGGATGCGCCGCGCTCGGCGGGCGCTGGGTGGGCTCCGAGCCGCGCGACGGTCTGGAGATCCTGCTGCCGCGGCGTTGAGCCCGTCGGCCGCTCAGCGCACGAGTGCGCCGACGGCCCGCGCGACCGCGTCCGCGAACGCCGCGCGGGGGAGCGCGGTCGGCGAGACCTGCGCGTCGTCGAAGAGGGCCTGCGCTGCGCCGAGGGCGAAGAGGATCCGCCAGGCGGCCTCGGCGTCCGGCCCGGTCGCGGCGAAGCGGTCGCGCAGCCAGCCGGTCACCGTCGCCGCGAGCAGGTGGCTGCTGCGCACGTTGCGGTCGTCGAAGGCGGCCTGGCCCTGGGCCTCGACCAGATAGGCGCGCATCGCGCCGCGGTGGGTCGCGAAGATGTCGAGCGCGGCCGTCGCCAGCAGCCGCAGGGCGCGGTCGTCGTCCGGCTCGGCGTCGGCGCGCGCGAAGGCGGCGGACGTGGCCGCCTCGATCCGGCCCAGCGCGAGGTCCTGGGCGGCGAGCAGCAGCCCGGTCCGGTCGCCGAAGCGGTGGTAGAGCGAGCCGTTGGACGCCCCCGCCGCCTTCGCGACCGCGGCGACGGTGACGGCCGCGAGCCCGCCGTCGGCGAGCAGGTCGAGCGTGGCCGCGAGCATCCGGTCGGCCGAGGACTCGCTGCGGGACTGGACGGGGGTGCGCACGCCTCGACCCTAGCCAGAGTGGAGCGCTTACTCTAGTTTGGGGCGGCATGAGGCGCGATCACTGGAAGCGCGTGAACGATGCGCTGGACCCCGAGACGTCGTACGTCGAGATCTACCGCAACGTCGTCGCCCACGAGTTCCCGTGGGACATGAACCAGGCGCTGAGCTTCGCGCTGTTCCGCACCTACGCCGTGCCGGGCATCGGCCGGCTCCTCGATGCGACCGGTGAGTTCACCGGCAACGTCCAGCGGCGCTACGACGACACCGCGCTGCTCCTCGAGCCGCCGAGCCGCTACGGCTTCGACCACCCCGAGGCGAAGGCCGCGATCCGCCGGATCAACCAGATGCACCGCGCCTACGACATCCCCGACCACGAGTTCCGCTACGTGCTGTCGACGTTCGTGGTGGTCCCGAAGCGCTGGCTCGACGACTACGGCAAGCGGCCGCTCACGCCGGTCGAGGAGCGCGCCTCGGTCAACTACTACCGCCGGCTCGGCCAGCACATGAACATCCCGGACATCCCGGAGACCTACGCCGACTTCGCCGAGCTGATGGACACCTACGAGGCCGAGCACTTCGCCTACGACGCCGGCAGCCGTCGGGTCGCCGACGCCACCCTCGCGCTGATGCAGACGTTCTACGCGAAGCCGGTCCAGCGCCCCGCCGGCCTCTTCGCCCGCGCCCTCATGGACGACCCGCTCCGCGAGGCCTTCCGGTACGACGCTCCGCCGGCCCTCGTCCAGCGCGCCAGCCACGCTGCCCTCCGCGCCCGCGGCCGCCTGCTGCGTGCGTTCCCCGCGAGGAAGGAGCCGAAGCTGATCGAGGACATCTCCTGGATCCGCAGCTACCCCGACGGCCACCGCGTCGAGGACCTCGGTACCTTCCCCACCCCCGGCGCAGCCGGCTGCCCGGTCCGCCACTGACCCCCCGTGTCCCCGCCGAGTCAGCACCAGTTGCGGGCCGAGTCAGCACCACTGGTGCTGACTCGGCCTTCGCACGGGGGGGGACCTGCCCGGGAGGTCGGGACACGGGGCCCTGGTGGCCGGGTCGGCGGGCGGCCGAGCATCCCGGGGTGAGATCGACCTTCCTGCCTACCCTGCTCGCCGCCGCCGCCCTCGGGGCCGGTCTGCTGACCACCGTGCCGGGGGTGAGCCCGACCGCGACCGCAGCCGCTGCGGCGCCGACCGTGGCGACGACCGCTCCGGCCGCGAAGGCGGGGACCGGCCTGGTGACGGGCGAGCCGACGGCGGTGTGGGGGAAGGCACGCCACCGCGGGACGGTGGTGCTGCAGCGGCAGGCCGGGAAGCGGTGGGTCCCGGTCGCGCAGCGGCGCACCGACCGGGGCAGGCGCTACGTCTTCCGCTTCGTTGCGCCGGCCGCGACCACGACCTACCGCGTGGTGGCGGCGAGGAAGGTCCGCAAGAAGCGCTGGGTCTCGGAGCCGCGGGTCGTCCGGGTGACCCCGCAGCGCGGCACGGTGACGGTGCCGGCGGCCACGCAGGCGCGCACCCGGCTGCCGGCGACCGTCGCGTTCACCCCCGCTCGTCCGGGCCGACCCGTCCAGCTGCAGGCGCGGGTCGGTTCCGACGCCTGGCGCACCGTCGCGACCGCACGGCAGGACGTGCGCGGCGGTGCGGTGTTCGTGGTCGAGCCGACCGCGACCACGTCGTACCGCGCCGTCACGACCGGGTGGTACGGCGCCGTCGCGGCGACGTCGGTGACCCGCGCGATCACGGTCCGGGCCCCGCGCACGGAGCCGTGGGTGACCGGCTACTACGCCGGCTGGTTCTGGAACAGCTGGTACGACCCCGAGGACGTCGACCTGACCGCGATGACCCACCTGGTCTTCGGCCGGGTCGCGCCCGGCGGCGGCGGGCTGGGCGGCGAGCCCGGCGACGTCGAGCTCGGGGCGGTCAGCGCCCAGGAGGGCCCGCTGTCCTGGGCGCCGTACGACGGTCGCTCGGTGGAGGACTACCTGGTCGACGAGGCCCACGCGGCCGGCACCGAGGCGCTGCTGATGCTCGGCGGCGACGGGCTGGACGGTCGCGGGTTCGTGCTGTCGACGGCTGACGCCGTCCGCCCGCGGTTCGTGGAGAACGTCGTGGACTACCTCGTGGCCCACGACTACGACGGCGTCGACGTCGACTGGGAGAACTGCTTCGGCGGGTCGGCGGACGAGTGCGGCGAGGACATCACGGCGGCCGAGTCGCACCGCCGGCTGTTCGCGCTGATCCTGGAGATCCGCGCCGAGATGGCCACCCGTCCGCGCTACGCGACCGACCCCGGGCTGATCACCTTCCCCGGCTACGCGCAGGCCAGCAAGTGGCTGGAGCCCGGCGACCGGGTCGAGCAGTGGCGGGCCGACACGGCGCTGCTGGTCGACCAGTACAACCTGATGAGCTACGGCATCGGCACCACCTGGTTCGGTGCCGGCTGGGACTCGTGGTTCTCCGGCGCGCTCGACGGCGAGGACCGCGCCGGCCACCCCTACAGCATCGACAGCAGCGTCGACGCCTACGTCGCGACCGGCGTCCCGCGCGAGCGGATGGGCCTGGGCATCGGCTTCTACGGCATCTACTACGGACCGACCGTCACCGGCCCGCGCCAGGACCTCGGCGGCAACGACGTCTACGAGATCCAGGACGCGGCCCTGGCCTGGTCGCGGCTGGAGGAGATGGGCTATCTCTCCCACGGCGAGCTGCAGTGGGACGAGGAGGCGTCCTCGACGTACCGCACCTACGAGGAGTACGGCGAGGCCGGGTTCGTCCCCGAGAGCGACCCGAACCGCAACCCGGCGGGCTTCCTCTCCTACGAGGACGAGCGGTCCATCGCCGCCAAGGGCGCGTACGCCCGCGAGACCGGGCTCGGTGGCACCATCATCTGGGTCCTCAACTACGGCGCCCGCCCGAACGGCGACAACCCGCTCCTCGACCAGGTCAGGGAGTCATTCCTGCAGCGGTGAGTCCGCGCTGTCCGCGTCGGTGAACGCCCGCCCGCCCCCGACGGTGTCGCTGACCTGCGCCCCGTCGAGGACCCGGTACGGCGCGCTGCCGCTGGTCGCCCGGGCCCGCAGCGCCGCCACGGGGACGGCGCTGCGGGCGGCGACCAGCAGCAGGTTGCCGGGCCGGCGGCCGCGCAGGGTCGCCGGCTCGGCGCTGGCCATCAGCGCGGGCAGCTCGCCGCGCACCGCGGCGACGACCCGCCGGGTCCACGCGAACGGCGCCCGGTCGGCGAGGTTGAGCAGCAGCAGCCCGTCACCCGCGAGCACCCGGGCGTACGACGACGCGCACTCCGCGGTCACCAGCGTCCCGGGCACCCGCCCGGCCGCGAACGCGTCGACCACGACCAGGTCGACCGAGCCGTCGCGGACCGCGTCGAGCCCGGTCCGCCCGTCGACGGCCCGGACCTTGATCCCGCTCTGCCGGGGGAGCGGCAGCTCGCGGCGGACCAGCTCGGTGACGTCGGCGGCCGGCTCGAGGACGACCTGCGGGGACCGCGGGCGGGTGTGGGCGACGTAGCGAGCGAGGGTGAGCGCCGCCCCGCCGACGTGCAGGACCCGCACCGGGTCGCCGGGTGGCCCCCACGCGTCGATCACGTCGCCGATGCGTCGTACGTAGTCGAAGGTGAGCAGGCCGGGGTCGTCGAGGTCGACGTACGACTGGTCCCGGTCGTCCATCCGCAGCACGAAGCCGCGACCGTCGGGGCGGATCTCGGCGGGCACGAGGCCCATCCTCCGACACAATGGGCCCATGACGAATCGCGCCGTGGAGACCTGGCTGACCGACATGGACGGGGTCCTGGTCCACGAGGAGGACCCGATCCCCGGTGCGACCGAGTTCGTGGAGGCGCTGAAGGCCTCCGGGCGGCAGTTCATGGTGCTCACGAACAACTCCATCTTCACCCCGCGCGACCTGCGGGCCCGGCTGCTCGGCAGCGGCATCGACGTCCCGGAGAGCGCGATCTGGACCTCGGCGCTCGCGACGGCCCAGTTCCTCGCCGACCAGCGGCCACAGGGCACGGCGTACGTCGTCGGCGAGGCCGGGCTGACGACCGCCCTGCACGACATCGGCTACGTGATGACCGACCGCGACCCCGACTACGTCGTGCTGGGGGAGACCCGCACCTACTCGTTCGAGGCGATCACCCGCGCGATCCGGCTGATCGACGCCGGGGCGCGGTTCATCGCGACCAACCCGGACCCCAGCGGGCCCAGCCAGCAGGGCAAGCTGCCGGCGACCGGCTCGGTGGCGGCGCTGATCAGCACGGCGACCGGGCGGACGCCGTACTACATCGGCAAGCCGAACCCGCTGATGATGCGCAGCGCGCTGAACCGGCTGAACGCCCACTCCGAGACCACGGTGATGATCGGCGACCGGATGGACACCGACATCATCAGCGGCCTGGAGGCCGGGCTGCGCACCTTCCTGGTGACGACGGGCTCGACCCTGCCGAGCCAGGTCGAGACCTTCCCCTACCGGCCGACCCGGGTCTTCGACTCCGTCGCGGACCTCGTCGAGCTCGTGCAGGACGGCGCCTGACCGGCCGGCGTGTCCTTTCCTGAAACGTTTCGGAAAGATCGCGTCATCTCCGTTAACACGACTGACCCAACCGGTTGATCAGTCCTCCTTAGCGTCTGTCCGATGGCCGAATTCCGGTCGTCGGAACAGAACAGGAGAAGTCGTGAGGGTTCCTACCTCCACGCGCTGGCGCACGCTGGCACTGGCTCCGCTCTTGGCGGCACTGGTGCTTCCCGGGACAGCATCGACCCACGCAGCAGCTGCAGCACCGATCCAGGCGGCGGCCCCGGCCGCGGCCGACGAGCTCGTCCTCCCCGACCCGATGGACCGCGGCGACCTCACGCCGAAGACGATCCAGGAGGTCAAGCTGGGCACCGCCGCCCTGCAGGAGCCCAACTCCAACGGGGATGCGCCGGTCACCGGCACCGTCTCCGCGCCCGAGAACCTCGAGATCCGCGGCGCGCTCTACTACCCCGACTTCACCCAGCGCACCACGCCCTCCCCGTTGATCGTGCTCGTGCACGGCAACCACGGCTCGTGCGACGGCAACACCATCCCGGCGACCGCCGGCTGCACCGTCTTCAAGCGCAACGAGGCCGGCTACGCCTACCTCGGTGAGAACCTCGCGACGTGGGGCTACACCGTCTTCTCGGTGTCCCAGGACCAGCTGATGCAGCGACAGGACAACCCGAAGGGCAAGGGCATGCACCAGCGCCGCCTGCTCATCGCGGCGGCCCTCGACGCGCTCAGCGCGGCCAACGCCGGCACCCTGGCCGACGGACCCAGCGTCACCCCGGGGATCAGCGCCACCCTGGGCGGCCACCTCGACATGACCCGGATCGGCCTGATGGGCCACTCCCGCGGCGGCGACGCGGTCACCAGCTTCATGGACTACAACCGGATCCGCACCGACGGACCCCGCTACCCCCTGCGCGGCGTCATCTCGCTGGCGCCGGTGGACTACGAGCGGAAGGCGCCGTACGGCACGCCGTACATGTCGATCCTGCCGTTCTGCGACGGTGACGTCTCGAACCTGCAGGGGGCGCGCTTCTACGAGCGCAGCCAGTACATCGACGGCACCGACCCGTTCCCGCGCATCCAGTCCTCGCAGCTGGGCGCGATCCACAACTGGTACAACACCGTCTGGTACGCCGACGGCGGCGCGGACGGTCAGGGCAACAACGACGCGGCCTGCGGCAACTCGGCGCCGTTCGCCACGAACAACGTGCACCCGAACAACATCCGCCTCAGCGGCGCGGCCGACCCGACGAACCCGGCGCTGAACTACGCGATCGACAACTCCGACACCTACAACCCGCTGGTCAACACCAAGATCTCCGGGGACCCGGCGCGGATGGGCGACCAGGAGAAGATCGGCCTCGCGACGATGGCCGCCTTCTTCCGCCGCTACGTCGGTGGCGAGGGTGCCTTCGAGCCCTACATGACCGGTGAGCTCTCCGACACCGACTCGCACCTGCAGATCCCGGCCTCGGCCTGCCCGACCAGCACCTCGGGCACCCGGATCGGCTGCGAGGAGTACGTCTCCACCAGCTACTTCCCGGCCGCGGACCAGCGGGTCGACCTGATCCGTCCGGAGGTCCAGAACCCGCTCGGGCTGAACGCCCTCGGCGGCACCCTCAGCGGCTCCGGCTTCGCCAACCCGTACGTCGCCGGCGGCGGCGTGACTCCGCTGCCGAAGAAGACCACGGGCGGCTACGACTGGTGCAACCCGGAGCCGGACGACTTCGCCCCGGCCCAGCTCGGCAAGGGCACCCTGCCCACCGCCGCCAAGGCCTGCCCGCTCCCGGCGGCCAACGCTCTCGGCGGCCAGAGCAACGGCATGCGCGAGAACGCGCCGGTCAACCACTCCTACGGTCGCCAGCTGGCGCTCGCCTGGGAGACCGGCACGACCGCCGAGCTCACCGCCGACATTCCGGCGGCCTCGCAGGACCTGAGCGGCCTGAAGGCGCTGACCATGGGCGCGGACGTCAACTTCTTCGACACCCGCAACCCCGGCGCCGACAACCGCGGCGACAACACGCGCGTCACGACCGGCGAGGGCTGCACCACCGCCCTCCCGTGCTGGACGAACGAGAAGCCCACGTCGTACGACCCGACGTCGACGACGCAGGACTTCCTTATCGTCCTGAAGGACACCGCCGGCAAGGAGGCGACCGTCCACGCGGGCGACGAGCGCTGGGGCAACGCCCTGCACATGTCGACCGGCACCAACACGCCGAACACGCACATCGTGCTCGACCAGATCCGCGTCCCGCTGAGCGAGTTCGCCGCCCAGGGCGTCGACCTCACCAAGCTGGACTCGGTGCAGCTGCGCTTCGGCGCCGAGGGCACCCCGGCCTCGGGCTCGATCCAGGTCGCGGACGTCCGCTTCCAGGAGGGCGTCGACGCGCCGCTCGTCCTGTCCGACGGCACGGCCATCGACCAGGGTGCCGGCTCCGGCGCCCCGGCCTCGGGTCCCGACCCGGCGGCCGTGATGGCGGCGTACGACAACACCGCCGGCAACGTGAAGCTGAAGGACAACGTCGCCGACGAGTTCTCGAACACCTCCTGGGTGGTCGACGACGACAAGGCGCAGTGCCCGACGGCGAACTTCACCTCGATCCAGCAGGCGGTCGACTTCGCGTCCCCGTGGGACACGATCGTGGTCTGCGAGGGTGTCTACGAGGAGTCCTCGACGCCGATCTCGGGCCCGGGCAACCCGGTCTCGACGTCGTCGACCAACGGCCTGACGATCACCAAGCCCCTGAAGATCAAGGGCGCGGGGGCCGACAAGGTCACCATCAAGCCGGACCAGTCGCTGGAGACGCTGGCGGGCCTCAAGCCCTACCTGCGCGACGGCGGCGGCAACGTCATCACCGTGTCGCGGCAGTCGCTCGGCTCGACCGACACCAATGAGATGTTCGTGGACATCTCAGGGGTGACGGTCACCGCCGGTGACACCTTCGCCGAGGCGGGCATCGCCTTCTTCGGTGCGGCCGGCCGGGTCTCGCAGAGCGTGGTCGGCCCGATGAAGGTCGCGACCACGGCCGACGAGCTGGCGGCGAACCCGCACGGCTGGGGCATCGTGAAGACCGGCGTCATCCAGGGTGCCGGCACCGGCACGGTCGAGTCCGAGGTCACCGTCGCCGACAGCGTCGTCACCGGCTACCAGAGCGGCGGCATCCTGATCGACGGCGCCAAGGGCGTCGACGGCGGTCCGAACAACATCGTCCGGACCGGCATCGAGAACCACGGCTACGTGACCGGCACGGTCGTCAAGGGCAAGGCGTCCAGCCTCTTCCCGCAGACCGGCATCAAGTACACGAGCGGCGCCGACGGCTTCGTGCGGACCAGCCGGATCACCGGCAACTACTTCCGCCCGGACCCGTCCAAGTCGTACGGCATCCTGCTGACCGACGCCCGCACGGAGACGGCGGGGGCCCTCACCGGCTCCGGCAACGTCGTGACCGGCAACGGCTTCGCGGTCTACAACGCCAACGCCGACAACACCGCGGTGCGCACCGGTGGTGCGTTCACCATCTCGGCCAGCTACTTCGGCCCGGCCGCGCCGGTCGCCGGCGGGCCGGCCGACCCGGACACCGGGGCGGAGGCGATCTCGGGCTCGAGCTCGGTGGTCACCACCGGCCGGGTGTCCACGGCCCCGGGCACGGTCCCGACGTCGTACGGCGTGGTCGCGGACGCGGCCCCGACGGCGACGCTCGTCGACCCGCTCGGTGGCGCGGAGGTGGACCTGGGCGAGACCGTGGCCCCGCTGGTCCGGGCCTCCGACGACTTCGCGGTGGCCTCGGCCACGCTGCTGGTCGACGGGGAGCCGGTCGCGACGTCCGACCAGGCGCCGTACCTCTTCAGCTGGACGGCGACGAAGGCCTACGCCGGCAAGGACGTCACGCTCACGACGGTCGTCACCGACTCGTCGGGCAACGAGACGACCTCGGCGCCGCTGACCTTCTCGGTCTCGGACGAGCCGGTCGTCGAGCCGCCGACCCCGCCGACGCCGCCGACCCCGCCGGTCAAGCCGACGGTCAAGGTCACCGCGGTGAAGCGTGAGCCGAACAAGGGCACCGTGGTGCTGACCGTCCAGGTCAACACGGCCGGGACGGTGCGCCTGGCCGGTGGCCGGGTCGTCTCGACCAGCGCGACGGCGACCAAGGCGGGCACGGTCAAGATCCGCGTGGCCGCCAAGGGCAAGTTCCGCAGGATCCTGGTCCGCAAGGGGCGCATCACGGCCCCGGTCCGGATCACCGTCACCGCGAAGGGCGGCACCGCCGTCACGAAGCGGACGGTGACGCTCCGCAAGAAGCGGTAAGCGCCGCACGAGGCACGACGGAAGGGTCCCCGGCAGTTCTGCCGGGGACCCTTCCCGCGTCCCGTCCCGATGGTTGAATGTGCCGACCGGCGTGGGGTCGGGGGAGGGCGGGTGGCCGCGTGGCGGGTCGACGGACGTACTCCGCGCGATCCGTCGTCCGTCTCGTTACCGCCCTCGTCGTGCTCCTCAGCACCGTCGTCGGCGTCCTCCTGGTCGTGACCCTGGTGCAGGTGTCGCGGGCCCAGGCCGAGCTCGAGGAGGAGCTGAACCCGGCCCGGGTGGCGCTCGCGAAGGTGCTGGCCGGGTACGTCGACCAGGAGACCGCCCAGCGCGGCTACATCCTCACCGGCGACGACGACTTCCTCGCCCCCTACCTCGACGCGCCGAAGGAGATCGCCCGCAGCCTGAAGCTGCTGCGCGAGCAGGTCGGCGCCGACGCCGAGCTGGAGGCCGCGGTCGAGGCGATGGTGACCGCCCACGCCGCGTGGCAGCGGACCGCCGCCGAGCCGGAGCTCGCCGCGGCGATGGCCGGCGACCGGCGCGAGGCGGCCCGGCTGGTCGCCAGCGGGAACGGCAAGGACCTCTTCGACCGGGTGCGGCAGCAGCAGGCGACGGCCGACGCCGAGGTGGCGGTCGCCCAGGAGGAGGCGACCCGGCGCGCCGACCGGCTGCTCGACCGGCTGAGCGTGCTGCTCGTCGTCACCGTGCTGTCCCTGCTGGCCACCACCCTGCTGGGCGCGGTCGGGTTCTCCCGTGCGGTGCTGGGCCCGCTGGCCGAGCTCGGCCGCCGCAGCCGCGAGGTCGCGCGGGGCGGCCTGGACCGCGCGGTCACGACCGCGGGCCCGCGCGAGGTGGCCACCCTGGCCGCCGACGTCGACACCATGCGGGTCCACCTGCTCGACGAGATCGACGAGACCCGCCGCGCCGGTGAGGCGCTGGCGCTGGCGGAGCCGGCGGTCGGCGCGCTGCAGCGCGCGCTCGACGCCCCTGCCGGCGCCCGGCCCGGTCTCGACGTGTCGGGCCGCATCGACTCCGCCGAGGGCGTGCTGGCCGGTGACTTCCTCGACCTTGTCGACCTCGACGGCGGCCGGCTGGCGGTCGTCCTGGGCGACGTCTCCGGGCACGGGCCGGAGGCGGCCGTGGTCGGGCTGGTCCTGAAGGCGGCGCTGCACGGTGTCATCGGCCGGGTCCCGCCCGAGGAGCTGCTGCCCGCGGTCCGCGGGACCCTCGCCGACCGCTTCGAGTCCTTCGCGACCATCGCCGCCGTCATCGTCGACCCGCGCGCCGGCACCCTGTCGTGGGTCAACGCCGGTCACCCCGCTCCGCTGCTGGTCCCGTCGGTCGGCGTGACCCGCCCCCTCGACCCCACCGGCCCGCTGCTGAGCCCGGTCCTCGACGAGGCCACCTGGACGGTCGGCACGGTCCAGTTCTTCCCCGGCGACGCCCTGGTCCTGTTCTCCGACGGCGCGGTCGAGGCCCGCGACGCCCGGGGGCAGGAGCTCGGTACCCGCGGCGTCGACCGCGCGGTCCGGGCCGCGGCCGGCCAGCCCGCGGAGGTCGTCGTACGGCAGGTGCGGGCGGCGGTGCGCGACCACGCCCCGACCGTCCGCGACGACGTCACCGTGCTCGTCGTACGACGGGTCACCTCCAGCTGATCGACCGCGGTGTCGGTGCCGGCCGCGCTGGGTAGGTTCGGCCCGTGCCACGCGGACGGATCAGGCTCGGGACCGGTGCGGTCGCTCTCGTCGGTGCGACGGTCCTCGGCCTCGCTGGTTGCGGAGCCGACGACTCGAGCGGACCCCGCGATCCCGAGACGCCGACGTCGGCCGAGAGCCCGACCGACGCCGCTACGGAGGTGGGGCCCCCGTGCGACGTGGTCACCGCTGAGGACCTGGCGACCTGGACCGGCGTCCCCCGCCGGGTCGCCGGCCCGGACGAGACCTCCGGCGAGGTCGAGTGCCGGACGATCGGCGACCCGGACGACGGGCACCTCGTCCGCTGGACCTTCGAGCCGTCCAGCGGCGACCACGAGGAGGACGTCGCCGGCGCGACGACCAGTGCCGCCGAGCGGCAGGACGTCGAGGTCCCCGGTGGCGGGCCGGCCGTGGTGCTCACCGACGAGTCGCTGAAGGCGGTCACCGTCCTGTCCTGGACCGCGTCGGACGAGCTGCTCAGCGTGGAGGTCCTCGACTCCGGGACCGGAGCCCAGGACCTCACGACCGACCACCTGGCCGAGGTCGCCACCCGGATCACGGCGGCCTACGCCGCATCCGGTTCCGACGCAGGGCGCTAGCCCGCCCGGTCAGGACGTTCTTTACGTTCTCCACAGATTGACGTCGTACCCCCTGGGGTAGACCGCTGTCACCTACCTTCATGGCAGGACTCCGTTCTCGGTTGTCAAGGAGCCGTCATGGCGATGACCCACGCCACCTCGCACGCCCAGGGAGTGGTGGTCGACCAGCTCGACCAGCACGTCCGGGAGCTGGTGCGCCGCGAGGGCGTCGACCCCCAGCGCGACGCGGCCGTCGTACGACGCATCGCCGAGACGGTCGTGCGCGACCACGACGAGCGCAGCCTGACCGGTCAGGTGGTGCCCGTCTCCGACCCGAGCGCCGTCGTGGGCGAGCTGGTCGCGCGGGTCGCCGGCTACGGACCGCTGCAGGCCTTCCTCGACGACCCGAGCGTGGAGGAGGTGTGGATCAACGACCCGTCGCGGGTCTTCGTCGCGCGCCACGGCCGGCACGAGCTGACCAACCTGATGCTGACCCAGGCGCAGGTCGACGAGCTGGTGGAGCGGATGCTGAAGTCCAGCGGTCGCCGCATCGACCTCTCCCAGCCGTTCGTGGACGCGATGCTGCCCGACGGCCATCGGCTGCACGTCGTCCTGCAAGGGATCAGCCGGGGCTTCTCGGCCGTCAACATCCGCAAGTTCGTGCTCCGCGCGACGCGGGTGGGCGACCTGGTCGAGCTGGGCAGCCTGACCGAGCGCGCGGCGGCGTTCCTGGAGGCGTCGGTCCGGGCCGGGTTGAACGTCCTGGTCGCCGGAGGAACGCAGGCGGGCAAGACGACCATGCTGAACTGCCTGGCTGCGGCGATCCCGGGTGGCGAGCGGGTGGTGAGCGCCGAAGAGGTCTTCGAGCTGCGCTTCCCACACCCCGACTGGGTGCCCATGCAGACCCGGCAGGCCGGGCTCGAGGGCACCGGCGAGATCCGGCTCCGCGACCTGGTCAAGGAGAGCCTGCGGATGCGGCCCAGCCGCATCGTCGTGGGGGAGGTGCGGGCCGAGGAGTGCCTCGACCTGCTGCTGGCACTCAACTCCGGGCTGCCCGGCATGTGCACGATCCACGCGAACAGCGCGCGGGAGGCGCTGGTGAAGATGTGCACGCTGCCGCTGCTGGCCGGCGAGAACATCTCGGCGCGGTTCGTCGTCCCCACCGTCGCGGCGTCGGTCGACCTGGTCGTGCACCTGGGGGTCGACCAGCACGGCACCCGTCGCGTCAACGAGATCGTCGGGGTGCCCGGCCGCGTCGAGAACGACGTCATCGAGACCGAGCCGCTCTTCGAGCGCCGGGGCGGTGAGCTGCGGCGGACGCAGGGGATGCCGCCGCGGGTGGCGTCGTACGAGCGGGCGGGCATCGACGTGCACCGGCTGCTGAACGGGAGCGCCGACTGATGGGTGCGCTGATCGGTCTGGGGGTCGGCGTCGGGCTCATGCTGGTCTGGTCGGCGTTCACGCTGCCTCGACAGCCACGCGAGCGCGGTCGTCGTACGACGGCGCGGACCAGCGAGCTGCTCGTCCGGGCCGGGCTGGGCACGGTCTCGCCGGTCGGGTTCGCGCTGCTCTGCCTCACCTGCGCGTTGGTCTGCGGCCTGACGGTCCAGGTCGTGGCGCGCACCGTGCCGGTCGCCGTCGTCTTCGCGGTGCTCGGCGGCTACCTGCCGGTGGCGATCGTCGCGGGTCGGGGCCGCCGCCGGCAGCGCGAGCTGGCGGAGGTCTGGCCGGAGGCGGTCGACAACCTCGCATCGGCCGTGCGGGCCGGCATGTCGCTGCCCGACGCGCTGTCGGCGCTCGGCACCCGCGGACCCGAGCCGCTGCAGGAGCCGTTCGCCCAGTTCGCGCTCGACTACCAGGTCACCGGGCGCTTCGGCGACTGCCTCGACCGGCTGAAGGAGCGGCTGGCCGACCCCGTCGGCGACCGGGTCGTCGAGGGGTTGCGGATCGCTCGCGAGGTCGGGGGCGGCGAGCTCGGGCGCCTGCTGCGCAACCTCTCGGGCTACCTCCGCGACGAGGCCCGCACCCGCTCCGAGCTGGAGTCGCGCCAGGCCTGGACGATCAACGGCGCCCGCCTGGCCGTGGCGGCTCCTTGGCTGGTGCTGCTGATGATGTCCTTCCAGCCCGACGTGATCGGTCGCTACGGCTCGACCACCGGCGTCGTGGTGCTGGCCGTCGGCGCCGGGACCTGCGTGGTCGCCTACCGGCTGATGATGCGGATGGGGCGGCTACCCGTCGACCGGCGGATCCTCTCGTGACGCCGGCGGTGTGGGGCGCGCTGCTCGGCGGGCTGGCTGCGGGCGGGCTGCTGCTCGTCGCGAGCCGGGTCCTGGCGTTGCGCCGTACGCCGCTGTCGGTGCGGGTGCTGCCCTACGTCCGCGACCTGCCCCAGGTCGAGCGGCTCGGCGGTCGGGTGGCGTCCTCGACTCCGGCCGCGGTGGGAGTGTTCGGCCCGGTGCTGCGGTCCGGCGCGGACCTCGTCGAGCGGGTGCTCGGCGGGGCGACCTCCGTACGCCGCCGCCTCGAGCGGGCCGGGCTCGACACGAGCGTGCACGACTTCCGGGTCGAGCAGGTCCAGTGGGGGCTGGCCGGCTTCGCCGTGGCCGCCGCCTACGCGCTGGTCAAGGCGCTCACCGATCCTGGCGGCGTCGTCCTCGGGCTGGTGCTCTGCGCGATCGGCTTCGTGCTCGGCGTCCTCGGCCGCGACACCCACCTCTCCAGCCAGGTCAAGGCGCGCGAGCGACGCATCCTGGCCGAGTTCCCGACCCTCGCCGAGCTGCTCGCCCTCGCCGTCGCCGCCGGCGAGGGACCGGTCGCCGCCCTCGACCGCGTCGTACGACGCAGCGGCGGCGAGCTCTCCGCCGACCTGGCCCGCGTGCTCGCCGCCGTCCGCACCGGCGAGCCGGTGGCGGCGGCCTTCGACCAGCTCGCGACCCGCACCGGACTGCCCCTGGTCGCCCGCTTCGCCCAGGGCGTCTCGGTGGCGGTCGAGCGCGGCACCCCGCTGGCCGACGTGCTGCACGCCCAGGCGGCCGACGTACGCGAGGCCGGGCGTCGCGAGCTCATCGAGGTCGCCGCCCGCAAGGAGGTCCTGATGATGCTGCCCGTCGTCTTCCTGGTGCTGCCGATCACAGTGCTGTTCGCGTTCTGGCCCGGCGTCCTCGGCCTCTCCCTGACCGCTCCCTGACCCCACAGATTGGAACCACGATGACCCGCCTCTGCCTGCTCCTGCTGATGGCCCTCACCGCCCCGCGGCGCCGCGACGACCGTGGCGACGTGCCCGGGTGGGTGATGGTCGCCGTGATGACCGCCGGGCTCGTGGTCGTGATCGGCGGCGTCGCGCGCGAGCAGCTGTCCGGGCTGCTCAGCGATGCCCTCAGCTCCGTGAGATGACCCGGGGGCGTCGCGACGACGCCGGGTCCGCCGTCGTCGACTTCGTGCTGGTGCTGCTCGTGCTGGTGCCGTTCGTCCTGGGCGTGGTCCAGGTGGCGTTGGTGCTGCACGTCCGCAACACGCTGGCGGCCGCGGCGGCGGAGGGAGCTCGGTACGCCGCGACGGCCGACCGGTCCGGGAGCGACGGGGGAGCGGTCACCCAGGAGCAGGTCGAGGACGCGATCTCCAGTCGGTTCGCCCGTGACGTGTCGGTGTCCCGCACGACGGTCGGCGGCCGGCCGACGGTGGTGGTGACGGTCCGGGCGACGGTGCCGGCGCTGGGGATCGGGGGACCGGGGGTGGCGCTCGAGGTGAGCGGACACGCGGTGGAGGAGGAGCCGTGAGGCGCGATGAGGCCGGCAGCGCGGTCATCGAGCTGGTGTGGGTGGGCATCCTGCTACTGGTGCCACTGCTGTGGATCGTGCTGTCGGTCTTCGAGGTCCAGTCCGGGGCGTACGGCGTCACCTCGGCCGCCCGGGCCGCGGGCCGGGCCTACGCCCTCGCGCCGGACGACGCGGCGGGTGAGGAGGCCGCCCGGGCCGCGGCCCGGCAGGCGCTGGCCGACCAGGGGCTGCCCGACGACGCCCCGCTCGACGTCACGGTGACCTGCACGCCGTACCCCCGCGACTGCCACAGCGGGACGTCGGTGATCACGGTGCGGATCGCGTCGAGCGTGGATCTGCTGGTGCCCGACGTGCTGGGCGGCGGACGCCCGTCGTTCGCCCTGGACGCGACGCACGCGGTGCCGATCGGGCAGTACCAGGAGGTCGGCCGTGACCCGGCGCCGTGACGAGTCGGGCCAGGTCACGCTGCTGGTGATCGGGTTCGCGATGGTCATCGCGATGGCGGTCGTCGTCGTGGTGGACGCCTCAGCGGCCTACCTGCAGCGCTCCGGCCTCGACACCCTCGCCGACGGGGCTGCGCTACGTGGCGCCGACCTGGGCGCGACGGGCGAGGACGTCTATACCGGTGGGGTGCCGGGCGACCGGCTCGCCCTGACCGACGCCGAGGCCCAGCAGGCGGTGGAGGAGTACCTCCGCTCACTCGACGCCTACGCCAGCTATCCCGGCCTGGTCGCGCACGCCACGGTCACCGGCGGGGACACCGTGCGCGTCGAGCTCACGGCGCCACTGGACCTGCCGCTGTCCATCCCCGGCTCACCCGGAGCCGGGTCGGTGCGGGCCACCGGCTCCGCGGTCTCGTCATTGGACGCTGGCTGATGAGGGCGACGCGCGCCGCCGCTTGCGTGCTGCTCCTCGGTGGGCTGCTCGGCTGCGGTGGGGACGAGCAGTCGGAGGCGCTGTACGCCGTGGGCTCCGACCACGCGCTCTGCACGCCGTCGGAGGACACGGCCGCGCACACCGAGGGGTTCGACACCTTCGCCAACCGCGGCCCGGGGCCGCTGACGGTGGACCGGGTCGAGTGGCCGACCACGGGCGACGTCGACCTCGACTCGGTGCGGGTCTTCCAGCGCACCGAGGACGACGCCTTCGCGACCGTCGGACTCTGGGCGGGGCTGCCCGGGACGGCGCTGACGGGGTCCCCCCGGCGCGCCTGGGAACGGGCCGTGCCCGCCGAGGGCGCCGAGCTGCGCGAGGCCGACCCCGACGAGGGCTACCTGGTCTTCGTCGTGGGGCTGACCGGGACCGACGGCACCGGCGGCCCGCTGACCGTCCACTTCACCGACGCCGACGGCCACCGCGGCCGGGCGACGTCCCTCGTCGAGCTGACCGTCGCGGAGCGCTGCGGCCAGGAGTAGGGGCGGGACGATCAGAGAGCCGGCAGCGGCCAGGGGGTCGTCCTCGCCATCGCGATCGCCCGGCTGCGGACGAACGGGTCGGCCTGGTTGTAGAGCCAGGGGCGGCCGAACCAGACGAAGCCGTCGACGTACGTCGCCGCGGCCTTCCGGACGTCGGCGGGGAGGCCGTACTCGGCGCTGGCCGGCCGGGCGGTCGGCGGGATGCCGAGGGTCACGCAGCGCTTCATGGTGACCCGCGTGCAGACCCGGGCGTTGTCGTTGATCGTCGAGCCCTTGGCCGGGATCACCTGGGACCACGACATCGGGCGGCCGCTCTTGGCGGTCTCGACGATGAAGTGCTTGGTGCCGAAGCCGTCGCGGCGCAGGATCTCGGCGATCCGCACCCCGTGCCGGATGTTCTCGACCGGGCCGTTGTAGTGGGTGGAGTCGAGAGCGAAGCCGCGGGCGTACTTCACACCGGTCGCCTTCAGCAGCTGCGCGCAGGTCTCCGGGTTGCCGCCCCGGCCGTTCTGGCACCAGTCGGCCGCGCCTGCGTCGAGGTAGACGCTGGTGCGGGGGAGGGCGGAGAGCAGCTGGGTGGCCCAGGTCATCAGCCGCGCCTTCGCCGCCTTGTCGGGCGAGCACCACAGGAACGGCATGTCGGGCTGCATCACGACGGCCATCGGGGTCGAGCCGATCCCGACGGCGAGCTCGCGCATCCAGCGCTTGTAGCTGCGCTTCTCGGCCGCGGTCGAGCGCCGCTGGCAGGCCTCGCCCTCCCACGGCTTCATCCGGAAGACGGCGATCTGGACGAGCTTGTCCGGGTCGCCCTCCTGGGACGAGGCGATCCACTTCGTGACCTGGTCGCGGATCGAGCTGTCCGGCACCCAGGCGCCGTACCACTTGGTCTTGGGGCGCAGGGCGATCTTGCCGAGCAGCTCCCGGGCCGTGCCGGTGGACCGCTGGTACGACGCGCTGACGTGCTCCTGCGGGC
Organism: Nocardioides sp. CCNWLW216; assembly: GCF_037120545.1. Classification (NCBI taxonomy): domain Bacteria; kingdom Bacillati; phylum Actinomycetota; class Actinomycetes; order Propionibacteriales; family Nocardioidaceae; genus Nocardioides; species Nocardioides sp. CCNWLW216. Next base: position 780,991 of record NZ_JBBBBJ010000001.1, read on the forward strand.
CGTCGTACACGCCCCAGAGCCGGCCGGCGAGCGGGTTCGTCGGGTTCTCCGCGTGCGCCTGCTGCGCCTGCTGCCACACCTCCGGGGCCGCCACCCGAGCCTTCTGGAGGGTCGTCGGGGCGGGCGGGGAGACGCTGCTCGCGCTCGACGTCGGGCCGGCCACGAGGGCGGCGACGACGGTCGCGAGAGCGAGGAGTCCGGCGGTACGACGGCTGCGGCGGGTCATGCGGGCCTTCCGAGTTGAGGATCGAGTCGACATCGGCACGTCGCCCGCTCGCCTGAGGACAACGAGGAAATTGAAACGTGCACAAGTGGGTCGTGTGCACGGAATGCGGGAAAGTGCTTGACCTCACGTCCGCTTGAAGTTCTTGACTGGGCGTCATGACCGCCCAGATCACCGCCGAGATCACCGCACTCCTCGAGGACGTCGCCGCGGGGATCACCGCGCGCGATCCCGACCGCTGCGTCGCCCGCTTCGCCCCCGACGCGCGCTCGGTGATCGCCAACGGAGCGCGCGCGGTCGGACGCGAGGCGATCCGGGCCGCCCACGTCGCGGCCTTCGCGGCGGGCGGACCGCCGCGGTCGGCGCGCTTCGTCGTCCTCGACCTGCACTTGCCGCGCCCCGACCTGGCGATCGTGACGACCGGCGCGTACGCCGCCGGGCCGGAAGATGAGGTCGACCTCGACCACCCGCCGACGGTCGTCACCTGGACCCTCGTCCGGGAGGACGACGGCTGGTGGGTCGCGGCGCGTCAGTTCACGCCGGTCCGCTGACCGACCGAGCCCGATCGGGCGCGCCCTCGTCGTACGGGAGGATGATGGGGCCGACGTGGGGTACCGACCAGGTCCGCACGAGCCGTCCACCGCCGTCCGACGTACCCGGGAGCGAGACCATGAACCGAGTCCTGGCCACCGCCCTGGCCGTGCTGCTGCTGGCCCTCGTCGTGCCCTCGACCGCACCGGCCGCCGCCGCGACGGCGGAGCAGCGCTACTCGAACGCCGCGTTCTCCTCCACCAACGCCCAGCGCGAGCAGCGTGACCGGGCGGAGCTGCGGAAGAACAGGTGCCTGACCCGGTTCGCGGTCAAGCAGGCGAAGCGGATGGCGCGGCAACGCGAGATCTTCCACCAGGACCTCGGGCCGATCCTGCGCCGGTGTGGACTGAGCATGGTCGGCGAGAACGTCGCCGTCGGCTACACGACCGGCCGCTCCGTCGTCCGCGAGGGCTGGATGAAGTCCGAGGGGCACCGCGCCAACATCCTCCAGCCGCGCTACCGGCTGATGGGGATCGGCGCGCGCAAGGCCGGCGGCAGCTGGTACGTCGCGCAGGTCTTCGGCCGCAAGTAGGCGCGGCCACCCACCCGGCCGTAACCTTGCTCCTTGTGGCAGGCCGAGATTACGACGTAGAGGTCAAGCAGCTCCAGGCGACCATGGGGACCATCGGTCAGGTCATGGACCTGGACGCGATGCAGCGCGACATCGCCGACCTCAGCGACCAGGTCGCCGCCCCCGACCTCTGGGACGACGTCGACCGCGCCACCCGCATCACCGGCCAGCTGTCCACGCTCCAGGGCACGCTCGACCGCTTCAACGAGCTCCTCGGCCGCATCGAGGACGTCGGCATCATGGCCGAGCTCGCGACCGAGGAGGGTGACGCCGACTCGCTCGCCGAGGCCGAGCGCGAGCTCGAGCGGGTCAAGAAGGCCGTCGAGTCGCTCGAGGTCCGCACCCTGTTGAACGGCGAGTACGACGCCCGCGAGGCGCTGGTCTCCATCCGCGCCGGCGCCGGTGGCGTCGACGCCGCCGACTTCGCCGAGATGCTGATGCGGATGTACGTCCGCTGGGCCGAGCAGCACGACTACAAGGTCGAGGTCTACGAGACGTCGTACGCCGAGGAGGCGGGGCTGAAGTCGGCCACCTTCGCCGTGCACGCGCCGTACACCTACGGCACCCTCTCGGTCGAGGCCGGCACCCACCGCCTGGTGCGGATCAGCCCCTTCGACAACCAGGGTCGCCGCCAGACGTCGTTCGCCGCCGTCGAGGTGGTGCCGGTGCTGGAGCAGACCGACGAGATCGACGTGCCCGACGAGGAGATCCGCGTCGACGTCTACCGCTCCGGAGGGCCCGGCGGCCAGTCGGTCAACACCACCGACTCCGCCGTACGCCTCACGCACATCCCGACCGGCACGGTCGTGTCCTGCCAGAACGAGAAGAGCCAGCTGCAGAACAAGGCCAGCGCCATGGTCGTGCTGAAGGCCAAGCTGCTCGCGCTGAAGAAGGCCGAGGAGAAGGCCCACCTCGACTCGATGCGCGGCGACGTCCAGGCGTCGTGGGGCGACCAGATGCGCAACTACGTGCTGAACCCCTACCAGATCGTCAAGGACCTCCGCACCGGCTACGAGGAGGGCAACCCCTCCTCGGTCTTCGACGGTGACCTCGACGGGTTCCTCGAGGCCGGCATCCGTTGGCGACGTGGCGCCGAGAAGGCCGCCGAGAACTGATCGCCTCCGCGCGGGTAGGGTCCCGACCTGTGTCGCGCATCCTGCTCCGGGCCGGGAAGAGCCCGTTCCAGGTCCTCAGCCCGGAACGCAGCCTGGCCGTCGGTGGCGGCACCGGCGTCTTCGGCGCCAACTCCGGCAACCTGCTGTTCTCCTCCGCGGTCCACCGGACGGTGAGCGTGCCCGGAGCCGAGGTCGTCACGGACGGGTTCGTGCTCCAGAGCACCAAGAACCCCCGTCGGCTGGCGGCGTACGTCGACGAGCGCTTCGACCAGCTGGTCCTGCCGTTCGCCAACGCGTTCCGTCCGTCGTTCGCCCGCTACCTCGACACCTACTCCGAGCTCATCGAGCACCTCCACATCCCGGTCGTGGTCGTGGGGGTCGGGGCCCAGATGGGCTTCAACGCCCGGCGACCTGACGCGGGCCCGGAACTCGACGCCTCGGTGACCCGGTTCGTGCGGGCCGTGCTCGACCGCTCGGCGTCGATCGGCGTACGCGGGGAGCGCACCGCCGGCTACCTCGAGCAGCTCGGCTTCCCGGCTCCGCTCGTCGACGTGATCGGCTGCCCGTCGCTGTTCACGAGCGTCGACGGATTCACCGTCGAGCCGCGTGCGGTGGACGCGAGCAGCCGCATCGACCTCACCTACACCGGCGGCATGCGCTCGCTCGTCGACCGCAGCGTCGTCGAGTACCCGCGCCTGGAGTTCGTGGCGCAGGAGCACCACCGGCTGCGCTTGCTGCTCCGCGGCGAGGACCTCGACACCTACGACGGCCACGGCCCGCTCGGCACCGGCCATCCGCTCTACCGTGAGGACCGGATCCGCTTCTTCGTCGATGCCCGTACCTGGGTCGACCACCTCCGCGACTTCTCGTTCGCGTTCGGCACCCGGATCCACGGAGCGATCGCCGCGATCCTCGCCCGCGTCCCGGCCGTCGTGATGTCGTACGACTCGCGGACCCTCGAGCTGGCGCAGTATCACGGGATTCCCTACCGCGAGTTCACGGGCATGCCGTCCGGCGAGGACCTCTCGGTCCGCGAACTCGCCGAAGGCGCGGACTACACCGAGTTCGCCGCCCGCTTCCCCGGCCTGGCCGCGCACTATCGCGCCTTCCTGGAGACCAACGGGGTCGAGCACATCTGGGCCCCCGGCGCCGCCAACCCCGCGTACGACGCCCGCCTCGCCGCCCTCGACCTGCCTGGCCCGGTGCGCGTGGTGAAGCCGCGGCGCTTCCGCCGGCCGAAACCGCTCGAGCCGATCAAGCGGACGTCGGTGTCCGAGCTGTCGGCCCTGCGCCGCGCGGAGTCCTCCCCCCGCTGACCTCTGCCTCGCCCCGGGGCTCCGACGGTCCCCGCCGGTGGTCGCCCCCCGCCGCCGGTCCCCGCCGCCGGTGGTCTCTCCCGTGAAGGACGAAGTCCTGAGCGCCCGTCGAGACCCCCGCAGCCCTGCCGCTGACCTCGTTCGAGCCGGCCTCTGCCGCGCCGTCTGCGCTTGACACCAGGCCGGTTCAAAGACTTTTTACAGAGACAAGGGGGCTCACCGTCCGCGGTGATCAAGGGCCATCACGAGCCTGCTTCTAGCTTTCGGTCACCTGGGGTCGACCGTTCGAACAAGGTTGTGAACAACCCTCGCATTCGATCACCTGTTCGACTAGAATGAAGGCATGGCTCGGGACCTCGACGACTGCGACACCGCCTCGGCGGTGCTGTCGTACGTGCGCGCCCGACGCACCGCCCAGCTCCAGGCCGAGGCCGACCAGCTCGCCGCCGCCGTCACCTGGGCCGGCATGCACTCCACCGACTCCCTGCACGATGCCGCCGCGGCGTGGGTGCCGGGCTGCGAGGACGAGATGGCCATCGCCGGACCCGGCGCACCCCTGATCGCCGAGCTCAGTGTGCTGGAGTTCTCCGCCGCGCTCGGCCTGTCGTCGGACTCGGGGCGGATCTACCTCGGACACGCCCTCGAGCTCGCCCACCGACTCCCCAGGGTCTACGAACGCGTCCAGTCCCTCGACCTGCCGGTGTGGAAGGCGCGACGGATCGCGGCGGAGACCATCGACCTCCCCGAGGACGGTGCCGAGTTCGTCGACCTTCACGTCGCCGCGACCGCACACAAGATCTCGATCGCCCAGCTCGACCGCACCATCGAAGAAGCGCGGACCCGTTTCGACCCCGAGGCCGCGGCCCAGCGGGCGCGGGATGCGGCCGAGGTGCGGCACTTCGACATCGAGGTCCAGCAGGTCTCGTTCGACGGCCATGTCGAAGTCCGCGGAACGTTGGACCTGGTCGACGCACTGGATCTGGAGGACGCGGTCGCTCGGGGTGCGACCCACCTCGGCACCATCGCCGACGGGCTCTCCCTCGACGTACGCCGGTCCATCGCCGTCGGTGACCTCGCTCGACGCCAGCTCACCCTGGACCTCAACGCCGAGCCCGACCCGGACCGGAAGCGACCCCGGCAGGTCGTCGTGCACGTGCACCTCGCCGATGCCGCCATCGCGCGGGTCGAGAACACCCGGTCGATGATCTCGGTCGAGCAGGTCAAGAGTTGGTGCCGGGACGGAGAGAGCCAGGTCGTCATCAAGCCGATCATCGACCTGGCCGGCCACGTCCACGTCGACGCCTACGAAGTCCCCGACCGGCTCAAAGAACGCCAGGCCCTGCTTCAACACTCCTGCGTGTTCCCGTGGTGCCGCCGCCGGGCGAGGTCCTGCGACCACGACCACGGCAACCCAGCATCCAACGGCGGTCCGACGTGCGACTGCAACATCGCACCACTCTGCCGACGACATCACCGCGCCAAGACCCACACGCGGTGGCGCTACGACAAGGTCGATGACACGACGTTCGTCTGGCGCAGCCCGAACGGACTGACGTTCAGACGCGACCACACCGGCACCACCCCGCAGCCCTGACCGAGAACCTTCGGCAGGGCTACGGGCACGCTCGTCGTCGATCTGCGCGGACGACCATGCCCAGGACGGCGCTGCCAGCGGCTCCGAGGAGCACGCCGGTCGCGTTGAGGAGCACGCCGTCGACGTCCGCGGCCCGACCGAGGAAGTACTGCGCCACCTCGATGGACACGGAGAGCACGAGTCCCGCCAGGCCGCCGAGCGCGAGGCCGGTCCGCGCAGCGGTGGTCCGGGACTGGAGGGCCAGGGCTGTGACAGACCAGCCAAGAGGAATGAACAGGGCGATGTTGCCCAGGACGTTCACCAGGCCAAGGGTCTGGTCGTCGTTGCCGAGCTTGCGTCGGATGCCCACGCCCGGGCGAAGGCTGGTCGTCCGCTGGTCGCTCCGCCGGTGGGGGTGATGACGAGGATCGCGCCCACGGTGACGGCGGCCAGGACCGCGGCGGCCCGGGCCGCGCCCCTGCCGGAGAAGGTCGAGACGGCGACGAGAAGGGCGAGGCCGACCACACCGACCAGCACGGCCGGGATCGGCGCGCGCGGAAGGTAGCGCCACACCTCGTCGTCGAGCAGGCGCCACGTGTGCCCGTCGCGCCGGGGACCGTGGACCGGGATGGAGGCGTGGCGGGCCGGGGTGCCGGCCCGCCACGGGGACATCCGCTTCAGTTGCAGCCCTGGTCGTCTCGTCGACCGCGACATACGGGGGCCTGAGGCGCGCGACGCCGAGCAGCTCCAGGAGCTGCTCGGCGTCGCGTGTGGGGGAGTCGGTCAGTGCTTCAGCTTGACCACCGTGGAGCGGCCCCCGACGACCAGTCGGGCCCGGCCGAGCTTGCCGAGCGCCTTCTTGCCGGCCTTGGTCTTGACCAGGCGGACCGTGCTCTTGCCGGCCTTGACCCGGTAGCTCGCCTTGGCCAGGACGGTGCCCTTGGCGATCTTGCGACCGCCGACCTTGACCGTCTTGACCGCGACCAGCGTGGCCGTGCCGACACAGGTGGTGCCGGTGGCACAGGAGACCGTCGTGCGAACCGCCTGCGAGGCGACCAGGGCGGCGGCCGAGACCGGGCTGGCGACGGTGACGACCGGGGAGGTCGTGACCGGCGCGGTCGGCGTCTTCGGACCCGTGGGGGCCGAGGTGTCGACGTCGATCCGGGCCGAGCTCGCGTTGTCGGCCGTGCTCGCCTCCGGGCTGGTGGTGCTCGCGGTCGCGGTGTTCACGACCACCGTGTTCGCGCCGGCGCCGGTCTGGTTCCGCAGCGACAGGCACTGCAGGAACAGGTCGGCCTGGAGCGGCTCGGAGGTCGGGTTGAGGAACTTGAACACGCGGACCACCGGGCGCGGGTCGTTGCCGAGGGAGACCAGGCCGGCCTCGGCGTCGTACCCCGCGACGACGCCCTTGGCGTCGGACGCGCAGGACACGGTCACCTCGACGGTCTGGCCCGGCTCGACCGTGACGCTCTGGCGGACCTGCTGGAAGCCCAGCGGGTGGGCGTGACCGGCGGCCTGGCTGGTGGTGCGGCTCAGGCAGCGCATCGAGAAGTCACCGCTGGTGGCGGCACCCTCGACGGTCCAGGTCCAGCCGGTGTCACCCTTCGCGGTGCTGGTGAGCACCCGGGCGACGCCGTCCAGCAGGTAGCCGGGCTGGATCGGCACCTGGCCGGCGGTGCAGGACAGGTCGACCGTGGTGCGGCCGCTGATCTCCTGCGTGGCGGTCACCGGGTCGGAGATCACCAGCGCGTGCTGGTGGCCCTGGACGGTCTCGCTGGTGTCGCTGACGCAGACCTCGAACGCCTTGCCCTGCGCGCGGCCGGAGGACTGGTTGGTCATGGTGACCTGCCAAGTGCCGGCGGCGGTGGCACGGGACTCGGTGATGCGGACGTCGGCCGGCGAACCGGTGCCCTGGTCGACGTGGTCGATGCGGCCGGAGCCGTCGGTGACCACGTAGCCCGGGGCGCACGAGACCTGGACGGTGCGGGTCTGGCCGGCCTCGAGGTCGACGTGGACCTCCTGCTTCTGCACGTCCAGCAGGTGCTGGTGCGCCGGACCGGTCGGCAGCGCGTCGACGGTGGCCGTGACGGTGACCGCCCGGCTGGCGCCGCCGGCCAGGGTGCCGAGCTCGCAGGTGACGGTGGCGCCCGCGACGGTGCAGGGCGCCTGCGCCGAGACCAGCGTGACACCGGTCGGGAGCGTGTCGCGGAGCACGACGTGCTCGGCGTTGCCGACGCCCTTGTTGGTCGCCTTCAGCGTGTAGGTGACGGTGTCGCCGACCCGCGGTGCGGCCTTGTCGACCGTCTTGGTCATCGCCAGGTCGGCCTGTGCGCGGACGACCGGGGTGGTGGTCGAGTCGCTGCCGGTCACCGCGGTGCCGTCGGGGCCGTTGCCCCGCGCGGTCGCCGTGTTCTTCACGACCCCGGCGTCCAGCTCGGCGTCGGTGACGGTCCAGGTGAGCGGGCCGCACGCGGTCTTCTCGCCGACCTCGAGGGAGCTGCTGGCGCAGGTCGCCGGCCCGATCTTCGGGTCCGCTACGGTCACGCCGTGCAGCGGCACGGTGCCGGTGTTGGTGACGGTGAACGAGTACTCGATCGTGTCACCCGCGTCCGGGCCGTTGCCGTTCAGGTCGCGCAGCGCGCCCGCCTTCTTCTGCAGGCTCAGCGCGGCCCGGCCGACCACCGGGGTGGTGACGGTGTCGCTGTCGGTGACCTTGGTGCCGGCGGGGGTGGTGCCGGTCGCCGTGGCCGTGTTGACCACGGCACCGGAGGTGACGTCGTCCTGGGTGATCGTGTAGGTCACCGGGGTGCACTCCACGGACTCGCCCGGAGCCAGCGCGCCCGTCGGGCAGGTGACCGGACCGGCCTTCGGGTCCGCGACCGTGATCGGGTTCAGCGTCACGGTGCCGACGTTGGTCACCGAGAAGGAGTAGGTGATCGTGTCGCCGGCGTCGGTGCCGTTCCCGTCGAGGTCCTTGACGGCCGAGGCCGCCTTGACCAGGTCGATCGCCGGGGCGGTCGCGACCGGGGTCGTGACGGTGCCGGGCGAGGTGACCTTGACGCCCGGGGTCGCGGTGCCGGCCGGCGTCGTACCCGTGGCGGTCGCGGTGTTGTCGACCTTGCCGTTGTTCACGTCGTCCTGGGTGAGCGTGTACGACGCGGGGCCGCAGCTGATGCTCGCGCCGGGAGCCAGCTCACCGGTCGGGCAGGTGACCGCGCCGACCTTCGGGTCCGCGACCGTCACCGGGTTCAGCGGCAGGTTGCCGGTGTTGGTGACCTTGAACGAGTAGGCGATCGTGTCGCCGGCGTCCGGGCCGTTGCCGTCGAGGTCCTGGACCGCCGAGGCGGACTTCACCAGGGTCAGCTCCGGGCGGGCCGGCACGGCGGTGGACGTGGAGTCCTTCGCCGTCAGCTTGGTGCCGCTCGGGGCGGTGCCGGTCGCGGTGGCGGTGTTGTCGACCTTGCCGGCGTTCACCTCGGCCTGGGTGATCGTGTACGCCTTCGAGGTGCAGGTGGCCGAGGCACCGGGGACCAGCGGGCCGCCGGGGCAGGTGACCGTGCCGACCTTGTCGTCGCTCACGCCGACCGAGGTCAGGGTGACGTTGCCGAGGTTGGTGACCTTGAAGGAGTAGGTGATCGTGTCACCGGCGTCGGCGCCGTTGCCGGTCTTGTCGACGATCGCCGAGGCGGACTTGTCGAGGTCGAGGGCGGGAGCGGCCGGGAGCACGGTCGAGGTGGAGTCGGGGCCGGTGACCTTGGCGCCGGTCGGGGTGGTGCCCGTGGCGGTGGCCGTGTTGTCGACCTTGCCTGCGTCGACGTCGGCCTGGGTCAGCGTGTAGCTCTTCGAGGAGCAGGAGAGCGAGGCGCCGGGGACCAGGGCGGTCGTCGGGCAGGTGACCGTGCCGACCTTGGCGTCGGTGACGGTGACCGGCTGCAGCGTCAGGTTGCCGGTGTTGGCGACCTTGAACGAGTAGGTGACGGTGTCGCCCACGTCGATGCCGTTGCCGTCGCTGTCGGCGACGCTGCCGGCCGTCTTGTCGAGCTCGATCGCGGCGGTGGCCGTGAGGAGCGTGGTGGTGGTGTCGGCGTCGGTGACCTTGGCGCCGCTCGGGGCGGTGCCGGTCGCGGTGGCGGTGTTCTCCACCTTGCCGGCGTCCACGTCGGCCTGGGTCAGCGTGTAGGCCTTCTGCGTGCAGGAGACGTTGGCGCCGGGCAGGAGGGCGGTGGTCGGGCAGGTGATGGCGCCGACCTTGGCGTCGGCGACGGTGACCGGCTGCAGGGTCGTGCTGCCGGTGTTCGTCACCTTGAACGAGTAGGTGATCGTGTCACCGGCGTCGATGCCGTTGCCGTCGGTGTCGGCGACGGCCGAGGCGGACTTGTCGAGCGCGATCGCCGGGACCGAGGTGATCACGGTCGAGGTCGAGTCGGGGTCGGTGACCTTGGTGCCGCTCGGGGCGGTGCCGGTGGCGGTGGCGGTGTTGTCGACCTTCCCGGCGTCCACGTCGGCCTGGGTCAGTGTGTAGGTCTTCGGCGAGCAGCTGACCGAGGCGCCGGGGGCGACCGCGGTGGTCGGACAGGTGATCGCGCCGACCTTGGCGTCGGCGACGGTGACCGGCTGCAGGGTGACGTTGCCGGTGTTGGCGACCTTGAACGAGTAGGTGATCGTGTCACCCGCGTCCACGCCGTTGCCGGTCCTGTCGGTGATCGTCGAGGCGGTCTTGGTCAGGTCCACGGCCGGGAGCATGGCGACGGTCGTGGTGACCGAGGACGGGGCGGTGACCTTGGTGCCGCTCGGGGCGGTGCCGGTGGCGGTCGCGGTGTTGTCGACCTTCCCGGCGTCCCGGTCGGCCTGGGTCAGCGTGTAGGTCTTCGGCGAGCACGAGATCGAGGCGCCGGGGGCGACCGCGGTCGTGGGGCAGGTGACCGTGCCGACCTTGGTGTCCGTGACGGTGACCGGCTGCAGGGTGACGTTGCCGGTGTTGGTCGCCGTGAAGGTGTAGGTGATCGTGCTGCCCGAGAGCGTGCCGCCCTTGACCAGCGAGATCGCCGGGTTGGCGGTCACCGCGGTGGTCACGGAGTCGGTCGCGGTGACGACGGTGCCGGTCGGGCCGGTGCCGGACGCGGTGGCCGTGTTGTCGACCTTGCCCGCGTCCACGTCGGCCTGGGTCAGCGTGTAGGTCTTCGACGTGCAGGTGCGCGAGGCGCCGGCGGCCAGGGTGCCGGTGGGGCAGGTGATGGTGCCCAGCTTCGGGTCCGAGACGCCGACCGACGACAGCGTCACGACGCCGGTGTTGGTGACCTTGAAGCCGTAGGTGATGGTGTCGCCCACGTCCGGGCCGTTGCCGTCCAGGTCGGCGATCGCCGAGCCGGTCTTGGTCAGGGTGATCCCGGGCTTCAGCGGCACGTTGGTGAAGGTGCAGACCACGTTGGTGCCGGTCGTGCCCGGCATCGTGAAGGTGCCGGTGCTGCCCGTGCCGGAGGCCACCGCGCTGCCGTCGGAGGCCTTCACGCACGCCCAGGTCGAGGTGTAGTCGTTCAGGTTCGTCGTCGACGTCCCCGTCTGGGTGATCGTGTACGACGAGCCGGGCAGCACGACGACCGGCCCGGCGACCTCGGCGGAGTCGTCCTGCAGGCCCGAGTCGGTGCCCGCGGTGGTGCCGGTGTTGCCGGTGGTGACGCCGCTGCCGGTGACCGAGACGACGAACTGGTCGTCGCCGTCGTAGCGCCCGGAGGGCAGGGAGACCTGGGCCTGGGCGGTGCTCGGCACGGCGCAGGAGGCGAAGTCGACGAAGCTCGCCGAGGTGGTCGTCGAGGAGAGGATCGCGCCGGTGGTCGGGTTGACGCGACCGACGTACCTGCTGCCCGCGCCGATGACCAGCGCGCCGGTGCCGTCGAAGGCCATCGAGGTGTACTGGCCGGCGCCGGCCGGGGTGTCGGCGAGCTTGGTGACCGTCAGCGCGGCGGAGCCGGCGGTGGTCGGGACGGTGCCGTTCACGCGCGCCAAGGCGCCTGCGGCGGTGGCGTCGGCGTTGCTGACGACGTACATGTTGCCGAGGGCGTCGAAGGCGATGTCGCCGTTGCTCGACAGCCCCGAGCCCGAGATCGTGCCGACCTGCCCGAGCGCGGTGCTGGTCGAGATGTTGAACGCGAACAGCTTCCAGGACGAGCCGCTGGAGGCGTAGTAGTAGATGCCGCTCTGCGGGTTAATGGCACCCGCGATCACGCTGCCGGCGCTGCTGTTGGCCGGGGCCGCCCAGCTCTGGCGTCCGTGGTTGGTGGCGTCGAAGCGCAGCACCGTGTTCTCGGTCCGGTCGAAGCCGTAGATGTACCGGCCGCCGCCGTTGGGGAGCGCGAGCGCGTTGGCGGTGTGCGTCCCGCTCGCGAGCAGCTCGCCGTTCTCGGTCGCGGCACCGGTGGACGAGTTGAGCTTGTAGATCGTCCACGGGTCGGCGCCGTTGAGGGCGTAGATGGTGTTGCCCGTGCACTCGTAGGCCGGCACGGAGGCCGACGCGGGCGCGGAACCCAGCAGGGTGAGCCCGGCGACGCCGAGCAGGAAGGACAGGAAGACGGTCAGGGACCGGCGTAGGCCGTCCCTCGTCGAGAACCTCAGAACACGCATGGACGAGCCGGCCCCCCAGCCGGGGCTCCCGCAGCCGGGAGCGCTCAGACGACATGACAGAACCGACGTCGGGGCACCCTCGGAATGGGGTGGCCGATCGCCGGAACTGGCGGAAACGCTACCTGCGGGTACGGCGCCGTCCGGGCCGTTCGACCGGCCTGGGCACGAACTGTGGGCGGTCCGTGGAGAACTTGTGGATGGCCTGTTCGGGCCACCTCACACTAGAGATGACTCTTGTTCCTCAGCCCGTACGACGGCGCTCCCGCGGCTCGCCCAGCGACGGTGGTGCGTAGCCCCGGTCGGCGTCGTTGAGGGTCGTCCCGGGCGGCACGATCTCGTCGATCCGGTCCAGCACGTCGCGCGGCAGCGCGACCTTCTCGGCCCCGAGCTGCGACTCCAGCTGCTCCAGCGTGCGCGGCCCGATGATGGCCGACGACACCGCCGGGTGCTCGAGCACGAAGCCGAGGGCGAGGTGGATCAGCGAGATCCCGGCCTCGTCGGCGAGGTCCTGCAGCGCGTGCACCGCCTCCAGCTTGCGGCGGTTCTCGGGCAGCGCCGGGTCGTGGCGCGCCGGCTGGCGCCGGACCCGCGACGAGACCACGTGCTCGCCGGCCTCCCGCCGGTAGCGGCCGGTCAGCCAGCCGCCGGCGAGGGGACTCCAGGGCAGCACGCCCAGGCCGTGGCGCTGCGCGGTGGGGAGCAGGTCGCGCTCCACCTCGCGCGCGAGGATCGAGTACGGCGGCTGCTCGGTCACGGGCCGCTCGCGGTGCCGGCGCTCGGCGGTCCACTGCGCCTCGACCACCTGGGACGGCAGGAACGTCGACGTCCCGAGGTAGCGGATCTTGCCCTGGTGGACCAGGTCCGACAGCGCGGCCAGGGTCTCGTCGATCGCGACCTCGGGCCGGGGGCGGTGCACCTGGTAGAGGTCGAGGTGGTCGGTCCGCAGCCGGCGCAGGCTGTGCTCGACCTCGCGGATGATCCAGCGCCGCGAGTTGCCGCCCTGGTTGGGGTCGTCGTCGGACATCGCCCCGTGGAACTTGGTCGCCAGGAACACGTCGTCGCGGCGGCCCTGGAGCGCCTTGCCGACGATCTCCTCGGACTCGCCGCGGGAGTAGACGTCGGCCGTGTCGATGACGTTGATGCCGGCGTCGAGCGCCCGGTGGATGACCCGGACGGACTCGTCGTGGCTGGGGTTGCCCCAGGCGCCGAACATCATGGCGCCCAGGGTCAAGGGACTGACCTTGACGCCGGTGACGCCGAGGTCGCGGTAGGTGGAGAAGTCCGTCACGCGATCACCTTCTGGGAGGTCGGGGCGTACTGGCTCTCGGGCCGGGGGAGGCCGAGGTGGTCGCGCAGCGTGCGGCCGCCGTACTCGTAGCGGAACAGGCCGCGCCGGCGCAGCAGCGGGATCACCTCGTCGGCGAACAGGTCGAAGCCGCCGGGCAGGCAGGGCGGCATCACGTTGAATCCGTCGGCGGCGCCGTTCTCGTACCAGTCCTGCATCTGGTCGGCGACCAGCTCGGGAGTCCCGACGACCACCCGGTGCCCGCGGGCGCCGGCGAGACGGTGCAGCAGCTGGCGGATGGTCGGCTGCTCGCGGTCGACGATGTCGAGCACCAGCTGCGAGCGGCTGCTGGCGGCCCGGTCCCCACGGACGTCGACGACATGGCGGGGGAACGGCCCGTCGAGGTCGTACGACGACAGGTCGGCCCCGGTCAGCCGGTGCAGCTGCTCCAGCGAGTACTCCGGCTGGGTGAGCGCGTTGAGCTCGTCGTGGCGTTCCTGGGCCTCGCGCGTCGTCGAGCCGATGACCGGGCTGATCCCGGGCAGCACCTTCAGCTGGTGGGGGGCGCGGCCCTGCCGGCGGGCCCGCTCCTTGATGTCGCGGTAGAACTCCTGGGCGTTGCCGAGGGTCTGGTGGGCGGTGAAGACCGCCTCCGCCCACCGGGCCGCGAAGCCCCGGCCGTCCTCGGAGGACCCGGCCTGCACGTAGACCGGCCGGCCCTGCGGCGAGCGCGCGGTGTTCAGCGGGCCGGCGACGGAGAAGTGCGCGCCGACGTGGTCGATCGGGTGGATCCGGTCGGTGTCGGCGAACAGCCCGCTGGCCGGGTCGGCCACCAGGGCGCCGTCCTCCCAGCTGTCCCAGAGCTTCGTGACGACCTCGACGAACTCGTCGGCCCGGGCGTACCGCTCGGCGTGCACCGGGTGCTCGGCCAGTCCGAAGTTCCCCGCGGCCTGCGCGGCGCCGGTGGTGACGATGTTCCAGCCCGCCCGGCCACCGGAGAGGTGGTCGAGCGAGGCGAACAGCCGGGCCAGGTTGTAGGGCTCGTAGTACGTCGTCGACGCCGTGCCGATCAGCCCGATCCGGCTGGTCACCGCCGCGATCGCCGACAGCAGGGTCAGCGGCTCGAGGCGGAACCGGGAGGCGTAGCGGATGTTGTCGGCGAGCGACGGTCCGTCCGCGAAGAAGATCGCGTCCAGCTTCTCCTCCTCGGCCCGCTGGGCGAGCCGCTGGTGGAAGGCGACGTCGAGCACCGTCGACGGGTCGGAGTCCGGGTGCCGCCAGGCCGCCTCGTGGTGCCCGCCGGGATAGATGAACAGGTTGAGGTGCATGCTCACGACGCGACGCTCCGCACGATCTCGTGGTCGTCCTCCACGCCCAGCTCGGCCAGCAGCCGGGCGCGCAGGGCCGCGAACTGCGGGTCGGCCTGGGAGCGCTTGCCCACGATGTCGACCCGGATGTCCGAGGACACGATCCCGTCGTCCAGCACGATCACCCGGTCGGCCAGCACGATCGCCTCGTCGACGTCGTGGGTGACCAGCAGCACCGCGGGGCGGTGGGCCGCGCAGAGTCGCTTCAGCAGCACGTGCATCCGGATCCGGGTGAGGGCGTCGAGGGCGCCGAACGGCTCGTCGGCGAGCAGCAGCTGCGGCTCGCGGACCAGCGAGCGGGCCAGAGCAGCCCGCTGCTGCTCGCCACCCGAGAGCTCGTGCGGCCAGGCCCGCTCGCGCCCCTCCAGCCCGACCTCCGCGAGCGCCTGGCGGCCACGGGCGTCGGCGTGCTTCTCGCGCAGGCCGAAGACCACGTTGTCGAGGACCCGGCGCCAGGGCAGCAGCCGCGAGTCCTGGAAGACCACGGAGACCTGGTCGGGCACCTCCACCGACCCGGTGCCGGTCACGTCCCGGTCGAGGCCGGCCAGCGCACGGAGCAGGGTGCTCTTGCCGCTGCCGCTGCGCCCGATCAGGGCCACGAACTCGCCCGGCTCGATGTCGAGGTCGAGGCCGTTCAGCACCCCACCGGCCTTCGAGAAGCTCCGGCTCAGTCCTCGGACCCGCACCGCGGACCTGGTCAGCTCTCCAGCGTGCGACGCCATGTCAGTGCCTTCCTCTCGACGAGCCGGACCGCGCCGTCGGCCAGCAGGCCGAGCGCGGCGTAGAGCACCAGGCCGACGACGATGACGTCGGTCTGGCCGTAGCTGGAGGCCAGCGTGATCATGTAGCCGATCCCGCTGGTCGAGTTGACCTGCTCGACCACGACCAGCGCGAGCAGCGCCGAGGTGATCGCGAAGCGCAGCCCGAGCAGGAAGCCCGGGAGAGCGCCGGGCAGTACGACGCTGCGCACGAACTCGGCCCGGCCGACCCCGACGGTCTCGGCGAGCTCGGCGTACCGGCCGTCGATGCTGCGCAGGCCGTGGTGGGTGTGGATGTAGATCGGGACGATCACGCCGAGCGCGATGGTCACGATCTTCATCTCCTCGTTGATGCCCAGCCACAGGATGAGCAGCGGGATCAGCGCGAGGCTGGGGATGGACCGCTTGACCTGCACGGGGCCGTCCACGATCGCCTCGCCGAGCCGGGACAGGCCGGAGACGACCGCCAGCACCACCCCGATCGCCACCCCGAGGCCGAGGCCGAGGCCGGCCCGGGTCGCGGAGGTGACCAGGTTCTCCTGCAACCGTCCGCTCTCGATGAGGTCGCGGGCGGTCGCGACGACCGTCCACGGCTCCGACAGGGTGCGCGGGTCGAGGAGACCGGTGGCCGAGCCGACGCACCAGGCGACGACCAGCAGTGCTGGGCCGAGGGCGATGGCGAAGGGCACCCGGCGGCCCGGGCCGAGGCGCCGGTGGTGCACCCGGCGGTCGACGTCGACGGGGTCGAGGACGGGGTCGTCCAGCAGCGCGGTCATCAGGCACCGCCCCCCACGGCCTCGGCGACGACCTTCTCGAAGCGCCGGTCGTAGAGGTCGTCGAGGTCGAGCTGCTCGCGGTCCTGCTCCTTCGCGAGGAGGTCGGCGATCTCCTGGTGGCGCGCGATGAACTCGCTCCAGTCGGTCGGCACCTCGAAGGTGCCGAGCGCCGCCACGATCGCCCGCGCGTCCTCCTCGGAGAGGCCCTCGTGCTCGACGTAGAAGCCCTGCGCGAACTCCTCCGGGTGCTCGGAGATCCACTGCTGGGCGCGGGCCCAGAGGGCGACGTACTCCTTGATCGCGGCGGCCTTGTGCGCGTCCTCGATGACCTCGGTCGGCGCGTAGAGCGTCCACGCGTCGTCCCGGACGCCGGGGGAGAGGGTGGTGCCGCCGTCCTGCTCGTACTTCGCGAGGTACGGCGGGACCAGCGCCTGCCCCAGCGGAGCCACGTCGACCTGCCCGCTGCCGAGGGCGTTGACGTAGACGTCGTCGACGCTGGCGATCTCGACCAGCTCCACGTCGTCCTGGGTCAGTCCGGCCTCCTGCAGCACCCGGAGGACGACCGATCCCTGGGCCTGCCCGGGGGAGTAGGCGATCTTCTTGCCCTTCAGGTCGGCGAGCCCGGCGACCGCGACGCCCGGTGCGATCCCGAGCTCGTACGTCGGGTGCTCGAGCGGGTCCACCGTCTCGCGAGCGGCCACGACCTTGACGTCGGTGCCGGTCCACTCGGCGAACAGCGGCGGGATGTCGGCGACCGCGCCCACGTCGAGCGCGTCGCCGCGGAAGGCCTCCAGGGTCTTCGGCCCACCGCTGATGTTGGCCCACTCGACGTCGACGTCGAGCTCGTCGATCAGCCCGGAGAGCTCCAGGGCCGTCTGCGTCTGCGGGTCGCCGACGCGCAGCACGGTGTCCTGCGGCGCCTGGTCGGGCAGGGCGGCGGTGAGCCCGAGCCTCGGACCCTCCTCATCACCGCCGCACGCGGAGAGACCGAGCAGCGCGGTCGCGCAGGCCAGGGTCGCGACCAGGGTCGCGAACGGTCCGCGACGGGGGCGGCGGCGTGCAGAGGGCGGCTGGGGGGATGACATGGCTCTCCTTCGCGTAAAACGACAAAGTCGAGCAAATTAATACACATCTAGACCATGGAGACCAGCCGCGTCCACGCACCGGACCCCGGGGTCCGGTGTGGGAACGGCGGTGGGTCAGCGGGCGCGGACGGCCCGGGACGGGGTGCTGAGCGGACCCCAGCCGGCCCGGTTGCGGGCCTGCACGGCGAACCGGTAGCGGCCGGAGCGCAGCCGCAGCTCGGCGGTACGACGACCGGCCCCGAGCACGGCCGAGGTCTTGCTCCGGGTCGCCCGGCCCCGGGCGTCCAGCCGCAGGGCGACCACGCGGTAGCCCGTGACCGACGCGCCGCCGACGGTCGCCGGCGGGGTCCACTGCACGCCCGCGGTGATGCGACCGCCGCGCCGGCCGGCGTGGGAGGCGCGGACCCGCGCGGGGCCCGGCGCCGTCACGGTGGCCTTGGCGGGCTTCGGGGGCGTGGTGGGCATCGGGGCGGCCCCGACGAAGCCGGAGCAGGAGCCCGAGGGCTCCAGGGAGTAGGCCCCGAGGCTGCCGTAGTCGTCGTACCCCCGGGCCCAGGTGCCGTTGCCGACGCCGTCGACCTCGACGAAGAGCGGCCCGGAGGCGGCCGCGACGGAGACGGTGGCGTCGGTGCCCGTGGTGACGTCCCACGACGGCGTGCCGGTCCCGGAGGTGGGGTTGGCCGTGGCCACGGCGGCACCGGTGGCGTCGAGCAGCCGGAGCCGGAGATCCAGGTTGGGGCTGTTCGGGGCGTTGCGCCCGACGACCGAGACCGCACCCGTGCAGGTGCCGAGGCCGTAGACGTCGACGTCCGTGCGGTGCGAGATGTACGCCGTACCGCCGGGCAGGGTGGCCGCGGTGGCGACGGTGGACCCGGCCTCGTCGGCCCGCAGGGGCAGCCCGTTGCGGGTGATGACCGCGACGTCGTCCTCGCGGTTGTTCGCCTTCGCGTAGGAGCCCTGGCTCCACTGGGTCACGGCCTTCGGGTAGCCACCGCCGCCCATGATGGGGGCCCACATGCCGTGCCCGGAGTAGTACTCGGCCTTGTCGGTGCCGTCGTGGTGCAGGCCCAGCGTGTGACCGGCCTCGTGCGAGGCGGTCTCGGCGATGCCCTTGGCGAAGGTCGGGAAGTTGGCGGCGAAGACCCAGGCGGGCTGCAGTCGGTCGTGGGTGGTGCCGATCGCGTCGAAGCCGTCGAGGTACGCGACGCCGGCGCAGGCCTGGGTCGCCTTCGATCCACAGATCGCGTGGTGAGCCTGGGTCCCGGTGGTGATCAGCACCCGGGTGCCGAAGACGGAGTCGCCGGCGCCGGACCGGGCGATCGCGGCAGCACCCGGGTCCTGGGTGGTCACGTCGACGTCGAAGGGCGCGTAGTCCTCGGCGACCCGCTGCCACACGTCCTGCACGATCGCGCGCTCCTCGGAGCTGAAGGCACTGGAGCGGTCGATGCTCCAGCCCGGCTGCTTGGCGTCGACGCCATGCTGTCGGACCCAGTCGCTGCCGGCGACGGAGCCGCCGTCGAAGTCGAGGAAGATCGTGCGCGCGGAGCCGGGCTTGCTGTGCAGCCGGAACGTCTGGTCCAAGGCGTACGGCGTGCTGGCGCCGTCCGTCGGGGCGAGGGTGGGCGCGAGATCCGGGAGCACGTCGCGGTAGAACACCCGCCCGTCGGTGTCGACCCACGCCGTCGAGTCGTCGAGCAGCAGCTCGCGCAGCTCGTCCGGGCCCTGGCCGTTGAGCCGGGCCGCGTCGTCGAGGTCCCCGCCCAGCGCCCGCACGGCGGCGACGCCGTTCACGGCCCGGTCGAGCGAGACCGTGCCGTCATCGGCGCCGGCGACCCCCGCGGCGAGCGGGACGGTGGTGGCGGTCAGGGTCAGGACCAGGCACCCCAGCAGGGACGCGCGGTGTGACGGCATGCAGAAGCTCCTCGAGGACGACCGGTGCCCTCCCCATCGGCGCACCGTCCACCAGGATGAGGGGAGTTGGCCCCCTCCCGCCGACGAATGCGGCGAGAGTGGCCACGCTCACCCCGCGGCGGAGCCGGCGGTGCCCGCGACCGCGACCGTGGCGCACCACCGGTCCGCCCGCCCGAGCAGCTCCTCCCGCGACGTCGTGGCCGGGGCGCTGAGCGCGCACGAGAGCCACGCGTCGCCGAACAGGCCGCGGTAGGACACCTCCCGACCCCCGTCGACCGGGCAGACGACCGCCACCGAGGGCACGCCGTACGCCGCGGCGCCGGGGAGCCGGCGGCAGCCCTCGCCGCGCTGCGCCGCCCGGACCAGCCGTGCGGCGCGGTCGGTGGTCACGGGCGGTGCGAAGACCCAGCCGCGGGCCCGACCGCCGTCGGCGGCGGTCCAGGTGCAGCCGAACTCGTGCGCCACGTCGGTGAGGTCCCCGGCGAGGAGGACCTGCTCGCCGTTGTCGTACGACGTGGTGTCCGTCGGCTCGGCGCCGAGCGCCTCGACGACCTGCGCGGGGGCGACGCCGGCGCAGAACCCGGCCCGGCTCGCGGCGAGCGTGGTGGTGTCCAGGTCGGCCAGGGTGACGCTCGGTGCGACCTCCGGTACGGCGGCGTCGCGCTCCGCCGGGCCGACCAAGGCCACCCCGGCGCCGACGCTCGCCGCCGTCGCCACCACGGCGGCGAGGAGGGAACGGACGAGCGTGGGCACGCCCACACAGTAGAGACTTGTCGTTCAGGGTCCCCGCGGTCCTCAGGTTGCTCGCGTACCGTCCTGTGGGTGATTCGCTTCGAGAAGGTCACCAAGTCGTACCCCGGCACGGGCAGCCCGGCGCTCGACCAGGTGTCGGTGGACATCGAGAAGGGCGAGTTCGTCTTCCTCGTGGGGACCTCGGGCTCCGGCAAGTCCACCGCCCTGCGGCTGGTCCTGCGCGAGGCCCGGCCGACGACCGGCCGGGTCTACGTCGCGGGCAAGGAGATCAACCGGCTCGCCAGCTGGAAGGTGCCGCGGCTGCGGCGCCAGATCGGCACCGTCTTCCAGGACTTCCGGCTGCTGCAGAACAAGACGGTCAGCGAGAACGTCGCCTTCGCCCTGCAGGTGATCGGCCGCTCGCGCACCGACATCCGCAACCTCGTCCCCGAGACCCTGGAGATGGTCGGACTCGACGGCAAGGGCGACCGGATGCCCGACGAGCTCTCCGGCGGTGAGCAGCAGCGCGTCGCCATCGCCCGCGCGTTCGTGAACCGGCCGATGATCCTGATCGCCGACGAGCCGACCGGCAACCTCGACCCGACCACCTCGGTCGGGATCATGAAGCTGCTCGACCGGATCAACCGCACCGGCACGACCGTGGTGATGGCCACCCACGACCACGGCATCGTCGACCAGATGCGCAAGCGCGTCGTCGAGCTCGACCACGGCCGGGTGGTCCGCGACCAGGCCCAGGGCGTGTACGGCTTCCAGCACTGAGCCTGATCCCAGCACCGCCGTCCCGCGCCCGCCGTACCCCTCGCTATCCAGGAGTCCACCCCACCTCATGCAGCTGCGCTACGTCTTCACCGAGCTCGGACAGGGGCTGCGTCGCAACCTGTCCATGCACGTCGCCGTCGTCCTGACCCTGTTCGTCTCCCTGACCCTGGTCGGTGCCGGCGTGCTGCTGCGCGACCAGGCCGGGCTGGTCGAGGAGAAGTTCGGCAACGAGTTCGAGATCGCCGTGACGCTGTGCCGCGACAACGACCGGAGCAACCCGGCCTGTGCCGCCGAGGCCGACCAGGCCCAGATCGACGCGATCCAGGAGGTCGTCGACGCCAGTCCCGAGGTCGAGAGCTCGCGCTTCGAGACCAAGGAGGAGGGCTTCGAGAAGCTGAAGAAGTTCTACGACGCCGACTACCTCGAGGGTCCGAACGCCGCGATCACGGCCGACGACATGCCGCAGCAGATCTGGGTCACCCTGAAGGACCCCCAGCGCTACGAGGGCATCGTCAGCTCGGTGCAGGGCCTGGACGGGGTCGCGGCGATCAACGACCAGCGCGAGGCCGCCGAGCCGATGTTCGAGACCATCAACACGCTTCGCGACGGCTCGCTCCTGGTCGCGCTGATCCTGGTCGTCGCCGCGCTGCTGCTCGTCGCCAACACGATCCGGCTGGCCGCCTTCGCGCGGCGCAAGGAGATCGGCATCATGCGTCTGGTGGGCGCCTCCACCATCTACATCACGCTGCCCTTCCTCCTGGAGGCGCTGGTGATCGCCGCGATCAGCGTGGTGCTGGCCGGGGGAGCGCTCGCGGCCCTGATCCAGTTCGGCATCCAGGGACGGCTCGCGGACTCGCTGGAGTTCATCCCGTGGATCACCTGGTCGGACTCGGTGACCGCCGCGATCGTGGTCGGCGTGACCGGGCCGCTGCTCACGCTGCTCCCGACACTCCTGCTGACGCGCAAATACATCAAAGTCTGATCCGCGCGGGTTACCGTCGCTGCGCCCTCTTCCCCGACCTGAAGGCAGACCCGGTGCGCTACTTCCCCAGCGCCTCGCGCCCCCGCCTGTCCGCGGCCGTCCTGGCCTGCGCACTCGCCATCGGCGCGATGGCCGTCCCTCTGGCCCAGGCCGCCGACGACGACCTGAAGGGCAAGCAGGACAAGGTCGAGCAGCAGATCGAGCACGCCCACGACGACCTCGAGCACTCCAGCAAGGAGGTCCGGCGGGCCACCGCCCGACTGGAGGCTGCCCAGGCCAAGCTGGACGCCGCCGAGGACGCGTACGCCGTCGCCCGCGCCAAGCTGACCGCGGCCCAGGCCCGCGACACCGAGCTGCGCACCAAGCTCGCCGCCGCCGAGCAGCGGCTGACCGAGGCCCGCGCCGACCTGACCGCGGGGGAGCAGGCGGTCAAGGACCAGCGCGCCCGGTTCGTCGATCGCGTGACCGGCCTCTACGTCAAGGGCGACCCGCGGCTGCTGGGGCTGTCCTCCATCCTGGCGGCGAACGACCCCAACGACCTGCTGCGGCGTGTCCAGGCCAACGACACCGTCATCGCCAAGGAGGACGCGGCGTACGACGAGCTGCGCAGCATCGAGGTGCTGCTCCGGGTGCGGGAGACCCAGGTCGAGGACGCCCAACAGGCCGTTGCCGAGCAGCAGGCCGCCGCGGCCGCGCACGTCGAGACCATGGAGACCCTCACCGCGGGGGCCGCCACGGCCAAGGAGCAGGTCGCCGGGCTGTTCGCCGACGCCCGGGCCGCCCGCCGTGAGGCCGGGGCCGCCCAGGAGCGTGACCGCCTGGTGCTGCGCCAGCTGAAGAAGCGCGAGGCCAGGATCAAGCAGCAGATCCTCGCGGCCGCACGCCGGGCCGCCCGCCGCGGCGGCGGCTACACCGGGGAGAGCGACGGCTTCCTCAGCTCGCCGGTCAAGGGCGCGCGGGTGACCTCGCCGTTCGGCTACCGCGAGCACCCGATCTACCACTACTGGGGCCTGCACGACGGCACCGACTTCGGCGCCGGCTGCGGCACCCCCCTGCGCGCGGTCGCCGACGGCACCGTGATGCAGGCCTACTGGTCCTCGGTCTACGGCAACCGCCTCTACGTCAACGTCGGCCGGGCCAACGGGAAGTTCCTGACCGCCGTCTACAACCACGCCACCCGCTACACCGTCGGCCCCGGCGAGCGCGTCCGCCGCGGCGAGGTCATCGGGTACGTCGGCTCCACCGGCTGGTCCACCGGCTGCCACCTGCACTTCACGGTGCTGGCCAACGGCGACCCGGTGAACCCGATGGACTGGATCTAGCCCCACCGCCCGCCCGGTGATTGAGGAGGTTGCGCAGCAACCGTCTCGAAACCTGGTGGGCCGTACGTCGGGCCTGGATCGGGGTGGGTGCGTGGGCTTGCGGGGGTTTCGGGACGGGACTTCGTCCCTCCTCAACCACCGGTGCCGACCGGGGCAGGACGTGGGGCGGTCTCTAGGGTGGTCGGCGTGACCGAGCCGAGCAGCGAGACGCGACGTGTCGTGGCGGTGGTGGTCACGTTCAACCGGCTGACCCTCCTGGAGGGGCTGCTGGAGCGACTGACGGAGGTCGAGGGGCTGGCCGAGGTGCTGGTCGTCGACAACGCCTCGACCGACGGCACCGGCGCCTGGCTCGCGTCGTACGACGACCCGCGCGTGCGGGCCCGCACGCTCCCCGAGAACCGCGGCGGAGCCGGCGGCTTCCACCACGGCCTGGCCTGGGCGGTGGAGCGCGGGGCCGACCTGGCCTGGCTGATGGACGACGACGGGCTGCCGGACGAGGACTGCCTGGCCACCCTCCTGCGCGAGACCGACCTGGACTTCTGGGGCCCGGTCGTCGTCGACCAGGACGACCCCGAGCGGCTGGTCTTCCCGATCCGGCTGCCCGGGTCGACGAGCGTCGCGCACCGGGTGCCGGACGTGGAGCGGGCGGCCCGCGGCGGCCGGCTCGACGGCATCGTCATCCCGTTCAACGGCGTCCTGGTGACCCGCGCGCTGGTCGAGCGGATCGGCCTCCCGCGCGAGGAGTTCTTCATCTGGGGCGACGACCACGAGTACCGCCTGCGCGCCGAGGCCGCCCACGCGCGGATCGCCACGGTCCCCGCCGCCCGGGTCCGGCACCCGAGCGTGGGGGAGCTCGGCACGCCGATGGCGTTCGGGCGGACGACGTACAACCACAGCCCGAGCGACCTCAAGCACTACTGCATGGCCCGCAACAACCTGGTCAACCTGCGCACCTACCGCGGCTGGCCGCACGCGCTGGCGTTCGTCGCCAAGACGCTGTGGTTCTACACCTTCACCCGCCCCAGCCCGGCCCGGATCGCCCTCAGCGCCCGAGGCATGTACGCCGGCCTCCGCGGCGACTTCACCGGCCACGGGAAGTACCTGCGATGACACCCGAGACCGTCGCCGTCGTCGTCGTCACCTACAACCGCGCGGAGCTGCTGGAGGGGATGCTGGCCGGCCTCGCCGCGCTCGAGCGGCTCCCCGACGGGATCGTGGTCATCGACAACGCCAGCACCGACCGCACCGCGGAGGTGCTGGCGGCGGCCACCAACCCGGGCCTGGTCGTGCTCCGCACCGACGAGAACCTCGGCGGGGCGGGCGGCTTCCACCTCGGCGTCCAGATCGCCTTCGAGAAGGGCTTCGACCGGCTCTGGCTGATGGACGACGACGTCGTCCCGGCCCCCGACTGCCTGGGCGTGCTGATGGCGACCGACGAGCCCTGCCTCGCGGCGGTCCGCGAGGACCGCCACGGCCGGCTGGTCGAGAAGGCAGCGCTCCGCTTCGACCTGCGCAACCCGCTGGCGATCAAGCCCAAGACCGCCATGGTCGAGACGACGTACGGCGAGCGTGGTCGGATGCCGGCCCGCGTCGAGCTGGAGAACGTCGCCTTCGAGGGCTTCCTGGTCCGGCGCGAGGTGATCGAGCGGGTCGGTCTGCCGGACCCGTCGTACTTCATCTTCTACGACGACGTGGACCTGGCGATCCGCGCGCGCCGGGCCGGCTACCGGATCTGGGGCATCCGCGACGCGGTCCTGGTGCGCCAGCTCGACTTCGACCAGCAGCACGACCTGGCGGGCTGGAAGGGGTTCTACATGTACCGCAACCTCTTCGTCGTGCACTTCCGGTACGGCGAGAACCTGCTCGTCCGGCTCAAGCCGTGGCTGGTCGTGGCGATGGTCGTGCTGCTGAGCCCGGTCCGCGGCGGACGGGGCGAGGCGGTCAACGTGATCCGGGCCATTCGCTCGGCGCGGGGAATGCGGGCGCTCCCGCCGTCGTCCGTAGACTGACGGATCGTGTCCACCGCTCTCACCGCCCCATCCGACCTCCCCGACCTGGTCGTCGTCGGCTCCGGCTTCTTCGGCCTGACCGTCGCCGAGCGCTGCGCGACCGAGCTCGACCTGAAGGTCCTGGTCCTGGAGCGGCGCCCCCACCTCGGCGGCAACGCCTACAGCGAGATCGACGCCGAGACCGGCATCGAGGTGCACAAGTACGGCACGCACCTGTTCCACACGTCGAACACGAAGGTGTGGGAGTACGTCAACCGCTTCACGGCCTTCACCGGCTACCAGCACCGGGTCTTCGCCAGGTACCAGGGGCAGGTCTACTCCTTCCCGATGAACCTGGGCCTGATCAACCAGTTCTTCGGCAAGGCGCACACCCCCGACGAGGCCCGGGCGCTGATCGCCGAGCAGGCCAGCGAGATCGCCACCCAGGACGCGACGAACCTGGAGGAGAAGGCGATCAGCCTGATCGGGCGGCCGCTCTACGAGGCGTTCGTGAAGGGCTACACCGCCAAGCAGTGGCAGACCGACCCCACCGAGCTGAGCCCCGACATCATCACGCGGCTCCCGGTCCGCTACACCTTCGACAACCGCTACTTCAACGACACCTACGAGGGGCTCCCGGTCGACGGCTACACCGCGTGGCTGACCCGGATGGCCGACCACCCGAACATCGAGGTCCGCCTCGAGACCGACTTCTTCGACGTGGCCGACGACTACAAGGGCCAGGTGCCGATCGTCTACACCGGCCCGGTCGACGAGTACTTCGGCAACTCCGAGGGCCGCCTGTCGTGGCGCACCATCGACCTGGAGGCCGAGACCCTCGACGTCGACGACTTCCAGGGCACCGGCGTGGTCAACGCCAACGACCCGGACCTGCCCTACACCCGGACGCTGGAGTTCAAGCACCTCCACCCCGAGCGCACCCACCTGCCCGGCAAGACGATCGTGGTGCACGAGTACAGCCGCTTCGCCGAGGAGGGCGACGAGCCGTACTACCCGATCAACACCGCCGAGGACCGGGCCACGCTGCTGAAGTACCGCGAGCTGGCCAAGCGCGAGCCGCTGGTGCTGTTCGGCGGTCGTCTGGGGACGTACAAGTACCTTGACATGCACATGGCGATCGGCTCGGCGCTCTCCATGTTCGAGAACAAGCTCAGGCCGCACTTCGCGGAGGGTGCCCCCCTGACGAGCGGAGGAGTCGACGAGTGAGCCCCGGACGAGTCACCGACACCACAGCACCGCCGACCGTGCGGCGGGTCCTGCAGCGGCAGATCATGCCCGCGGACCGCGACCTCGACGTGCTGCCGCTGTACGTCGACCCGGACCCCGCCGTCCTCGACGCCGACAAGTACAACGTCGGCGGCAACAAGGGCGCGAAGGAGGTCAACAAGGCCACCCTGCGCCAGCAGGTCAGCTCCGGGACGACGATCGACCCCGACCAGATCGTCGACCGCTTCGCCGTCCGCGTCGAGCACGGCAACCGGCTCTCGTTCGGCAGCTACTTCAACGCGTTCCCGGCGTCGTACTGGCGGCGGTGGACGATCGTCGACGAGGTGCGGCTGAGCGTCGAGCTCGAAGGTCGCGGCTCGAGCGTCACCGTCTACAAGTCGATGGCCAACGGCCGCTCGCAGCGCGTCGCGTCCCAGCAGGTCGACGAGGGCGCCGCGGGCGGGACCTTCGTCTTCGACCTGTCGCTGCGACCCTTCGTGGACGGCGGCTGGTACTGGTACGACGTCACGGCCGGTGACGAGGACGTCGTCGTCCGGGCGGTGTGGGACGCCGAGGTGCCCGCCGACCGGGCCGAGCCCGGCTCGGTCACGGTGACCATCACGACGATGAACCGGCCCTCCTTCTGCGCCGACCTCGTGGGCCAGCTGGGCTCGGAGGAGGACGTGCTGGGTGTCCTGGACGCCGTGCTCGTCGTCGACCAGGGCACCGAGAAGGTGCGCGACCACGCCGCCTTCCCCGCCGCGGAGAAGGCGCTCGACGGCCGGCTCCGGGTGATCGAGCAGGGCAACCTCGGTGGTTCCGGGGGCTATGCCCGCGGTCAGCTGGAGACGGTGCGGGCCGGCACCTCGACGTACGCCCTGATGATGGACGACGACGTGGTCTGCGAGCCGCAGAGCATCCTGCGCGCGGTGACCTTCGGCGACCTGGCGCGCCGGCCCACCATCGTCGGCGGCCACATGTTCAGCCTCTACTCGCGCTCGCGGCTGCACAGCTTCGGCGAGATCATCCAGACCTGGCGCTGGTGGTGGATGACCCCCGAGCACGTGCTGGCGGAGTGGGACTTCGGCGCCCGCAACCTCCGGTCGACCCGCTGGCTGCACCGCCGCGTGGACGTGGACTTCAACGGCTGGTTCATGTGCCTGATCCCGCGCCAGGTCCTGGACGAGATCGGCCTGTCCCTGCCGGTGTTCATCAAGTGGGACGACAGCGAGTTCGGCGTCCGCGCGAAGGCGGCCGGCTACCCGACGGTGACGTTCCCCGGCGCCGCGGTGTGGCACGTGCCGTGGACCGACAAGAACGACGCGCTGGACTGGCAGGCCTACTTCCACCAGCGCAACCGGATCATCGCGGCGCTGCTGCACTCGCCGTACAAGCACGGCGGCCGTCTGGTCCAGGAGAGCGTGAACCACACCATCGCTCACCTGGTGTCGATGCAGTACTCCACCGTCGAGCTGCGCCAGCTCGCGCTCGAGGACGTGCTGGCCGGTCCCGACAAGCTGCACGAGGTGCTCCCGCACCGGCTGGGCGACGTCAACACGTTCCGCAAGCAGTACGCCGACGCGCAGCTGCAGCCCGACCCCGACGCGTTCCCGCCGGTGCGCCGCAAGCCCACCAAGCGCGGGCACAGCGAGCTCGAGGTCCCGAGCAAGCTCTCCCAGCTGATCACGGCCGGCCTGATGCCGCTGCGCCAGCTGCGGAAGCCGCGGGCCCTGTCGCGGGAGTTCCCGGAGGCGGAGATCGCGGCGATGGACGCCAAGTGGTACCGCATCGCCCGCTACGACTCGGCGGTCGTCTCGATGCCCGACCAGACCTCGGTGGCGCTCTACACCCGCGACCCGGAGCTCTACCGCGACCTGCTGAAGCGGATCACGGACCTGCACGTCAAGCTCTACCGCCGGTGGCCCGAGCTGGCCGCGGAGTACCGCGCGAAGCTGCCCGAGATCACCTCGCCCGAGGCCTGGGACCAGACCTTCGCCCCCTGGACGGGTGGCGACGGAGAGAAGGCAGGCGAACGATGACGACGTCCAGCGTCGCCGAGCGGCACGACCTCGAGCACGTCCCGCTCACCTCCCCGGCCAGCACCAGCGGGCTGCTGGAGGTCTTCCGCAAGCGCTACCTGCTCCGGCTGATGGTGCGCCGCGAGCTGCAGGCTCGCTACGCCCGCTCCCTCTTCGGGCTGGCCTGGTCCTACATCAACCCGACGGTGCGGTTCTTCACCTTCTACTTCGTGTTCGGCATCGTGCTGAACCGCGGCGCGAACCTCGAGAACTTCGCCATCCACCTGTTCGCCGGGATGGTGATGGTCCACTACTTCACCGAGACGGTGACGTCGGGGACCCGTTCGTTGCTCAGCAACAAGGGCGTCGTGCAGAAGATGGCCATGCCGCGCGAGCTCTTCCCGTTCGCGTCGATGCTGGTCTCGCTCTACCACACGCTCCCGCAGGTGCTGATCCTGAGCACCGCCTGCCTGGTCACCGGGTGGCACCCCGACCCGGTCGGGTTCCTCGCCGCCGGGCTCGGCTTCCTGATCATGATGCTGTTCGGGACGTCGCTCGGGCTGATGTTCTCGGTGTTCAACGTGATCATGCGCGACTTCGGGCGGATCACCCAGACCTTCATCAACATGATCCCGTTCATGGTGCCGATGATGTACCCGTACTCCCTGATCGAGGAGCGCTTCGGCGGTGGCTGGGTGCACACAGTCGTGATGGCCAACCCCGTGGCTGAGGCGGTGCTGCTGATGCAGCGCTGCTTCTGGTTCACCACCACCGACGACGAGGTCTACACCACGTCGTTCCCCGACGACCTGTGGCTGCGCGGCGGCATCATGGCCCTCGTCGGGATCGCGCTGATCTTCGTCGCCCAGCGCATCTTCTCCCGGCTGGAGGGTCGGGTCCCGGAGCTGATCACGTGAGCGTGACCTCGATCGTCGTGGACGACGTCTCCAAGCAGTTCTCGCTGCAGTACCACCGCACCCTGAAGAAGATGATCATGGCGAAGATGCGTCGCCAGCAGATCAGCGACACCTTCATGGCCCTCGAGAACGTATCGTTCGAGGTCCCCCAGGGGCAGTCGATCGGCCTGATGGGCCTCAACGGCTCCGGCAAGAGCACCCTGCTGAAGCTGATCAGCGGGGTGATGAAGCCCGACAGCGGCCAGGTGCTCACCCGCGGCCGGGTGTCCGGGCTGATCGCGACCGGCGCCGGGTTCCACCAGCAGCTCACCGGCCGAGAGAACATCTACATGAACGCCGCCATCCTCGGCATGAGCGAGGCGGAGACGAACGAGAAGTTCGACGACATCGCCGCGTTCGCCGACGTCGGGCGCTTCCTCGACACCCCGGTCGGCAACTACTCCTCGGGCATGTTCGCCCGGCTCGGCTTCTCGGTGGCCGTGCACGTCGACTGCGACATCTTCGTCGCCGACGAGGTGCTGGCGGTGGGGGACCGGCCCTTCAAGCGCAAGTGCATCGCGCGCATGCAGGAGATCCGCGAGAGCGGCATCACGATGTTCTACGTCTCCCACTCCGCCGGCTCGGTCCGCCGGATGTGCGACCGGGTGATCGTCCTCGAGAAGGGCCGCGTCGGGTACGACGGCCCGGTCGACCAGGGCATCCGCTACCTGCACTACGACGGCTCCGACGAGGGCGAGCCGGACGCCGAGGAGGCCCTCGACGAGGAGCTCGCCTCCGATATCTGAGTGCCTCGCGCCTGAGCTTGCTCAGGCGCGGATGAGGCGCCAGGTCGAGTAGCCGACGGGGCGTGTCGAGACCAAGATCTCGCTCCCGCGAACACCTCACCGAGCATCCACCGAAACGCCGGTCTGCCGCGCATCAAGCGCGGCAGACCGGCGTTTCGGCGTCTCCGCACGCCCTACCGGCTTGACAAATCTCGAATCTCCCGGCGTGTCGACTGGAAATTACACGATTGTAGTTACTCAGTTTGCCTTCCTCGCGGCCTGTTACTCATGTGAAAGTTGCGTCACGTGTGAACTTCCCCGCGCACTAGAAGGACCCCCGCATGCCTGCTTCCAAGACCCGTTTCGTCACTGCGTGCCAGCAGCTGCTGGCGCTCGCTGTCGTCCTCGCCGTCCTCACCCCCGCCGCCAGCGTCGTCACGCTCGACGTGGTCCACACCGACCCCGGGACGTCCGCGTCGGCCGCCCCGGTGAGCGCGCTCGCGGCCTACACCGCGGAGTCGGCCCAGTCGTCGCTGGTGCCGACCGGTCCGGTGGAGGCCACGGTCGACGAGGTCCCGCTGACCGCGCCCGCCACGGCCGTCGTGGGTCGGGCTACCGCCCGCGCGGCGACGGCCACGCCGACGGCGCAGGCCCGTCGTACCGCTGCGCCGGCGGGCAAGACCACCCTGGTCAGCCTCCCGCAGGAGGTCACCGGCTACGGCACGGTCGGCGTCACCTGGGCGCACGGCACCCAGATCGCCGAGGACGCCATCACCGTCCAGGCCCGGCTGCTCGACGACGGCGTCTGGTCGGAGTGGAAGCCGCTCGTCTACCACGACGAGCACGCCCCCGACCCCGACAGCCGCGAGGGCCGGCGGGCCCGGCCGGGCACCGACGAGCTGATCGTCGGCGACGTCGACCAGGTCCAGGTCCAGGTCACGTCGGCCGCCGCCACCCTGCCCGCCGACCTGAAGCTCGCGGTCGTCGACCCGGGCGTCGCGACGGGCCAGGAGCGGGAGAAGGCGGCCATCGACACCGGCACGCTGGACGAGCCGACCTCCGACCCGGCGACCGACCCCGTGGTCGACCCGGAGGCGGGTGCCGAGGACGGCATCAAGCTGCAGGCCGCGAGGTACACCCCGAGGCCGACCATCTACTCGCGGGCCCAGTGGGGTGCCGACGAGCGGCTGCGCGACAAGGGCTCGCTGCGCTACTACGAGGTGCACGCCGGCTTCGTCCACCACACGGTCAACGCCAACGACTACACCCGGGCGCAGGTGCCGGGCATCCTGCGCAGCATCTACGCCTACCACACCAAGTCCCGGGGCTGGAGCGACGTCGGCTACAACTACCTCGTCGACCGGTTCGGCCGGATCTGGGAGGGCCGCGCGGGCGGTGTCGACCGGCCCGTGGTCGGGGCGCACACCCTGGGCTACAACGACTACTCGTTCGCGATGTCGGCGATCGGCAACTACGACGTGGCCCAGCCGAGCTCGGCGATGGTCCAGGCGTACGGCGCGCTCTTCGCCTGGAAGCTCTCCCTGCACGGGGTCTCGGCCGCCTCGACCCGCCAGGTCGTCGGCTCGAAGACCTTCCAGGCGATCAACGGGCACCGCGACGCGGGCTCGACCGCCTGCCCGGGCAAGTACCTCTACGCCCAGATCCCCAAGATCCGGGCGCTGGCGGCAGCGGCCCAGCAGGGGTGGAGCGGGCGCGAGCTCGAGTCCAACCTGGCCCGCACCGCCCAGCCGGACCTGGTCGTACGACGGGCCTCCGACAAGCAGATGGTCGTCTGGCCGATACGGCTGAGCAAGGCCGGCAGGACGTCGATGGGCAAGCCCATCGCCACCGGGATCAACGTGTCGCGGGCCAACCTGCTCCTCAAGGGCGGCGACTGGAACCGCGACGGGTACGGCGACGTGATCATGCGGCGCAAGAACGGTGTCGTGGTCCTGTTCCTGGGCGACGGCCGAGGCAAGTTCCCCAAGAAGGTGCGGCTGGCCGGGAAGGCCTTCAAGGGCGTCACGCTGGTCACCGCGGTCGGGGACATGACCGGGGACGGCTTCCCGGACCTGATGGGTCAGTACCAGGGCAAGATGTGGATCTGGCCCGGACGCGGTGCCGCCGCGCTGGCCGCGCCGTACGTCGCCTACAAGGGCATCAGCGCCACCCAGCAGGTCGGCGCCGGTCGCTGGGACGCCGACGGCGCTCCCGACACCCTGATCCGCCGGGGGACGAAGCTCTACTCGATGGCGGGGAACGGGCCCGGCGGGCTGACGGCGGTGCGAGCCGTCGCGGGCGGCAACGTCAAGCCCTACGACTGGGTCGTCGGCATCTCGAACGTCACCCTGGCCGGGCACACCGACGTCGTGGTGCGCGAGCGTGCGACCGGCCGGCTCTACCTGCTGAAGGGAGCCACGACCGGGGTCGCGGCCCGTCAGCTCATCGGGGCGGGGGCCAACGCCTACGACCTGGTGGGCTGACGCCCGCCCGGTCCACGATCAGTCCTGGTCGGCGGTGCGTGGGAAGCGTGCCGTGGCCCGCTCGGCGACGTACGTCGTCTCGAGCCGCTCCGGCACGGCGCGCGCGACCAGGACCACCGAGCCGCTCCTCGCGAGCGGCTCGGCGAAGGAGGCGATCCCCGGTGGGGAAGCCGGGTTCGCCTCCGACAGGAGGCGGCCGCCGTCGGTGAGGTGACTCCCGGCGGCGGCCGCCTCCCACAGCTCGGTCTGGGTGGTGGTGCCGTCGGCCCACGCGAGGGCGTCGTCCTCGCCGGTGGCCGGGTCCCAGGGGATGTACGAGTCCGGCTGCGACCAGATGTCGACGCCCACGTCATGGACGCCCGCAGGCAGGGCCTCCGCGAACCGGACGCCCATCGGCCGCAGCGAGCAGGCCAGCACCGGCAGCTCGTCCGCGCGCGGGGCCCAGCGCTCGAGCGTGTCCGGCCCGCAGACCACCGCGTCCGGGTCGTCGGCGTCGGTCACGACCAGGCCCGCCGTCCAGGCGGCGCCCAGGAAGACCGGCCCCAGCCAGTGCGCCGGCAGGTCCACCCGCAGTCGGTCCCCGCGCTCGAGATCGTGCTGCTCCACGAGCAGCGACGCGGCCTTCGCGACCCAGTTCGCGTAGGTCGTCACCGACAGCTCGACCCGCTCGTCGGTGGCGTGGTCGTAGAAGGTCACCAGGGGGCGGCCGGGGTCGCGGCGGAGCAGGTCCGCGAGCAGGTGGGAGAAGGTGGTCACACCGGCCAGGCTAGGCGGGTCCTCGCGGCGTCGTACCCCTAGGCTCCTCGCCATGACGAGCGCCAGCGACCCGGTGACCGCGATCGACGGCTTCTGGGCGGTGATCCCCGCCGGCGGAGCCGGCACCCGGCTGTGGCCGCTGTCCCGGTCGTCGTCGCCGAAGTTCCTGCGCGACCTCACCGGCAGCGGGCGCTCGCTGCTCCAGGAGACGTACGACCGGCTGGCGCCGCTGGTGGGTGATCGGTTCCTGGTCGTCACCGGTGCCGCGCACCGCGACGCGGTCGCGGACCAGCTGGACCGGCTGGAGGACGGCTCGATCCTCGCCGAGCCCTCGCCGCGCGACTCGATGGCGGCGATCGGCCTGGCCGCCGCGCTGCTGGAGCGCTCCGACCCCGACGCCGTGATGGGCTCGTTCGCCGCCGACCACGTGATCGCCGACCAGGCCGCCTTCGGCGCCGCAGTCGCCACCGCGACCGCGGCCGCGCGTGACGGCTGGCTGGTCACCCTCGGGATCGATCCCACCTTCCCGTCCTCGGCCTTCGGCTACATCCACCTCGGTGACGGCCTCGACGGCCACGACGGCGCCTATCGGGTGGTCGAGTTCGTCGAGAAGCCCTCGACGGAGGTCGCCGAGAGCTACCTGGCGACCGGGCGGTACCGCTGGAACGCCGGCATGTTCGTGGTCCGCCCCACGGTCCTGCTCGACCTGCTCGCCGAGGGCGACCCGGCCTTCGCGGCCGAGCTGCGCGCCATCGCCGCCGACCCCTCGCTGCTCGACGAGGCCTGGCCGCGACTGCCGAAGATCGCCCTCGACCACGCCGTCGCCGAGCCCGCAGCCGCGGCCGGCCGGGTCGTCACCGTCCCCGCCTCGTTCGGCTGGGACGACATCGGCGACTTCGACTCGCTCGCCACCCTGCTCGCCGACCCCTCGGTCGCCACCACCGTCCTCGGCGACGACGCCCTCGTCCACGCCCTCGACTCCACCGGCCTCGTCGTCCCGCGCACCGGCCGGACCATCGCCGTGGTCGGCCTCGACGACGTCGTCGTCGTCGACACCGAGGACGCCGTGCTCGTCACCACCCGGGCCCGGGCCCAGGAGGTCAAGCAGATCGTGGCCGCGCTGAAGGAGAGCGGGCGGGCCGACCTGACCTGAGGCGGTCCCTTGCCCAGGTGGCGGGGTGCGGGCCGGGCTCGCGTTACAGCTGCGCCGGCCTGTGGGCCGCCGCCAACGGAACACGGCCCCGGTGGCAGCGCCACCGAGGCCGTGTACCGGGCCGAGGGACGTCCTACTGGACGTTCGGCTCGGGGGAGTCGAGGTAGGGGTAGTCGAGGGTGAACTTCTCGAAGGCGGCACCCGAGACGTCGCCGCAGTACTGCCAGACGCCGACCTGCTTGGTCGTGTCGGTCTCGCCGGCGCCGCCGACGGACCAGTGGGTGAAGGCGACGTGGGTGTCCTTCGGGAACTCGCCGCCGCTCTCCTTGTCGTCCTCGGCCGTGAACGGCGCGACGATGACCTTCTGGCGGAAGTTGCCGGTGCCCTGGTACTTCGCGGCGATCGCGCGCAGCTCGTCCATCGCGTCGCCGTCCTTCGCGATGGTGTCGTCGTACCAGATGATGTTGTAGCCGTGCTCGAGGTTGTGCACGAGCGACTCCAGCTCGGGCCGGTCCTCCTTGGTGTAGAACTTCCGCTCGAACGGGGCGGGCGAGCCGATCGCGTTCCAGTGGGAGCCGAAGGCCGGCGGGGAGTGGTCGTAGGTGACCTGCTGGGTCTCGGGGACGTGGTCGCCCGAGCCCTCGGCGCTGACCGTGGTGACCTTCTGGCACGTGTCGGCGGCGGCGCCGATCTCGTCGAGGGCGACGTCGGAGTAGGCCCGCTCGTCCCACTTGTCCTTCAGGGGGCCGTAGGCGGCGGCGCCGATGATGAGCAGCGCGATCACCGCGCAGACACCGACGATGGCGAATCCGCGGCGCTTCTCGGCGCCCTTCTGCTTCTTGCGAATCTCGTCGATGACCGCCTGACGGTCGGACTTGGCGGACTTCGGGGTCTTGGCCACGGCTGAGCATTCCTCGCGGTCGGGTGGGTACGGTGACGGCAGCCGCGTTCCCCGCGAAGGGCGCCCGGCGGTGTCCAGCGGCAGAGTCTACGGACTGAGCGGTCGGAGCCGTGCAACGGCCGAGTCCTGGTCGGCCAGGACCTCCCAGCCGTGGGCGAACGCGAGCGCGGCGACCTCCGGTCCGGCGGGTACGGCGATCCGCAGCCCGCCGTCCTGCGGACGGGACTGGGCGCCGGTCACGAGCAGCAGCGCGGCCGCCAGCTCGTCGGCGCTCGCGGGTGCCCCGAACGGGGCTCGGTCGGCCGGGTCGCCGGCCAGCGCGCGGATCACGGCCTCGCGGGCGCCGTACCCGAACAGGTCGCCGCCCTCGGGCCGGACCAGGGCGCGGGCGCCGGGCCCGTCCTCGCCCGGGGGCAGCACCAGGTCGGCGCGGCCGCGGACCAGCGCGAACGGGCGGCCGGCGAGCTTGCCCTGGGCGAGCTCGGCCGCGCCGGCGAGCTCGTCGGCGACGGCGGGTGCCGTGACGGCCAACGGGTTGCCGTGCGGATCGGTGCGGCCGGCGTACTCCTCGGCGACCAGCAGGCCCGCGGCGCCGACGGCGATGTCGGTCTGTCCCTCGCGCCAGGCCCGTCCGGCGGTGTCGGTGACGACGACGCCGACGGTGCGGCCGGTCCGCTCGTGGACGCCGGCCCGCAGCGCCCGGGCCGAGGCGTCGGGGTCGAGGGGGAGGAGCACGATCGAGCCGAGCTCGACGTTGGAGGCGTCGATGCCGGCCGCGGCCATGGTCAGGCCGTGGCGGGTGCGGACGATCGTGGTCGGTCCGCGTCGGGCCACGACCCGGACCGTCTCGCCGGCCAGCGCCTCGTCCCGGTCGCCGGTGCGGACCCGGCCCTCGGCCTTGCTCACGACCTTGCTGGTGACCACCAGGACGTCGCCGTCGCGCGGATCGAGGGCGGCCAGCAGCAGTGCGACCAGGTCGTCGCCCGCGCGCACCTCCGGCACGCCGTCGGGGGCCAGGACCTCCAGCCGGTTCACCGGCGGACCAGCTCCACCGCCGCCGCCGCCATCGCGGCGGTCGCGTCGTGGTCGGTCATCATCAGGGGTACGGCGGCCGCGGCCAGCCCGGCCTCGTGCAGCCGGTCCAGCTGGTCGGCGTCGCGCTCGTCGACCAGCCAGCCGTCGAGGACGCCGCCGGCGCTGCGTGCGCCGTAGTGGAGACCGACGGCGGCGGCGCTGACCTCGACGCCGATCGAGGTCAGCATCTGCTCGGCCATGCCGCGCACGTGGCTCGCGCCGACGATGGGGGAGAGGCCGACCACGGGCGCGCTCGTCGCGGCGACCGCCTCGCGGATGCCGGGGACGCCCAGGATGGTGCCGACGCTGACGACCGGGTTGGAGGGCGGCAGCACGACCAGGTCGGCACCGGTGATCGCCTCGACGACCCCGGGGCCGGGCTTCGAGTCCTCCAGCCCGACGAACAGGACGGTCTCGGCCGGGACGGAGGCACGCAGGCGCACCCAGTACTCCTGGAAGTGGACGACCCGGCGGCCGCTGGGGGAGTCGGGGTCGGCGATCGCCACGTGGGTCTCGACGCGGTCGTCGGTCATCGGGAGGAGGCGGACGCCCGGCTGCCAGCGGCGGCAGAGCGCCTCGGTCACCTGCGAGAGCGGGTAGCCGGCCTCGAGCATCTGCGTGCGGACCAGGTGGGTCGCGACGTCGCGGTCGCCGAGGCCGAACCAGGTCGGCTCCACGCCGTACTCGGCGAGCTCGGTCTTGACGCTCCAGGTCTCCTCGCGGCGGCCCCAGCCGCGGTCGAGGTCGATGCCGTCGCCGAGGGTGTACATCACCGTGTCGAGGTCGGGGCAGACCTTCAGGCCGTGCACCCAGATGTCGTCGGCGGTGTTCGCGACCACGCTCACGCGCGCGTCTGGAGAGACACCGGGCAGGGCGCCGGAGGCGATGCCGTGGAGGAGCCCCTGCAGGAAGCGAGCGCCCCCCATGCCCCCGGACAGGACCGTGATGTTCTGCATGGGCCTACTCTCCCTCACCGCGCCGTCCCGTACGGCGCCGGGACCACCGCCGGCCATACCAGATGCGCGCTTGACTTAGTGGGTACGACAGGCATGTAATTCCACCAGTGTGGTCGCTGGGTCGACGAAGATAGGGGCGAGGGCCGTGAGAGAACTTTTTCTCCTCGACGGAGACGCCGAGGAAGAGGCGGGGTGGCAGGAGCGCGCGCTGTGCGCTCAGACCGACCCCGAAGCGTTCTTC
Source organism: Nocardioides sp. CCNWLW216 (assembly GCF_037120545.1). Taxonomy (NCBI): domain Bacteria; kingdom Bacillati; phylum Actinomycetota; class Actinomycetes; order Propionibacteriales; family Nocardioidaceae; genus Nocardioides; species Nocardioides sp. CCNWLW216. The sequence continues at coordinate 818,474 of NZ_JBBBBJ010000001.1, forward strand.
CCCGAAAAGGGAGGATCGACGAGGGAGGCCAAGAAGGTCTGCCTCACCTGTGATGTGCGCGACGAGTGCCTGGAGTCCGCACTGATGAACGACGAGCGGTTCGGCATCTGGGGCGGTCTCTCCGAGCGGGAGCGGCGCAAGCTGAAGAAGCGCGCAGTCTGAGCACCACCAGAGAGGGAGCCCCGGTCGATGTGACCGGGGCCTTCTCTCATTTTCGGCCCCCTTCGCGGACCCTCTAGGGTCGGGGACCGTGCCAGGTCCTCGTTCCGTCGCCGTGCTGCTGGTCAGCCACGACGGCGCGCGGTGGCTGCCCGCGGTCATCGACGGGATCCGCAGCCAGACCGCTCCGGTCGAGCGGGTGGTGGCGATCGACACCGGCAGCAAGGACGAGAGCCCGGGGCTCCTGGACCTCGCCTTCGACGACGTACGGCGCGTCGGCGGCGCGACGTCCTATCCGGAGGCGGTCCGGCTGGGGCTGGACGCGCTCGGTCCCGACGGACCCGAGTGGGTCTGGCTGCTCCACGACGACAGCAACCCGGACCCGACCTGCCTCCAGGCGCTGCTGGCCGCCGCCGACGAGGACCCGGGCGCCGACCTGCTCGGCCCCAAGCTGCGCGAGTGGCCATCGCTGCGCCGGCTCCTGGAGCTGGGCGTCACCATCTCGGCCACCGGTCGCCGCGAGACCGGTCTCGAGCGCGGCGAGTACGACCAGGGCCAGCACGACGAGGTCCGCACCGTGCTCGCGGTCAACACCGCCGGCCTGCTGGTGCGCCGGTCGGTGCTCGAGGGCCTGGGCGGGCTCGACCCGCAGCTGCCGATGTTCGGCAACGACCTCGACCTGGGCTGGCGGGCCGCGCAGGCCGGCCACCGCACGCTGATCGTCCCGCAGGCGGTGGTCTTCCACGCCGAGGCGGCCCACCGCGGGGTCCGCCGTACGCCGCTGACCGGGCGGCACACGCACTACCAGGAGCGCCGGGCCGCGATCTGGACGCTGCTGGCCAACGCGCCCGGCCGGGCACTGCCGTTCCAGGTGGTCCGACTGGCGCTCGGGACCCTGCTGCGCATGGTCGGGTTCCTGCTCGTCCGATCGGTCGGGCAGGCCCTCGACGAGCTCGCGGCCCTGGTGTCGGTCTACTCCCACCCCGGCGACCTCCGCGCCGCGCGTCGCGCACGCCGCGCCGGCCGGGTCGCCGACCACGACCAGGTACGACGCCTCCTCGCCCCCTGGTGGCTGCCCTACCGCCACGGGCTGGACTTCCTCGGCGACCTGCTCGCCGCCGCGACCGACCAGGCGGCGGACGTCGCGGAGCGCCGGCGGGCCGCGCAGGCCGAGGCCGACCCGTCGTCGTTCGCCGCCCGGCGGGTGGCGAACGAAGACGAGGACGCGCTCGGCGAGGACACCGGGCTGGTGGCCCGCTTCTTCACCAACCCGGTCGCGCTGGCGCTGACCCTGTTCGTGGTGGTCGTCCTGGTCGCGGCCCGGGCGGTCCTCGGCGACGTGTCCGGCGGTGGGCTGTCCCCGGCGCCGGACGCGGCCCGCGACTGGTGGGACCTGCACCTGACCACCTGGCAGCCGCTCGGCACCGGCACCGCCGTCCCGGCTCCCGGCTACGTCCTCCCGCTGGCACTGCTGGCGACCCTGCTGCTCGGCAGTCCTGCCTCGGCCGTCACCGCGCTGCTGGTCCTCGCCGTCCCGTTCGCGCTCTGGGGGGCCTGGCGGCTGCTCCGGGTCGTGGGCCGGCTGGTCTCGCCGCGCGGTGCGCCGCGCTGGCTGATCCTCTGGGGCGCGACGACGTACTCCCTGGTGCCGGTCACGAGCGGGGCCTGGGGCGACGGCCGCCTCGGCCTGGTCGTCGCGGCCGCGCTGCTGCCCTGGCTCGCGCATGCCGCCCTCGGGTTCGCCGACCCCGACGCCGACCGGCGCTGGCGGGCCGCCTGGCGCACCGGGCTGCTGCTGGCCCTGGTGACGGCCTTCGCGCCCGTGGCCTGGCTGCTGGCCGTGGTGGTCGGCCTCGTGGTGGTCGCGACCGCCACCGCGGTGGTCCGCTCGGCCGTCCGCGACCGCTCCGTGTGGGGGCCGCCAGCCGCCGCCGTCGGGATCGTCCCCGTGCTCCTCGCGCCCTGGTGGCTGCCGGCCGTGCTGGAGCACGCCGCGGAGGGCCTGCTGCTCGACGCCGGCCGGCTGCCCGGCCTGACGGCGTCCGGCCTCGACCTGCTGGCCGGGCGCTTCCACGAGCTGGGGGCACCCGGCTGGGCCGGGCTGGTGCTCCCGGTCCTCGCGGCCCTGGCCGTGCTCCCACGGGCGACCCGGATCCCCGTCCTCGTCTGCTGGGTGGTCGCCCTGGTCGCCGCGGCCACCACCGCCGTGCTGTCCCTGGTCACCCTCGACCTGGCCGCGGTGTCGGTGCCCGCCGCCACCGGCCTCCCGCTGCTGGTCCTCCAGGGCGTCCTCGTCGTCGCGGCGACCCTGGGCGGGCAGGGTCTGGTGCTCGCCGCCCGCCGCGACGGCTGGCCGACCGCGCTCCGCGGGCTCACGGTCCTCCTCGCCGCCGGCGCCGCGGTGGTCCCGCTCGTCGGGCTCGGCTGGTTCGCCGCCGGCCACGACGAGCTGGCCGGCGACGCCGACGACGGGATCCCCGCCTACATGGTCCAGAGCTCGGAGACCGGCCCCGAGCACGGCATCCTCGTGGTCCGCGGCGACGTCGCCACCGGGCTCGACTACGTCGTACGACGCGATGACGGCGTGACGCTCGGCGAGGACGAGGTCCTGGCCCTCACGGCCGAGGACACCGAGCTGACGCGGGTGGTCCGGACCCTGGTCTCCCGTCCCACCGACGCCGAGGTGAGCGCGCTCGCCGACCGGGGGATCGAGTACGTCGTGCTGCCGAGCCCGGCCGACCCCGAGATCGCGGGCTCCCTGGACGCGACCGCAGGTCTGGTCCAGGCCAGCGCCGAGAACCGCAGCACCCGCGCCTGGCGCGTCGAGCAGCCGCTCGACCCCGACGCCGTCGACGGACCGCGCTCCTGGCTGCGGGTCGTGCTGCTGGTCGTGCAGGGCCTCGCCGTCCTCGTGGTGCTGGTGCTGTGCGCGCCCACCACCGACCGGAGGAGGCAGCCGTGAGCGACGCTCCCGTCCCCGGTCGTCGCAGCCGTGTCCGTCCGGCCCGCCGCGGGCCCGACCTGACCGTGCTGCTCGCCGTGCTCCTGCCGGTGCTGGCGGTCGGGCTGCTGCTCGTCGCCGGCACCGACCCGGTCGAGCGGGCCGACCGACCGCCCACCTCGACCGGGCTCACCAGCGCCACCCTCGGCTGCCCGGCAGGGCTGCCCGGTGCGGGTGACGTCCAGGTGCTGAGCGGCGGCGAGTCCGGGGGCGAGGTGACCGTGGGCGACCAGCAGGTCGAGCTCGAGGCGGGGCGCGCTGCGCGCGTCGAGGCACCGGATGCGACGGTCGTCCGGGGCACGGGCGACCTCGCTCCCGGCCTGGTCGCCGGTCGCAGCGGCACCGCCCCGCTCGCCGCGGCCGACTGCCCGCTCCCGAGCGCCCAGCAGTGGTTCACCGGCGTCGGCGCGGGGGCCCGGCACTCCTCGGTGGTCGAGCTCGTCAACCCCACGGCCGGCCCGGCCGTGGCCGACGTCGTGGTGCTCGGCAGCACCGGCGTCGTGGACGCCCCGGCGCTGCGCGGCGTGCTCGTCCCGGGCGGCCAGACCCGGCGCCTGGACCTGGCCGCGGCGATCCCGCAGGAGGGCGAGCTCGCCCTCCAGGTGACCACGACCCGCGGCCGCCTCACCGTCTCGGTCGCCGACAGCGACGACCGGCTGGGTTCGGCCACGCCGACCGCCGACTGGCTCGGCGGCCAGGCCGAGCCGCTGGCCACCAGCACCCTGCTGGGGCTGCCAGGAGGGGCCGGCCGCCGGACCCTGGTGCTGGCCAACCCCGGCGCCGACGAGCTCCGTGCGGAGCTGCGGTTCGTGACGGCCGACTCCGTCTTCGCGCCCCAGGGGCTGCAGGAGGTCCGGATCGCGCCCGGGTCCACCGCCCGGGTGGCGCTCTCGGCCGAGCTGGCGGCCGCCACGGCCGACGGCACGTACGGCGTCCAGGTCAGCGCGACCGGTCCGGTGACCGCCTCGCTGCGCAGCGTCGTACGGCGCGACATCTCGCACGCCGTGCCGGCCGACCCGGTGCGCCGTCGTACCGTCGCGGTGCTGCCGGAGGGCCGCAAGCGGCTGCAGCTCGCCGACGCCTCGGCGGTCGGGGTGGTCGTCGTGGTCGCCCGCGACGCGGCCGGTCGCGAGGTGGCCAGCGAGACCCTCGACGTCACGCCCGGCGCCGGCGGCACCCTCGACCTGCCCGAGGAGGCCGTGCAGCTCGAGGTCGAGCCGCGGCGGGCCTCGGTCCTCGGCGCGGTGCTGGTCACCGGCCAGGGCGCCGCCGTGGTCCGGCTGCACGAGCTGACCACCGCCGGTCTGGTTCCGCAGGTCGCGCCGGGCCTGCCCTGAGGGCCACCGCTCAGGGGCGGGGTGCTCGCCAGGAGAGGTGTCCCACCTCGGCCTCGAACGCGGGGCGCACCTCGACGGTGTCGTAGACGATGCGCAGCTCCTCGACCAGCCCCTCGGCGTCGAGGGTGGCGACGTCCACCACCTCGAACGGTGCTGCGACCCCGGAGGGCAGGCGCCAGTCGAAGTGGAACCAGAAGCTCATCGTCGCCCGGCCCCTCGTGTCCATCCCGCTCATCACCGACCGCAGAGTCAGGTTCGCCTGGCCGGTGTCCGCGAACAGCGCCGGGTAGAACTCCCGGGGCGGGAGCGGTCCGTACAGCGGCGAGTGGACGACGGCGTCCTCGGCGAACAGGCCGACGACCAGGTCGACGTCGGCGGTGGCCAGCGCGCGCAGGTAGGTGGCGGCGAGGTCGTCCGGGACGGCTGCCACTAGTCGTCGCCCTGGTAGCGGGGGTCGACCTCGGAGGCGTCGATGCCGAGCAGCTCGGCGACCTGCTCGACGACCAGGGTCAGCACCAGAGCCTCCAGGTCGCCGCGGGTCTCGCAGCGGTGCTCGATCGGCCGGCGGAAGAGCACCAGACGGGTCGGGGCGCCCCCCGTGCCGCGCACCAGCGACGACAGCGGCACGGTCCCGGTGTCCCAGTCGTCGGGCACCTGCGGGGCGTCCTCGACGGCGTACTCGACCAGTCCGAGACGGTCCTGCCAGCGCCCGTCGACCTCGGTGACGATGCCGAGGACCAGGTCGTCGAAGCGCTCCCGCTTGGTGCGCAGGGCCGGGGTGCCGGGGTGCTCGGGCCGGACGCCGGGGCCGCGCATGCCCCGGCCGCGACGGTCCCGGGTACGGCGAGCTCTCTCCACGCCGCGAGCCTAATCGGGCGGGATCGGGGCGGGGGGTAGCGTCTGCCGCGTGAGCCCCACCCGTCGTTGTTCGCGCACCGCGTGCGGCCGTCCTGCGGTCAACACGCTGACGTACGTGTACGCCGACCAGACCGCCGTCCTCGGCCCCCTCGCGACGTACGCCGAACCGCACGCCTACGACCTCTGCGACACCCACTCCGAGCGGCTCTCGGCCCCGCGCGGGTGGGAGGTCCTCCGGCTCGCGCCCGACACCTCCGCGCAGGGGCCGTCCAACGACGACCTGCTCGCCCTGGCCGACGCCGTCCGCGAGGCGGCCCGGCCGATCGCGCCGGTGCGTCCGCTCCCCGCGGAGGAGACCGGCCGCGAGACCGGCCGCAAGGGACACCTCCGCGTCCTCTCGACCGACTGACCCGGCGGCCCCGCCGAGCCCGCACCCGTGGTGCCGACTCGGAAGGCCGTCCGTCCCGCTAGGGTCAGCGCCATGGCCGACACCCTCGACCCCGCCAACGTCCACGCGATCTTCAAGGCCTACGACGTCCGGGGCACGGTCCCCGACCAGATCGACGAGGAGCTGGCCCGCGCGACCGGCCGCGCCTACGTCCAGGTCGTCGGCGCCACCACGGTCGTGGTGGGCCACGACATGCGGCCCAGCTCGCCCGGCATGGCCGGCGCGTTCGCCGAGGGCGCCACGGCCGCGGGGGCCGACGTGATCCTGATCGGGCTGGCCTCGACCGACCAGCTGTACTTCGCCTCCGGCCACCTCGGCCACCCGGGCGTGATGTTCACCGCCAGTCACAACCCGGCCCAGTACAACGGGATCAAGATGTGTCGCGCGCACGCCGTACCGATCGGGCTGGAGACGGGGCTCGCCGAGATCCGCGACCTGGTCGTGTCGCCCCAGCCGGTGTCCGGGCCGACCGGCGACGTCTCGGAGCACGACGTCCTCGAGGCGTACGCCGCCCACCTGCTCACCCTGGCGCCGGTCGTGGGGCGGCCGCTGAAGGTCGTCGTCGACGCCGGCAACGGGATGGCCGGCCACACCGCCCCGGCGGTGTTCGGGCGGCTCGGGTCCGACCAGGTGGACGTGGTGCCGATGTACTTCGAGCTCGACGGCACCTTCCCCAACCACGAGGCCAACCCGATCGACGCCGAGAACCTCCGCGACCTGCAGGCGCGGGTGCTCGAGGAGGGGGCCGACGTCGGTCTCGCGTTCGACGGCGACGCCGACCGCTGCTTCCTCGTCGACGAGGAGGGGCGCGCGGTCTCGCCGTCCACCCTGACGGCGCTGATCGCGAGCCGCGAGCTGGCCAAGGAGCCGGGCGCCACGATCATCCACAACCTGATCACCTCACGGGCGGTCCCCGAGATCGTCACCGAGCTGGGCGGCACCCCGGTGCGCACCCGGGTCGGGCACTCCTTCATCAAGGCCACCATGGCCGAGACCGACGCGGTCTTCGGCGGCGAGCACAGCGGTCACTTCTACTTCCGCGACTTCTGGCGCGCCGACTCCGGGATGCTGGCCGCGCTGCACGCCCTGGCCGCGCTGGCCGAGACCGACCAGCCGCTGTCGGCGCTGCTGGCACCGTACGAGCGCTACCCGGTCAGCGGCGAGATCAACTCCGAGGTCGCCGACCAGGTCGGCGTGATGGCCGCCCTCGAGGAGGAGTACGGCGTACGCCCCGGGGTGACCACCGACCGCCTCGACGGGCTTACGGTGTCCCACACGGACTGGACGTTCAACGTCCGGCCGTCCAACACCGAACCGCTGCTCCGGCTGAACGCCGAGGGGAAGGACGAGGCCACGATGGCATCCGTGCGCGACGAGGTCCTGACGAAGATCCGGGCCGCCCGATGAGCGCCGCGTCCCTCGACCCGGGCCTGCTGGCGATCATCGTGTGCCCGCAGTGCCGCGGCCAGCTGGCGCCCCAGGCCGACGAGCTCGTCTGTCAGGGCGAGTGCGGCCTGGCCTACCCGGTCCGCGACGGCATCCCGGTGCTGCTCGTCGACGAAGCCCGCACGCCGGCCTGAGCGCGGCGACGAGGATGGCGACCTGGTTCGACGAGTCCCGGCTGGACGACGAGACGGCCCTCGGTGCGGCCGACCTCCGGCTGCGCACGCTGGCGGAGTCCGGCGCCCGGGTGCGCCGCGAGGTCGGCGCGGCCGCCGAGGCGATCGAGGAGGCCGTCTCGCGCAGCCTCTCCGAGGCCCGACCCCGCGCGGTGATCGCCGCCGGCCCCGACTCGCGCCTGCTGCGGGCGGTGCTCGAGCCGTGGTGCCCCGTGCCGTTCGTCGCCTGGCCCGGGCCCGCCCTGCCCGGCTGGGCCGGCAGCCTCGACCTGGTGGTCGTGCTGGCCCCCGAGGGTTCCGACAGCGGCACCGCCTCCGCCGTGGCGGAGGCCGTACGACGGGGTTGCCAGGTGGTCGTCGCCTGCCCGCCGAGCTCGCTGGTCGGCGAGCACGCCGCCGGCCGGTGGAGCACCATCCTGCCGACCGCGACGGCCGACCAGCTCGCCACCGCGGTGGCGATGCTGACCTTCCTCGACCGGGTCTCCCTCGGTCCGGCCGCCGACCCCGAGCAGGTGGCGACCGCGCTCGACGAGGTCGCGACCAGCTGCTCGCCGCACCGCGACATCGCAGTCAACCCGGCGAAGGTGCTGGCCATCGCCCTGGCCGACGCCAACCCGCTGGTCTGGGGTGGCTCGGTGCTGGCCGCCCGGGCCGCTCGTCGGGTGGCGGAGTCGATCCGCCGGGTGAGCGGCCGCACCGCCCTGGCCGGCGACGCCGAGCACCTGCTGCCGGTGCTCGAGGCGGCCCGGCCGCGCGACGTCTTCGACGACCCGTTCGCGGGGGAGGGCGGCGAGCTGCGCCCGACGCTGCTGGTGCTCGACGACGGCGCCGAGGACCCGGTGGTCCGCGAGCAGCGCGGACGCCTCCAGGCGACCGCGACGTCGCGGGGCGTCCGGGTCGAGACGGTGACGACCGAGGCCCCCAGCGAGGTCGCCCGCTACGCCTCGCTGCTGCTGACCGGCACCTACGCGAGCGAGTACCTCCGGCTGGGCCTCGTCGAGGACTGATCCACAGGTCCAGCGGGTACCACTGGACCCGTGCACGCGACGTCCCCAGCCCAGCCCGCGACCCGGACTCGGGACCCCTGGTTCGACAACGCCAAGATGGCCCTGGTCACCCTCGTGGTGGTCGGCCACGCGCTGACGCTGCTGCCGACGACGGCCTTCAACAACCACCTCTACGACTTCCTCTACGCCTGGCACGTGCCGGCGTTCGTCCTGGTCACCGGCTACCTCTCGCGCTCCTTCAGCTGGGAGCGCCGGCGGATGTGGCAGCTGGTGCGCACCGTCGTCGTGCCGTACGTCGTCTTCGAGTGCGCGATCGCGCTGTTCCGCATCCACGTGGGCGGGGAGCAGCTGCAGGATCTGTTCAAGGACCCGCACTGGCCGATGTGGTACCTCGCGGCGCTGTTCTTCTGGCGACTCGTGACCCCCGTCTTCAAGGCGATCCCGGGGGCGCTGCCGGTCGCGCTGGCGATCAGCCTGGTCGCCGGCCTGTACGCCGGTGACACCCTGGACCTGGCCCGCGTCCTGGGCCTGCTGCCCTTCTTCGTGATGGGCCTGTCGGCCACCCCCGAGCGGCTGGAGCGGCTGCGGGCGCCGGCGGTCCGGATCGCCGGCGTGGTGGTGCTGGCCGCGATCTGGGTCCTGACGACCTGGACCGACCGCTGGGCGGCCACCGAGTGGCTCTACTACCGCGCCCGCTACGACGAGTTCGACGTCAGCGACCCCCGGGCGTTCGCCATCCGGGCGGGAGTGCTGCTCGTCGGCACCCTGGGTGCCTGGGCCTTCCTCGCCGTGGTCCCCCGGGTGGGTGGCTGGTTCACCCGGATGGGCGCCTGGACCCTGGTGGTCTACCTCTTCCACGGGTTCGCCGTGAAGGGCGCGTCATACGCCGGCTACCCCGACTGGGCCGCCGACCAGGGGACCTTCGCCCTGCTGGTGACCGTCGCCGCGTCGGTCGCCCTCTCCTTCCTGCTCGCCTGGGGCCCGCTGGCCTCGCGGCTCAACCACCTCGTCGACCCGCTCGGGTACGCCGAGCGGCGGGTGAAGGAGGCGCACGCCACCGTCAACGCCAAGGCCGAGACCGACGTCATCAGCGCGGCCGTCGAGGACGCCGCTACGCTTCGGGCCATGCCTGAGCCTGTTGACGCCACCTCCGACCGAGCCTCGCGGTGAGCGCGGGCCTCTTCGGGCTGCTCGACGACGTCGCCGCGATCGCCCGGCTCGCCGCGGCCTCGATCGACGACGTCGGCGCGGCCGCCGGCCGGGCGACGGCCAAGGCTGCCGGCGTGGTGGTCGACGACACCGCCGTGACCCCGCAGTACGTCCACGGGGTCACCGCCGACCGCGAGCTGCCGATGATCAAGCGGATCGCCATCGGCTCGATCCGCAACAAGCTGCTGATCATCCTGCCGGTGGCGATGCTGCTCAGCCAGTTCCTCCCCGGCCTGCTCACCCCGATCCTGATGGCCGGTGGCGCGTTCCTCTGCTACGAGGGCGCCCACAAGGTGTGGGGCAAGCTCCGCGGCCACGAGCACCACGCCGCCCCGGTGGCGGCGTCCGGCCCCGAGGCCGAGAAGACGATGGTGGCCGGGGCGGTCCGCACCGACCTGATCCTGTCGGCCGAGATCATGGTGATCGCCCTCAACGAGGTCGCCGACGAGTCGTTCTGGGCCCGGGCGGCGATCCTGGTGGTCGTCGCCCTCGTCATCACCGTCGTGGTCTACGGCGTGGTCGGGCTGTTGGTGAAGATCGACGACATCGGCCTGCACCTCGCCGAGCGCTCGTCCGCGGCGTCCCAGAGGATCGGGCGCGGCATGGTGACGGCCATGCCCCACATCCTCAACGTGATCTCGGTCGTCGGCACGGCCGCGATGCTCTGGGTGGGCGGTCACATCGAGCTGGTCGGCCTCGACGACCTCGGCTTCCACGCGCCGTACGACTTCGTCCACCACCTCGAGGAGGAGGTCCGCCACGCCACGGGTGCCCTCGGTGGCGTGCTGGGCTGGCTGGTCAACACGGTCGCCTCGGCGATCCTGGGCCTGGCGGTCGGTCTCGCGGTCCTCGCCGTGGTCACCCTGCAGCCGTTCGGCAAGAAGGCGCACGCCCCGGCCCACTGACCGATCCGTGCTAGGAATCGGGTGACGAACCACCACCTGACACACGAGGAGGCAGCCGTGGAGCCGTTGGACGCCTGGCTCGACCGGCTCGCCGCTCCCGGGGCGGACCCCGGCGGCGGCGCGGCGGCGGCCGTCATGCTCGGCCTCGGCTCGGCGCTGGTGGGGAAGGTCGCGTCGTACCCGTCGCGCGACGGGGCCGACCTCGCGGGCGTCCGCGACGCCGCGGACGCGCTCCGGCGTCGCTCGCTGGAGCTGGTGGCCGCCGACGGGGCCGCCTCGGCCCGGCTGGTCGCCGCCTGGCGGAGCCGCTCCGACGACCTCGCCGCCGCGGCGGTCGCAGCCGCCGGCACCAGCGCCGACATCCTGGCCGTCGTGGAGGACGCCATCCCCCTGCTCGCGGAGCTGGCCCGGCTCGGCAGCGCGCCGCTCCTGGCCGACGTGGCGGCCGCCGCCGCGGCGTACGGCGCGGCCGCTCGGGTCGCGGTCCTCAACCTCGACGGCGACCTCCACCTCGCGGGAGCACCCGACCGGGAGGACCTGGCCGGCCGGGGAGAGCGGCTGATCGCCCGCCTGGACGCGGCGACGAGGATTCCTCGTTGAGCGCGCGGCCGTTCTAATCTCGGGTGACGCGAACCGCTGCTATATCACCCCCAGGAGCACCGATGGACTACAAGGTCGCCGACCTCAGCCTGGCCGACTTCGGCCGCACCGAGATCCAGCTCGCCGAGCACGAGATGCCCGGCCTGATGGCGATGCGCGAGCGTTACGGGGCCGAGAAGCCCCTCGCCGGCGCCCGGATCGCCGGCTCGCTGCACATGACGATCCAGACCGCCGTCCTCATCGAGACGCTGGTGGCGCTCGGCGCCGAGGTCCGCTGGGCCTCCTGCAACATCTTCTCCACCCAGGACCACGCCGCCGCCGCGATCGCGGTCGGTCCGAACGGCACTCCCGAGAACCCGCAGGGCGTCCCCGTGTTCGCCTGGAAGGGCGAGACGCTGGAGGAGTACTGGTGGTGCACCCAGCAGATCCTCGACTGGCCCGGCGACACGCTCCCGAACATGATCCTCGACGACGGTGGCGACGCGACCCTGCTCGTCCATCTCGGCGTCCAGGCCGAGAAGACCGGTCAGGCGCCCGACCCGGCGACGGCCACCAGCGGTGAGCAGCGGATCATCTTCGAGGTCCTCAACGAGGTCCTCGCGAAGAACACCGATCACTGGACCCCGATCGCCAACTCGATCAAGGGCGTCACCGAGGAGACCACCACCGGTGTCCTGCGCCTCTACGACATGATGCGCGACGGCACGCTGCTGTTCCCGGCCATCAACGTCAACGACTCGGTCACCAAGTCGAAGTTCGACAACAAGTACGGCTGCCGGCACTCGCTCATCGACGGCATCAACCGCGCCACCGACGTCCTCATCGGCGGGAAGGTCGCGGTCGTCTGCGGCTACGGCGACGTCGGCAAGGGCTGTGCCGAGTCGCTGCGCGGCCAGGGTGCCCGGGTCATCGTCACCGAGATCGACCCGATCTGTGCGCTGCAGGCGGCGATGGACGGCTACCAGGTCGACACCCTCGACAACGTCGTCGGCACCGCCGACATCATCATCACCGCGACCGGCAACAAGGACGTCGTGTCGGTCGAGCAGATGTCGAAGATGAAGCACAACGCGATCGTCGGCAACATCGGCCACTTCGACAACGAGATCGACATGGCCGGCCTCGAGGCCGAGGGCGTCGCGGTGCGCAAGAACGTCAAGCCGCAGGTCGACGTCTGGACCTTCCCGTCGGGCAACGCCATCATCATGCTGTCCGAGGGGCGCCTGATGAACCTCGGCAACGCGACCGGCCACCCGTCGTTCGTGATGTCGAACTCCTTCACCAACCAGGTCCTGGCGCAGATCGAGATCTTCACCAAGACCGAGGAGTACCCGACCGGCGTCTACGTGCTGCCCAAGCACCTCGACGAGGAGGTCGCCCGGCTCCACCTGGACGCTCTCGGCGTCAAGCTCACGACCCTCTCGGAGTCGCAGGCGTCGTACCTCGGCATCCCGGTCGAGGGCCCGTACAAGACGGAGCAGTACCGCTACTGAGTGCCTCCGAGGCTCGTGGTGGCAGGATTGATGCCATGAGCCAGCCCTCCGGCGGGGCTGCCGGACTGCCCCAGGGGCAGCCGAGCAGCCCGCCCAGCGACTACGCGACCAAGGGACGCGTCCTCGTCGTCGACGACGACGCGTCCCTCGCGGAGATGCTGACGATCGTCCTGCGTCAGGAGGGCTTCGACAGCCGCATGTGCGTGCGCGGCGACCAGGCCCTCGGCGAGTTCCGCGACTACCGCCCCGACCTGGTGCTGCTGGACCTGATGCTCCCGGGCAAGGACGGCATCGACGTCTGCAAGGAGATCCGCGCGGAGTCGGGGGTCCCGATCGTGATGCTCACCGCCAAGGGCGACACCGTCGACGTCGTCGTCGGCCTCGAGTCCGGGGCCGACGACTACGTCGTCAAGCCGTTCAAGCCCAAGGAGCTGGTCGCCCGGATCCGGGCCCGGGTCCGTCGCTACGAGACCACGCCGCAGGAGACCCTGACCATCGGCGACCTGGTCATCGACGTCGCGGGCCACGCGGTGGCGCGGGCCGGTGTCCCGATCAGCCTCACCCCCCTCGAGTTCGACCTCCTGGTCTGCCTGGCCCGCAAGCCGTGGCAGGTCTTCACCCGCGAGGTGCTGCTGGAGCAGGTCTGGGGCTACCGCCACGCCGCCGACACCCGGCTGGTCAACGTGCACGTCCAGCGACTGCGCTCCAAGGTCGAGCACGACCCCGAGAACCCCGAGATCGTCGTCACCGTCCGCGGCGTCGGCTACAAGGCGGGCAACCAGTGATGACGGCGGCCTAGGGCATGTCGGTCGAGTCCCTGACCTGCTGCACGTCGTCCCGGGGGCATCTGGACGTCGTGGTCGCCGCTCGCCATGACTCCGTGACTCCCTCCTCCGCCGGGCCAGGCACTCCCCGGGACGACGCCCGCGGCGGCCAGGACTCGGGAGACATGCCGTAGTGGCCCGGCTCGCGCTCGGCATGCCGCCGGGCCTCCGGCGCGGGCTCACCTTCTGGCGTCGTTCGATCCAGGCGCGGGTGGTGGCCTCCACCCTCGTGCTGTCCGCGACGGTCGTGGGGGGCGTCGGCTGGTTCCTGCTCCAGCAGACCCGTGAGGGTCTCCTCGACCAGCGCGTGGACGCGGTCGTCGCCGAGGCCGACACCGAGCGGGCCGACGCCGAGACCCGTCTGGGCTCGGTGCCCGGCACGGACGTCGACGCCACGGCCCAGCAGGCCGAGCTGATCGACCCGATCATCCAGCGCGGCCTGACCCGGGGGTTCGCGGTCGTGCTGGCCGGCCCGATCGGCGAGAACACCGGCCGGATCGCCCAGCGGGGCACCCGCTCCTCGCCGGGCCTCGACACCGGCAGCGTGCCGACCAGCCTGGAGAGCCACTTCCAGGAACCGGCGGCCACGGCCTGGACCTACACGACGATCCGGACCCTCGACTCCGCCGGGACGGAGCTGAGCGAGGAGCCCGGCATCGTGGTCGGCACCCAGGTGACGCTGGTCGCCGACGGTGGCACGTACACCCTGTACTTCCTGTTCCCGCTCGACGAGCAGCAGGAGACGCTCGCGCTGGTGACCCGGGCGCTGCTGACCGCGGCCGTGCTGCTCCTGGTCCTGGTCGCCGGCGTCACCTGGCTGGTCACCCGGCAGGTGGTCACCCCGATCCGGATGGCCCGCCGGGTGGCGGAGCGACTCGCCGCGGGCCGGCTGCAGGAGCGGCTCCGGGTCACGGGCGAGGACGACCTGGCCCGACTCGCGACCTCGTTCAACCAGATGGCCAGCAACCTGCAGCGCCAGATCCGCCAGCTGGAGGAGCTCAGCCGGGTCCAGCACCGGTTCGTCTCCGACGTCTCCCACGAGCTCCGCACGCCCCTCACCACGGTGCGGATGGCCGGCGACGTCCTGTACGACGCCCGCGACGACTTCGACGCGGTCAGCTCACGCGCCGCCGAGCTGCTCCAGACCGAGCTGGACCGCTTCGAGACGCTGCTGGTCGACCTGCTCGAGATCAGCCGCTTCGACGCGGGCGCGGCCGTGCTGGACGCCGAGGACATCAACCTGGTCGACGTCGCGCACCGGGTGGTCGAGGCCACCCGCCCGCTGGCCGAGCAGCGGGACGTGGGGGTCGTCGTACGGGCTCCGGACCACCCGTGCCTGGCCGAGGCCGACGCCCGGCGGATCGAGCGCGTCGTCCGCAACCTGATCACCAACGCCATCGACCACGCCGAGACCGGTCGCGGCGAGGAGATCGTCGTGCAGGTGGCCGGTGACGACCACGCGGCGGCGATCACCGTCCGTGACTTCGGGATCGGCCTGGGCCCGGGGGAGTCCGCGCTGGTCTTCAACCGTTTCTGGCGCGCCGACCCGGCCCGTGCCCGCACCAGCGGCGGGACCGGCCTCGGGCTGTCCATCTCGCTGGAGGACTCCCACCTGCACGGCGGCTGGCTGCAGGCCTGGGGACGGCCGGGGGAGGGCGCCCAGTTCCGGCTCACCCTGCCGCGCCGGGTCAACGCCCCGCTGCGTCGCAGCCCGCTCCCGCTGGTCCCCGCCGACGCCAAGGAGCCCGTGACGTGAGACGCCCCGCCACCGCGCTCCTGCTCGCGGCCGTGCTCGCCCTGGCCGCGACCGGGTGCGTGAGCCTGCCCGAGACCGGACCGGTCGTCGAGACCGACGGCAGCCGGACCACGCCGGAGAGCACCGGCGTGAAGTACGACCCGCTCCCGCCGCTCCCGGACGCGTCGCGCTCCGAGATCGTCAAGGGCTTCCTCGACGCCATGACCGCGGTGCCCATCCAGACGACCTCCGCCGCCGAGTTCCTCACGCCCGAGGCACGGGCGTCCTGGCGACCCGAGCGCGAGACCATCACGTACGGCGACCGCTCGCCGGCCATCGACGGCAGCGAGGTCGTCAGCGTCCGGATGCTCGACGGCGCCAACCGCTTCGACTCGCGGGGCGCCTGGCGCGGGTCGCTCGGCGGCTCCGACCTCGACCTGCGCTTCGGGCTGGAGCTGGAGCAGGGCGAGTGGCGCATCTCCGACGCCCCGGACGCCCTCGTGGTCCCCGAGTCGTGGTTCGAGTCGCGCTTCCGCCGCCTGTCGCTGTCCTTCTTCGACCCGAGCGCCCGGATCCTGGTGCCGGAGCCGGTCTTCGTCGCCAACGACGGCGCCCTGGCGACCCGGCTTGTCGAGGGGCTGCTGGACGGGCCCGGCGCCGACATGGGCACCAGCTCGCGCAGCTTCTTCCCGGCCGGCGCCCGGCTCGGCGACCTCTCGGTGCCGGTGTCCTCCGACGGGGTCGCGGACGTGTCCCTCAGCGACGTCGGGCAGCAGCCGCCGGAGAGCGAGCGGCTGATGGTCGTGCAGCTCGCCGCGACGCTGCGCCAGGTCGTCGGCATCCGGTCGGTGCGGGTGACGGTCGACGGCGAGCTGGTCCAGCCCCCCGGCAGCGACGAGGGACGGTTCCCGGTCGGCCTGGGGGAGGAGTTCGACCCCGCCGTACCCGGCGCGAGCGCGATCGTCTTCGGCGTCCGCGACGGACGCCTGGTCGCGGGGATCCCCGAGGCCCTCGACCCGGTCACCGGTCTCTTCGGGACCGGCAAGATCGCTCTGCGGTCCGCGGCCGTCAGCCTCGACGGCAGCACCGCCGCGGGCGTCACGACCGGCGGCTCCGTCGTGGTCGCCCCGGTCGGCGCCGGTGAGGCCGAGCCCCGGGGGATCCTCGACCGCGGGGCCGACCTGCTCGAGCCGGCCTGGGACTTCACCGACCGGATCTGGCTGGTCGACCGCCGTGCCGACGGCGCCCGGGTCCGCTACTACGAGGACGGTCGCCTGCGCGACCTGGACGTCCCCGGGATCACGGGAGAGACCGTCCGCTCCTTCCTGGTCTCCCGCGACGGCTCCCGCCTGGTGGCCGTCCTGGCCCGCCCCGCGGGCGACGAGCTCGTCGTCAGTCGGATCCGGCACCGGCCACGCGGAGACGTCCGCGGCGCGACGGAGGCCCAGGTGATCCTGGGCGCCGCGTCCGAGGCCCAGACCATCAAGGACATCGCCTGGCGCTCGCCGACCAGCCTCGCCGTGCTGACCGGCGTGGCCGGCGAGCTGTGGGAGGTGCGCTCGGTCGCGGTCGACGGAGCTCCCACGAGCCTCGAGAGCATCGCCAACCTCAACGGCCCGGTCCGCTCGCTGGTGGGTTCCCCCGTCGACGGACAGAGCCTGCTGGTCCTGGCGCCCGACCTGGCCCTCGACCTCTCCGGCCCGGTGGCCCGCGAGATCGAGTTCGGCGAGGGCCAGCGCCCGCGCTCCCTCGAGTACGTCGGCTGACGCGTCCTCCACAGCCCGCTCGGCGGTGGTTGAGCCGGATCGTCCCGGCTGGTGCGCTGGAGGGGTGCTGGACGCCGTCACCGACCTGCTGCTCGGCGGCCGGTGCGTCGGCTGCGCGCGCCCCGGACGGCTGCTGTGCGGGGGCTGCGAGGCGGCGCTGCCGGCCGGTGCCGGACCCGCCTGGCCCGTCCCGGCCCCGCCCGGGCTGGCGCCGCCCTGGGCAGCCACGTCGTACGACGGGGTGACGCGGGCGATGGTGCTCGGTCTGAAGGAGCGCCGGCTGCTCGGCCTGGCCCGCCCGCTGACCGGCCTGCTCGTCCAGGCCGTGGTCGCCGCCGCGCCCGCGGGACCGGTCGTGCTGGTGCCGGTCCCGTCCCGGCCGGCCAGCGTGCGCGCCCGCGGCCACGACCCGACGTACACCCTGGCCGCGGGAGCGGCCGTCCGCCTCCGACGGGAGGGGTACGACGTCCGTGCGACCCGGCTGCTCCGCACCCGGCCGGGCCTGCTCGACCAGGCCGGCCTAGACGCGGTCGCGCGGGCCCGCAACCTCGCGGGCTCGATGACCTGCCCGACGGCCGGCCTGCGCCGGCTCGCGGCGGCCGCGCCCCGGGTGCGGGTGGTGGTCTGCGACGACGTGCTGACCACGGGTGCGACCACCCGGGAGGCCCAGCGGGCGCTCGAGTCGGTGGGGCTGCAGGTGGCCGGGATCGCCGCCGTGGCGGCCACCCGGAGGCGGCGGGTCGAATCAGGGACCTCTGTCCCTTTAATCCCGGGCGCGAGGTGACTACCGTCTCTGCATGGAGTCCGTCCGGGTCCGTGGTTGCACCGCTGGTGCGCCTCTGGCGCGCGGGCGGCTAGCCGAAGCCAGTCGCAGGCGAAACGGTCCACGTAAGTCCGCCTCCGGGCGGACGATCACGGTGCGGCTTAGAGGTAAGTCCTGCCCCGTCCTTCCCGTCAGATGCGGGGACCGGCGGGAGAAGGCCAGTAGTGGCAGAGAAGCTGCGAACGTCTCAGCAGGCGATTGTGGGGTCGAAGACCAGGTCGGCCGGGCGGGCTCCATCTCATCCCTCACCGGAGCACGGGCACTGGGCCCGCGCTCCGGCGCGCCCACAGGACGGCACGGATGAGCTGAGAAGGAAACCAACTGTTCAACGGGAGGTTCACATGGAAGTTGTGGTCACGGGGCGTCACTGCGAGATCACGGACCGGTTCCGCGATCATGCCGCGGAGAAGCTGACCCGGCTGGAGAAGCACGACCACCGGATCATGCGGGTGCATGTGGAGGTGGACTGTGAACCCAACCCGCGCCAGCACGACCGCTCGATCCACGTGGAGCTGACCGCCTTCTCGAAGGGCCCGGTCATCCGGGCCGAGGCGGCCGCCGACGACAAGATGGGGGCCCTCGACCTCGCGCTGGACAAGATGGCCGCCCAGATGCGCCGGGCGGCCGATCGGCGGCGCGTGCACCGGGGGCAGAAGACCCCGGTCTCGGTCGGCCAGGCCCTCGCCGACACCGATCCGGCTCCCATCGCCGAGACGGTCGAGGAGGAGCTGTCGAGCACCCAGGAACGTCAGGTCGGCCCGATCGCGGTCACCGGCGACGGCCCGCTGGTCGTGCGCGAGAAGACCCACCCGGCCAGTCCGATGACCCTCGACCAGGCCCTGTACGAGATGGAGCTCGTGGGCCACGACTTCTACCTCTACGTCGACAAGGAGAGCGAGCGTCCGGCCGTCGTCTACCGGCGCCGGGGCTACGACTACGGCGTCATCTCGCTCGATCTCGGGGAGGAATGACCCGCTCGGTACGGCTCTGATCTGGTCGGGGTGGCCCATCTGGGCCACCCCGACCCGCAGTTGTGTGACCCATCTGGACGCCAGACGGGGCCCGTCCGTGCCATGATCTGCGCGTGGCCGATACACATACCGACGGCTCGGAGCCCATCCGGGTGCTCGTCGTCGACGACCAGGAGCTCTTCCGTCGCGGGCTGACGATGCTGCTGGCGGTGGAGACGGGCATCGAGGTGATCGGCGAGGCCGGGGACGGCATCGAGGGCACCAACCTCGCCACGACCGCTGCGCCCGACGTCGTCCTGCTCGACATCCGGATGCCCAAGCGCTCGGGCATCGAGGCCTGCCTGGCCATCAAGGAGGCGGTCCCGTCGGCCAAGATCATCATGCTGACGGTCTCCGACGAGGAGGCCGACCTCTACGAGGCCGTCAAGAGCGGGGCCTCCGGCTACCTGCTGAAGGACTCCTCGATCGAGGAGGTCGCCCAGGCCGTTCGCGTCGTCGCCGACGGCCAGTCCCTGATCAGCCCGTCGATGGCGGTCAAGCTGATCGACGAGTTCAAGCAGATGTCGCGCCCCGAGCGCGACCACGTCCCCGGCCTGCGGCTGACCGAGCGCGAGCTCGAGGTGCTCCGCCTGGTCGCCAAGGGCATGAACAACCGCGAGATCGCCCGCCAGCTGTTCATCTCCGAGAACACCGTCAAGAACCACGTGCGCAACATCCTGGAGAAGCTCCAGCTGCACTCCCGCATGGAGGCGGTCATGTACGCCGTCAAGGAGAAGCTGCTCGACCTGCCGTGACGAGAGGCGCCCGAGGAACGAGGGCGCCGCTCGTCACGGGAGATCACCGGTGGTCGAGCGAGCGGCACGGCTGAGCCTGCGAAGCCGTGACCCGCGTGTCGAGACCGCATCCTGATCTCGCCCGCACATCACCACCGCCAGGCCCACGACCGGCGCAATTGCGCCGCTTGTGGGTCAGGCGGAGCCCTACCTGCCCGTAAGTAGCGCAATTGCGCCGTTCGCGGGGCGGGCGTCCCGGCCGCCACGGAACACCGCTGTCGGCGCCCCGCCGTACGCTCTCGCCCATGCCGCGAGACACCCTCAGCCAGGCCCAGGCCCGCCGGGTCGCGCTGGCGGCGCAGGGCTTCCTCGACAAGCGCCACACCGTGCCCACGATGCGCACCTTCGCGCGCACGCTCACCCGCACCGGGGTGCTCCAGGTCGACTCGGTCAACGTCCTGCAGCGGGCGCACTACATGCCGCTCTACTCCCGGATGGGTCCCTACGACGTCGACCTGCTGCGTCGGGCCGCCGAGCAGCGGCCGCGTCGCCTGGTCGAGTATTGGGCGCACGTGCAGGCGTTCATGCCCGTCGAGCTGTGGCCCCACCTGCAGCACCGCAGGGAGCAGTACCGCGCCAGTCGGGGCAAGTGGTGGAACGAGGTGACCGACGAGACCGCGGCCGCCCTGCTGGCCGAGGTCGCCGCCCGCGGTCCGAGCACCGCCCGCGAGCTCGACGACGGGGCCCCGCGGAGCAAGGAGCACTGGGGGTGGAACTGGTCCGAGGCCCGCAAGGGCCTCGACTACCTCTTCATGGTCGGCGACCTGGCGGTCGCCCGGCGCAACACCCAGTTCGAGGTGGTCTACGACCTGCCCGAGCGGGTGCTCCCGGCCGAGGTGCTGGCGCAGCCGACCCCGACCCGGGCCGAGGCCACGCTCGAGCTGGTCCGCCGGGCCGCGGTCTCGCACGGGGTGGCCACCGCGCAGTGCCTGAAGGACTACTACCGGATGCACGTCGACGACGTCCGGCCGGCGATCGCCTCCCTGGTCGAGGCCGGCGAGCTCCTCCCGGTGACCATCGAGGGGTGGAAGCGGCCGGCTTACCTCCACCGCGACGCGCGGCTGCCGCGCCGGGTCGGCGCGCGAGCGCTGCTCAGCCCGTTCGACCCGGTGGTCTGGGAGCGTGAGCGCACCGAGCGCATCTTCGACTTCCACTACCGGATCGAGATCTACACCCCCGCCGAGAAGCGGGTGCACGGCTACTACGTCCTGCCCTTCCTGCTCGGGGACCGGATCGTCGCGCGGGTCGACCTGAAGGCCGACCGTCGGGCGGGGGTGCTCGTCGTCCAGGGCGCGTACGCCGAGCCGGGATCACCGGCCGAGACGGCCGAGGAGCTCGCCGCCGAGCTGGGGGTCCTGGCCGGTTGGCTGGGGCTCGCCGAGGTGCGGGTCGAGCCCCGGGGCGACCTCGCCCCCGCGCTCGTGTCCGCCGTCGTGGCCGCCGGGCTCGGACGGTTGGCACACCCCCGATAGCATGGTCCGCGGCCCGACCCGGGGCCTGCTCGTCCTACCCAGGGAGACCCCTCTCGTGCCTGCCATCCTCGACAAGCTCCTCCGCATCGGCGAGGGCAAGATCCTGCGTCAGCTCGAGGCCGTCGCGAAGGCCGTCAACGCCATCGAGGACGACTTCGTCGCGATGAGCGACGAGGAGCTCCAGGGCATGACCGCCGAGTTCAAGCGGCGCCTGGAGGAGGGCGAGACCCTCGACGACCTGATGCCCGAGGCGTTCGCCACCGCGCGCGAGGCGGCCAAGCGGGTGCTCGGCATGCGCCCGTTCGACGTGCAGATCATGGGCGGCGCCGCGCTGCACCTCGGCAACATCGCCGAGATGAAGACCGGTGAGGGCAAGACCCTGGTCGCGGTGCTGCCGTCGTACCTCAACGCGCTCGCGGGCAAGGGCGTCCACGTCGTCACCGTCAACGACTACCTCGCCAAGTACCAGTCCGAGCAGATGGGCCGCGTGCACTCGTTCCTCGGCCTGACGACGGGCGTGATCCTGCCCGAGCTGCGCCCGGCCCAGCGGCGCGAGGCCTACAACTGCGACGTCACCTACGGCACCAACAACGAGCTCGGCTTCGACTACCTGCGCGACAACATGGCCGGCTCCATCGAGGAGTGCGTCCAGCGCGGCCACGCCTTCGCCGTGGTCGACGAGGTCGACTCGATCCTCATCGACGAGGCCCGGACCCCGCTGATCATCAGCGGCCCGACCCAGGACGAGGTGAAGTGGTACGGCGAGTTCGCCAAGATCGTCGCCCGCCTCGAGAAGGACGTCGACTACGAGACCGACGAGAAGAAGCGGACCATCTCGGTCCTCGAGCCCGGCATCACCAAGGTCGAGGACCACCTCGGCATCGAGAACCTCTACGAGGCCGTCAACACCCCGCTGATCTCGTTCCTCAACAACTCCATCAAGGCCAAGGAGCTCTTCCGCCGCGACAAGGAGTACGTCGTCATGAACGGCGAGGTGCTCATCGTCGACGAGCACACCGGCCGGATGCTCTCGGGTCGCCGCTACAACGACGGTCTCCACCAGGCCATCGAGGCCAAGGAGGGCGTGCAGGTCCGCGAGGAGTACCAGACCCTCGCCACCGTGACGCTGCAGAACTACTTCCGGCTCTACGACAAGCTCTCCGGCATGACCGGCACGGCCATGACCGAGGCCTCGGAGTTCGACAAGATCTACCAGCTCGGCGTCGTGCCGATCCCGACCAACCGGCCGATGGCCCGCGTCGACCAGGCCGACCTGGTCTACCGGACCGAGGAGGCCAAGTACGAGGCGGTCGCCGACGACATCGCCGAGCGCAACGAGAAGGGCCAGCCGGTCCTGGTCGGCACGGTGTCGGTCGAGAAGTCCGAGTACCTCTCCGACCTGCTGAAGAAGCGCGGCATCCCGCACACCGTCCTGAACGCGAAGGTGCACGCGGCCGAGGCCAAGATCGTCGCGATGGCCGGCCACAAGGGTGCGGTCACGGTCGCGACCAACATGGCCGGTCGAGGCACGGACATCATGCTCGGTGGCTCGGTGGAGTTCCTCGCCGACGCCGAGCTGCGCAAGCAGGGCCTCGACCCCGTCGAGCACGCCGAGGAGTACGACGCCGCCTGGCCCGACATGCTCGAGCGGATCAAGGAGCAGGTCGCCGCCGAGCACGACGAGGTCCGCGAGCTCGGCGGCCTCTACGTCGTCGGCACCGAGCGGCACGAGTCGCGACGCATCGACAACCAGCTCCGCGGCCGTTCCGGCCGACAGGGCGACCCGGGCGAGTCCCGGTTCTACCTGTCGCTGCAGGACGAGCTGATGCGCTTGTTCAAGTCCGACTGGGTCGACCGCGTCCTGACCATGCTGAAGATCCCGGACGACGTCCCGATCGAGAACAAGCGGGTCACCAGCGCGATCGCCAACGCCCAGGGCCAGGTCGAGTCGCAGAACTTCGAGTCCCGCAAGAACGTCCTGAAGTACGACGACGTCATGGACCGCCAGCGCAAGGTGATCTACGGCGAGCGGCGTGAGGTCCTCGAGGGTGCCGACCTCCAGGAGCAGATCGGCACCTTCATCGACGACGTCGTGACCGGCGTCGTGACCGGGCACACCCAGGGCTTCGCCGAGGAGTGGGACCTGGAGCAGCTGTGGACCGACCTGCGCCAGATCTGGTCGGTCTCGCTGACGCTGGAGGAGGTCCTCGAGGCCGCCGACGGCGAGGTCGCCCACGTCGACCGCGACGAGCTCATCGAGCAGCTGAAGGCCGACGCGCACGCGGCGTACGACGCCCGTGAGGCCGAGGTCGGCGCCGAGGTCATCCGCGAGCTGGAGCGTCGGGTCCTGCTCTCGGTGCTCGACCGCAAGTGGCGCGAGCACCTCTACGAGATGGACTACCTCCGCGAGGGCATCTACCTGCGGGCCTACTCCCAGCGCGACCCGCTCGTCGAGTACCAGCGCGAGGGCTTCGACATGTTCGCCGCCATGATGGACGGCATCAAGGAGGAGGCGGTCGGCTTCCTGTTCAACCTCGAGGTCTCCGTCGAGGAGGAGATCGAGGACGACGAGGAGGAGGCCGAGGAGGTCTACGAGCCGCTGCTGCAGCCCGAGGGCACCGTCCCCCAGCGCGCCGTGCCCACGATCCGGGCCAAGGGGCTGGACCGGCCGAAGCAGCCGCAGAACCTCGCCTACTCCGCGCCCGACGAGGACGGTGAGGCCTCCGTGCGCGGCACCACCGCCAGCAGCGCCGACGACGAGTACGCCGGCATCGGCCGCAACGACAAGTGCCCCTGCGGCTCGGGCAAGAAGTTCAAGCAGTGCCACGGCGCTCCCGGCGGCCCCACCGGCCTCACCGCCCGCGCCTCGGGCTGATCCGCGGCCGCGCCGAGTCGGCGTGAGTTCGGTGCCGAGTCGGCGCGAACTCGCGCCGACTCGGCATGTGCGGGGGTGCTCAGGCCCACTGGAGGGTGGTGCAGATCCAGCGCGGGGTGGCCTCGTGGCGGGTGCGCTTCAGCTCGAAGCGGGCGGCCAGCGCGCGCGAGCGCTCGCCGTAACGCACGTGCACGCTGGTCTCGACGACGCCGCGGTCCACGAAGCAGCTGTGGATGCTGAGCACCTGCGGGCGGACCGGCTGGACCCGGGCCGTCGCCGGCTGGTGGCCGCCGCCGCGGGCGACGAGCAGCGCGCGGCGCTGCAGGTCCGCGTAGACCTCCCCGGTCGTCCAGCGCAGCAGCTGGGTCGCCGGCCGGTCACCGCCGACGATCTCGACGGCGGCCTGGGCGAACCGGTGGGCCCAACGCTCCACCTCGCGGCGGCGCCGTACGTCGACCGGGGTGGGGTCGCCCGGCCCGGGAGCGGGCGTCGCGAGCACCCGGGGCGGCTGCTGGCGCGGCTGGAGGTCGAGCGCGAGCGTGCCCTGCACGCTGGCGACCGGGACCGGCACCCGGAGCTGGACGACGTTGTCGGGACGGGACGTGCTCATGACGGCTCCTGCGGGGACGGGGGCAGCCGGAGTCGCTGCCCGGGGCGGATCAGGTCGGGATCCGGTCCGACGACGGACCGGTTGAGTCGGTAGAGCTCCTGCCAGCGCCGGTCGACCTGCGCCGGGGAGGCGGTCGGGCCCAGCTCGCGCTCCGCCAGGGCCCAGAGGGTGTCGCCTGGTCGCACGGTCACCGCCGCCGACAGCGGTACGGCGACCGCGGGCGCCGAACCACCGACCGCCCGGTCGGGGAGCGGCAGTCCGGCCAGCCCCGGGTCGGCCGCGGCCGGCCCGGCGAGCCCCGCGGCCAGGGACGCGCCGCAGGCGAGTAGCACCGCTCGTCGCCAGGACGCGGGAACTGCGCGGGCCAGACCCACCCGACCCCGGGCGACCTCGAGCACGACGGTGGTCGTGACGAGCCAGGCCCACGCGGCGCAGGCCAGCAGGACCGCCGAACCGCCGCGGACGAGCGCTGTCTCGAGGTCCGTGCCGGGTCCGCCCGCGAGGGCGACGGCGTCCGCGCGCAGCGCCACGCCGGCGAGCGCCGCAGCAGCGGTGGTGGCGAGCCACACCAGGGTGCAGCGCAGCGGCGGGGCGCAGGTGGTGTTCATCCGAGAACCTTTGCGTTTGCTTCTGTTTGCTTCAGTCAAGGCGCTTTTATAGAAGTCGTCAACGGCTTGTCCCCAGGCGCTGTTCATGTGGCAGGGTCGGACCATGGCCTGGGAGGACGATCTCTTCGCGCTGCTCGACGACCTCGAGCAGCAGGCCGACGCGCTGTACGACGCCGAGCGGGCGCCGGAGCTGGCCGACCGGAGCCGGGCGGAGTACCAGCAGGTCAGGCTGGCGAGTCGGTTGATGGCGTCGGTGGGGCGCGAGGTCGGGCTGGAGGTGGCCGGGGTCGGTGCCGTGGCCGGCGTCGTGGAGCGGGTCGCCGACGGGTGGTGCCTGGTGCGCGGGGCGGACCAGGACTGGGTGGTGACGCTGGCCGCGGTGCGCTCGGTCAGGGGCGCGTCGGACCGTGCCGTCCCCGAGGTGGCCTGGTCACCGCTGGCCCGGCTGGGCCGGGCGTCGGTGCTGCGCCGCCTGGCCGAGGCGGGGGAGCGGTGCGTGCTCCACGACACCGCCGGAGGCCGAGTCGACGGGATCCCGCGGCGAGTCGGAGCGGACTTCGTCGAGGTCGCGGTGGGCGAGGACGCCCGGGTGGTGCTGGTCGCGTTCGCGACCCTGGCGGCGGTGCAGAGCCGGGACTGACGAGTCAGTGTCGCCGATCGGGCCTCGACACGCCGGTCGCGACCTCGACCACCACCAGCGGGTCCGCTGGCGCGTCCCCGCTAAGTCGCGTCGACGTCGTACGGGGGGACCTCGCCGTCGCCGAGCGGGCGCAGGCCGCGCCGCTTCGGGGCGCTCTCCTCCGCCTCGGCGTCCTCCATCGCCTCGACGATGTGCTTGCGCACGATCGCGCGCGGGTCGAGGTCGCGCAGCTCGAGGTCGGAGTACTCCGGGCCGAGCTCGTCACGGAGCTCGTCGCGGGCCTGGTTGGCGAAGCGGCGGGCGTGGCGCAGCATGGCGCCCGCCTGCTTGGCCAGGTCCGGCAGCCGGTCCGGGCCGAAGACGAGAACCGCCACGAACGCGATGACTGCGAACTCCGGCAGGCCGACCCCGAACACGGCTCAGAACTTACTGGTCGGCGTGAGGCCGAGCTGCAGGCCGGCCAGCCCGCGGCCACGACCGGAAAGCGTGGCCGCGACACCGGACAGCTCGCGGGCGGCCGGGGCGGTCGGGTCGGACTCGACGATCGGCTTGCCGATGTCCCCGCCCTCGCGCAGCGACACGTCGAGCGGGATCCGGCCGAGCACCGGGACGTCGTACCCGAAGCGGGCCGAGAGGGTGGCCGCGACCCGGTCGCCGCCGCCGGAGCCGAAGATCTCCAGCCGGTGGTCCTTGCCCTCCGGGGTGCAGTGCGGGCAGGGGAGGTAGCTCATGTTCTCGACGACGCCCACGACGCGCTGGTGCATCATCGAGGCCATCGTGCCGGCGCGCTCGGCGACCTCGGCGGCGGCCTCCTGCGGGGTGGTCACCACGACCACCTCGGCGCCGGGCAGGTGCTGGCCGAGCGAGATCGCGACGTCGCCGGTGCCGGGCGGCAGGTCGAGCAGCAGCACGTCGAGGTCGCCCCAGTAGACGTCGGCGAGCATCTGGACCAGGGCCCGGTCGAGCATCGGGCCGCGCCAGGCGACGACCTGGTCGCGGCGCGGCTTCAGCATCCCGATCGAGATGACCGAGACCCCGGACGCGGTCGGCACCGGCATGATCAGGTCGTCGACCTGGGTCGGACGCGAGTCGGCCACCCCGAGCATCGCGGGCACCGAGTGGCCGTAGATGTCGGCGTCGACGACGCCGACCTTCAGCCCCTCCTTCGCCAGTGAGAGGGCCAGGTTGACGGTCACCGAGGACTTGCCGACGCCGCCCTTGCCGCTGGCGATCGCGTAGACCTTCGTCAGCGACCCGGGCTGCGCGAAGGGGATCTCGCGCTGGGCCTTGCCGTCGCTGAGGATCTCCTTCAGGCCGGCCCGCTGCTCGGCGCTCATCACGCCCAGGGTGAGGTCGACGCCGCTGATGCCGTCGACGTTCGCCACGGCGGCCGTGACGTCCCGGTTGATGGTGTCCTTGAGCGGGCAGCCGGCGACGGTCAGCAGCACCGTGAGGTGCACGAGGCCTGCGTCGTCGATCTCGACGGTGTCGACCATCCCCAGCTCGGTGATGGGCCGCTTGATCTCCGGGTCGTTGACCGTGGCGAGCGCGGCGTTGACCTGCTCGAGAAGGGCGGTGCTCATGATCCCCGAGTCTAGGTGCTGGGTCGTCCCGGCTCGTCTTCGGCGGCGTGAGACTCGGCACGCTCGTCGAGCTCGCTGAGCAGCGAGCGCAGCTCGGAGCGCAGGAAGTCACGGGTCGCGACCTCGCCGACGGCCATCCGCAGCGACGCGACCTCGCGGGCCAGGAACTCCATGTCGGCGTGCGCCCGGGCGTCGGCCTGGCGGTCCTGCTCGGCGATCACCCGGTCCCGGGCCTCCTGGCGGTTCTGGGCCAGCAGGATCAGCGGAGCGGCGTACGACGCCTGCAGGCTGAGCATCAGGGTGAGGAAGATGAACGGGTAGTCGTCCCAGCGCGCCGCCTCGGGGGCGACGAGGTTCCACACCACCCAGATCACGACGAACCCGGTCATGTAGAGCAGGAACTTCGCCGTCCCCATGAAACGGGCGAACTGCTCGGCGAAGACGCCGAAGGTGTCGGAGTCGTACGCCGGGCGCCGGACCAGGGGGCGGCGGCGCAGCTCGCGGGGCGCGTCCAGCCGGCTGCGCGGCGACCGGTCAGCCACGGCCGCCTCCCGGTCGTCCGGGGCGGGCCTGGCGGCCCTGGCGGCGCTCGGTCGAGCGGATGGCCTGGTCGCGCCAGCCCTCCGGCAGCATGTGGTCGAGCAGGTCGTCGACGCTGACCGCGCCGACCAGATGGCCGGCGTCGTCGACGACGGGCGCGGCCACCAGGTTGTAGGTCGCGAGGTGGGCCGCGACCTGGTCGATGGTCGCCTCCGGGCGCAGCGGGTCCATGGAGTCGTCGAGCGCGCCCGCGACCAGGGTCGAGGGCGGCTCGCGGAGCAGTCGCTGGATGTGGGCCACCCCGAGGAAGCGCCCGGTGGGAGTCTCCAGGGGTGGCCGGCAGACATAGACCAGCGCGGCGAGCGCCGGCGTCAGCTCGGGGTTGCGGACGTGGGCGAGCGCGTCGGCGATGGTCGCGTCCGGGCCCAGGATGACCGGCTCGGGCGTCATCATGGCGCCCGCGGTGTTCTCGACGTACGACATCAGGCGCCGGACGTCCTCGGCCTCCTCGGGCTCCATCAGCTCGAGGAGCGCCTCGGCGGTCTCGGGGGAGAGCTCCGCGATCAGGTCGGCGGCGTCGTCGGGTGACATCTCCTCCAGGACGTCGGCCGCGCGCTCGGAGTCGAGGTGGCTGAGGATCTCGACCTGGTCCTCCTCGGGCAGCTCCTCGAGGACGTCGGCGAGCCGCTCGTCGTCGAGTGCCGCCACGACCGCCGTACGACGCTCGAGGGGGAGGTCGTGGATCATGTTGGCCGCGTCGGCGGGCCGCATCTCGTTGAGCGCGTGCACCAGGTGGGTGGCGCCCTGGGACTCCTCGCGGCGGCTCAGCCCCTCGACGTCGCGCCACTCCACGACATGGGTCTGCCCGCGGCGGCGCAGGCCCTTGGCCGGCTCCTGGACGGCCACCCGGCTGAGGACCCAGTCGCGGTTGCGGGCCTGCTCCATCGCGACGTCGTACACGACGCCGGAGACGCCGCTGGAGGAGATCGTCACGGTGCGGTCGAGCATCTGGCCGATCACCAGGGTCTCGGTCGAGCGCTGCTCGAAGCGACGCATGTTGAGCAGGCCCGTCGTGTAGACCTGGCCGGCGTCGATGTTGGTCACCCGGGTCATGGGGACGAAGATCCGTCGCCGACCGAAGACCTCGGCCACCAGGCCCAGCACCCGGGGCTGGCTGACCTCCGAGCGGATCGCCACGACGAGGTCGCGGACCTTGCCGACCTGGTCGCCCTGGGGGTCGAAGATGGGCAGGCCGACCAGGCGGGCGACGTAGACCCGCGCGGGTGTGGTGCTCATGACCCCGGCACGGGGCTTCCGGACGTCAGGGCCGGGTCGAACACGTCGAGGTCCTGCTTGGTGTTGAACCGGCTGCCCGGGACCACCGGCAGCCGGAGCAGACTGGTCACCAGGTTCGCGATCGCGCCGGTGCGGATGGGCTGGGTGCCCGTGTAGCGGCGCGGTGCGCTGGCGGAGTAGCGCGGGTTGAGCTTGTACAGGTCGGACTTGATGACGCCGGGCCCCTTGACCAGCAGCGGGACGACGTTGGTCGGCATCGTGGAGGGGCCGGTGCCGCTCGCCGTGATGATCACCGTGGTCGAGGACTTGGTGCTGGCCTGGGTCCCGATCGTCTTCATCAGGCGGTTCACCCGCGCGTCGGTGACCCGGAGCGCCGCGAGGTACTGCTTGCTCCGGGGGCCGTACTTCTCCGCGGCCCGCGCCGGGTCGTCGAGCTGGACGAAGGTCAGTGCCGGGGCCGACTTCGCGAGCTGCTTGCGCGCGGCCTGGACCACCTTGCCGTCGCGGTCGGTGACGAGCGAGCGGCCCACCTTGCGGCGGCCGTTGTTCTTGCCGTTGCGGTCGACGGCGCCGTTGCGCGAGTTGTAGGAGCGCGGGATCAGCGCGGACTTCGCGTCACCGGAGTAGAAGGCCGTGCTCAGTCCGTAGTCGTGGACCACGTCGAACATGCTCGGGACGTAGCGACCGGCGAGGCTGCGGATGGTCGCGCGGCTCCGCGGCGTCGCGGCCACCCCGTGTCCTCGGTACTTCTTCCTGATGGCGCGGCCGGTGGCGATGCTGACGGTGTTGGGCAGCGACGTCACCCGCTCCTCGGCCGTGCGGGCGCGCAGGGTGGAGGCGCCCTTCGAACGGATCCGGGCCAGGGTCGGGGTCTTGCGCTTGGTCACGACGTTGGAGCGCAGGCCCTCGACGTCGATGACGACGACCCGCTTCACCCCGGCCTTGGCCGCGGCGCTCGGCGGGATGCTCGCCACGGCCGAGACCAGGTCGTGGTCGCTGGACTTCTCGAGGCCCTGGCCCTGGATCCGGTAGCCGGACCAGAAGATGTCGGAGGTGCCCATCACCCAGTCGATGAGCACCGGCTTGGCCGGCGCGCACGCGCCGCCGGGCTTGTCGACGTGGGTGCCGCCGCTCGCCGACTCGAGCTCGGTGAGGTAGGTCATCGGGCAGTAGAACCGCTCACGGTCGTTCATGTCGCCGAGGAGGATGACCGGGATGTCGGGGTTGGCCTGGCGGAGGCTGTTGACCAGCCGGGCCTGGATGCGCTCGGCCTTGTCACGGTGCGCCTGGGCGTTGCCGCGCACGTCGGCGGCGTTGTGGGTGTT
Organism: Nocardioides sp. CCNWLW216; assembly: GCF_037120545.1. NCBI lineage: Bacteria > Bacillati > Actinomycetota > Actinomycetes > Propionibacteriales > Nocardioidaceae > Nocardioides > Nocardioides sp. CCNWLW216. The sequence goes on from NZ_JBBBBJ010000001.1 coordinate 849,011, forward strand.
CATGACCCAGATCAGCTGCCCGGTGACGTTGTGGCGCAGCTGGATCAGCGGGCGGGCCTGCATCTCGCCGTGGAAGTACGGCGACTGGAAGGTGGTCTGGCTGACCAGGGTCCAGTCGGCGGTGCGCCAGGCGATCGCCTTGGACTGGGCGGTGCCCGGGGCGTCGAGCCCGGGCGCGATCGACCAGGTCTTGCTCATCAGGTCGGTGAAGGCCTTGTACTGGGGCGGCTCGAACTCCTGGAAGCCGACCAGGTCGACCCCCTCGGACTCGATGACCTGGGTGGCCATCCGCATCCGCTTCGGCCCCTGCTCCCAGCCGGGTCGGTCGCCGCCGGGCCGGGTGTGGCTGTGACCGAGTGCGTTGAACGTGGCGACCCGGAAGGTCGTGGCGGCGTTCTGACGAGCCGCGGCCGGGGCGGCCGCCGAGGCCGCGACCGGCGCCGCTGCAGGGGCGCCGGCCGAGCTGCCGGAGGTGGTGGCGGCGAGGGTGCCGAGGCTCAGCGCCGCGGCCAGCAGGCCGACGAGCGTCGTACGGCGTCGCCGTCGCGGACCGAGGATGCGGGAGCCCGAGGGCTCGGTGGGACGGCTCGACTGACGCATGAGGGGACTCCCGGGGAAGGTGACGACGGGATCATGGTAGGTGATTGCTGGGATTGGTGGGGTTGGTGTGACGACCCCCTGCCTGGCGGGAGCCGGTCAGGAACGGCGGCGCAGCCGGCCGAGGCGACCGCGCAGCGAGGACCCCTCGTCCGGCGGGGGGCCGATCGACGAGCCGCCCTCGGTGTCCTCCTCGCCCTCGGCGCCGGGCTCGGGCCGGACGTCGGTGTCGGGCAGGAACGGATAGTGGTCCTGGCCGCGCTGGGCCTCGAGGAGCGTGGCGAGCCGGGTGCGCTCGGACTCGGTCAGCAGGTCGGGGGCGTGGTCGCCCTCCAGCGGGTCGATCTCCTCGAGCAGGCCGAGGTCGCGCAGCAGGTCGACGGGGTCGGCCATGTGGCGCACATAGATCTCCTCCACGAACCGGGACCGCTGCTCGGGCGGCAGGTCCTTCGTCAGCACGGCCTTGAGCGCGACGGCCAGCTGCAGCCGAGGCTCGCCGAAGTGCAGCCGCGGGCCCGAGCCGACCATGGCGGTCCACTTCCGGACGAACTCCTCGCCGGAGTAGGACTCGAGGTGCAGCATCCGGAGCCCGGGCCGGTGCACCAGCGGCAGCCGGGTGTCCGCCCGGTCGGTGGCCTTGTGGATGCCGAGGAAGACGTCGGCGCCCGGCCGGATCCCGACCTTGCCGGCCGAGTGGCTGCGGAAGTAGTGGGAGTTCGCCGGCTCCGCGAGCACACCGAGCGTCTGCAGCAGCACCAGATCGGGCTGGCGGAGCAGGCGCTTGAACAGGCGCGGCTCGCCCTCGGGATGCAGCTGGCTGACCACCTCCAGCGGCTTCAGGCCGACCGCGGGACGGCGACGCGGCACCGCGGCCAGCACCTCGCGGTCGATCCGGACGATCTCGTCGGCGTCGATGTGGAAGACCCACTCGACCCGGTCGAGCTCCCGCAGGACGACGCGGGCGACGTTGGCGTTGAGTCGCTGGCGCTTGTTCAGCAGCGGGGGTCGCTCGCCGCCCCACCACGACTCGTCGGTGAGGACCACGGTCACCTCGGGCCGCGACTCCAGCCAGGCGCGCACCTCGTCCTCGGGGCCCGGTGCGTCGTCGAGGAAGACCACCAGGTGGTCGACGCCTCCCGCCAGGTTGCCCCGGACGAACCGCTGGACGTTGGCCAGACGGTCCTTGAGAGTGGTCACGGAGAGGATCACGCCCGGAACTCTAGTGTCGCGCTCGGCCAACTAGCATGACGCCATGCCACCCCGGACGACGGCGCCCGTGACGGACCTCGCCGTCGACGACCGAGGCCTGCTGCTGACCGTCGGCGCCGACGTCCCGGTCAACGTGCTCTTCGACGACCAGCGGGTCTTCTCCTTCTGGCTCGAGCGCGACACCCAGCCCGAGGGGGAGTGGCGCCGCTACCCGTGGCCGCCGGCGCTGCACGGCTTCCTCGACGGGGCGGTCGACGTCGCGCTGGCCGATCCGGTCGACGGCGCCGTGTGGCTCTCGACCGCGGCGCGGTTGGGCAGCGGGGTGGGACCGGTGCGCGTGCAGGACGGCCATGGCAACCCGTTGGCGCTCGACAAGAGCCTCCGGCTGACCCGGCTCTTCGGCGACCGCGACCCCGAGCAGATGGTGCCGCTGCTGGACACCATCGAGGTCGTCCTGGGCGCGCTGGAGGCGGCCGGTGTCGAGCCGTTCGTGGCCTACGGCACCCTGCTCGGCGCGGTGCGCGACCAGGACTTCATCGGCCACGACTCCGACGCCGACCTCGGCTACGTCAGTCGCTTCGAGCACCCGGCGGACGTCGTGCGCGAGTCCTTCGCGCTCCAGCGCCGGCTGCGCGAGATGGGCTTCCCGGTGCACCGCTACAGCGGGCTGGGCCTGAAGGTGGTGGCCCGCGAGGCCGACGGCTCGCCCCGTGGCCTCGACGTCTTCGGCGGCTTCGTCCACGACGACGTCCTCTACCTGATGGGGGAGGTCGGGCACCCGTTCCGGCGGGAGTGGCTCTACCCCCGCAGCACGGTCGTGCTGGCCGGCCGCGAGCTCCCGGCCCCCGCCGAGCCGGACCACCTCCTCGAGGCGATGTACGGACCGACCTGGCGCACGCCGGACCCGGCGTACAAGTTCACGACGCCGCGGAGCACGCAGCGCCGGCTCTCCGGCTGGTTCCGGGGCATGCGGGTGGGGATCGACGAACGCTGGGCGCGGCGCCGCGCCGGTCTGGACTCCGCCGGGCGGACCACCCCCAGCGGGTTCGTCCGCTGGGTCCGCGAGCAGGAGCCCGAGGCTGCCACCTTCGTCGACGTCGGCTGCGGCGAGGGCACGGACGCGAACTGGCTCAGCCGCGGTGGCGGTCGGGTCGTGGGCCTGGACTTCTTCGGTCCCGACCTCCGCAAGGGCGGTGGGCGCGCGGAGCGCAAGGACCTCTCGACGGAGTTCGCGTGGGCCAACCTCAACGAGCTGCGCTCGGTGCTGGCGGTCGGCGCCTGGCTGGCCCGCGAGCCGGGCCCGCGCAGCGTCCTCGCCCACCACGTCGTCGACGCCGTCGACCGGACCGGGCTGACGAACCTGCTCCGGCTGGCCCGCACGGTCACCCGCGACTCGGGCCGGTGCTACCTGCAGTTCCAGACGGTGGCGACGCCGTACTCCCGCGACACCGGCCTGCACCCGGTGCCGGCCGAGCGGGTCGCCGAGGCCGTCCGTGCCCGGGGCGGTCGCGTGGAGCAGCGCCTCGACCTCACCGAGGAGCAGGCGGGCGTCCCCGGGGCGGTCGCCGGCACCGACCCGACGTTGTGCAGGATGGTGGTCTCATGGAGTCGCTGAAGAACGTCCTCAACCGCCGCCACGCTTCGACGGAGGCGCTCGAGGCCCGCGTCCGGGTCCTCGAGGAGGAGGTGCAGGAGTGCCGGCAGCTCAACGTGCGCCTCGCCGAGCTGTGCGACGTGGTCACCGAGCTGCTCCTCCCGGTCGCCGACCGGGACGAGGCCACCGTGCGTGCCGTGCTCGAGAAGTACCGCGCCGACGTGGGCGACCCGCTCGCCCGCTGAGCCCCTCGCTCAGTCCTTCGGGCAGTACCACACGACGCCGTCGCGGGAGATCCGCGGCTCGCAGCCGGGCCGCTCCTCGACGCCGGGCAGAGCGGCGGTCGCCGTGATGAGCGGGTGGTCGGTGAGCTTGCGGTCCTGGCTCGACCGGTCCGACTCGAACGCCGAGAAGGTCAGGTCGCGGGTGCCGAAGATCCAGTCGACGTCCATCCGCTCGGGCACCACGCACGAGCCGCCCTCGTGGGCGGCGCCGTTGGGGGAGACCATGCCGCTCGCGGCGGCGAACGGGCAGGCGAACTCGCGGCGGTCGTTCATGTCGCCGGTCATGATCACCGGCGTCCCGTCGGCGCTGAGCTCACGGGCCAGGTCGGCCTCGATCTGGAGGGCGCGGGCGCGGTGCTGGCGGGCCTCGCCGGCGACGTTGGCCGGGTTGTGGAAGTTGCCGAACCAGACTCGGCGTCCCGACGTCCGGTGCTCCAGCAGCACGTAGGGCATCGGGATCATGTTGCCGTGGAAGTAGGGGACGTCCACCGTGCGCGTCTCCACGACCTGCCACTGGTCGTTGCGCCAGATGATCGAGTTGTCGGCGCGCCAGTTGCCGAGCTCCAGGCCCGGGAAGATGCCCCAGGCATCGCCGGTCAGGTCGCGCAGCTGGTGCACCTGGGGGTACTGGAACTCCTGGAGGCCGGCGACGGTGATCTCCTTCGCGGCCAGCATCTCCAGCTGGGCGGGCAGTCGCGACTCGGCCGAGCCGTAGCCCGGGCGCCGGTTCTTGCCGCGCGTGTGACTGGCCCCGAGCACGTTGAACGAGGCCACGTTGAACGCCGCCCCCTCCCACGCCTTGCCGGGGACGCGGGTCAGGCCGCGCTTGCCCATCGCCTGGTCGAGCTGCTCGATGGACGGGAACGACATCGCCGGAGCGGTGATCGCCGGCGCGGTCGGGCTGGCCGAGCTCGAGGCCGCTGACGGCGGGGGAGACGGAGCGGGCGACGGCGATCCTGACCCCGAGGCCGACGGCGACGGGCTCGACGGCGCCGGCGTGTACGGCGCCTCCGCCGCGGGCGACCCGTTCCCGGCGGGGGCGCTCGAGGGGGTGATCGCGTCGAGCGTTGAGGGGAAGAGCGTCACGACCAGCGCGGTGGACATCACCAGGACGGCGCCGACGGCCACCAGGGTCTCGGCGAGGGACGGACGGCCGCGCGCGGAGCGCCGCGCGCCGCGGGCACGGGGCCATCTGGTCACGCGATCTCATCCTCCGGGGTGCAGCACGGCGAGCCATGATCGTAGCCGCCGGGCGGTCGTCGTACCGCTCGGGCGGGAGGCCGACGTACGTCACAGTGCGGGTGGACATTCGTCACAGTGCGGCTAAGTGACTCGTGGGTATTGTTCCCCGGGTCGTGCCCAGCCAGACATCGAGGAGCGCCCCATGGGTCGTTTGTGCCAGACCGAGGGACTGACCGAGGACCAGAACGAGATCCTCAAGGCGGTCCGGACGTTCGTCGAGGAGAAGATCCTCCCGGTGGCCACCGAGCTGGAGCACGCGGACGAGTACCCGCAGGAGATCGTCGACGGGCTCAAGGAGCTCGGGATCTTCGGGCTGATGATCCCCGAGGAGTACGACGGCCTCGGCGAGTCGCTGCTGACCTACGCCCTCTGCGTGGAGGAGATCGCCCGCGGCTGGATGAGCGTCTCGGGCGTCATCAACACCCACTTCATCGTCGCCTACATGCTGATGCGCCACGGCACCGAGGAGCAGAAGCAGAAGTACCTGCCGCGGATGGCCACCGGCGAGGTCCGCGGCTCGTTCTCGATGTCCGAGCCGGGCCTGGGCTCGGACGTGTCGGCCATCAAGACCAAGGCCGTCAAGGACGGGGACGACTACGTCATCGACGGCCAGAAGATGTGGCTGACCAACGGCGGCACGTCCAACCTGATCGCGGTGCTGGTGAAGACCGACGAGGGCAACGACAGCGTCTACAAGAACATGACGACCTTCCTGGTGGAGAAGGAGCCGGGCTTCGGCGAGACCGCGCCGGGCCTGACCATCCCGGGCAAGATCGACAAGATGGGCTACAAGGGCGTCGACACCACCGAGGCCGTGTTCGAGGGCCACCGCGTGGGTGCCGGGCAGGTCCTCGGCGGCGAGACCGGCAAGGGCTTCTACCAGATGATGGACGGCGTCGAGGTCGGCCGCGTCAACGTGGCGGCCCGCGCCTGCGGCATCGCCAACCGGGCCTTCGAGCTCGGCATCGCCTACTCCCAGCAGCGCGAGACCTTCGGCAAGCAGATCGCCGACCACCAGGCGATCCTGTTCCGGCTCGCGGAGATGGCGACCAAGGTCGAGGCCGCCCACGCGATGATGGTCAAGGCCGCCCGCCTCAAGGACAAGGGCGAGCGCAACGACGTCGAGGCGGGCATGGCCAAGATGCTGGCGGCGGAGTACTGCAACGAGGTGGTCCAGGACTCCTTCCGCATCCACGGCGGATACGGGTACTCCAAGGAGTACGAGATCGAGCGTCTCTACCGCGAGGCGGCGTTCATGCTGATCGGCGAGGGCACGTCCGACATCCAGAAGATGATCATCGGCCGCAGCCTGCTGAAGGACTACGCCCTGCGTTCATAGGTTCCCCTGAGAGGCTGCGGGCATGGTCGAACGCGTCTTCCTGCACATCGGGCAGCCCAAGACCGGGACCACGTACCTGCAGGGCATCCTGTGGGAGAACCGGGAGCGGCTGCGCGGCGAGGGCGTGGTGCTGCCGGGGCGCGGGCACCGCGAGCACTTATGGGCGGCCCTGGACGTCCAGGAGCGCAAGCACCTGGAGCGCCGGGACCCGCGGGCGCCCGGCAGCTGGGAGCGGCTCTGCGCCGAGCTGGACGCCGAGCACGGCACCGGGCTGGTGACCCACGAGTTCCTCTGCGGGGCGGGCACCGGGCAGGTCCGCCGCGCCGTACGACGGCTCGAGCCGGCCGAGGTGCACGTCGTCGTGACCGCCCGGCACACCGCCGGCATGCTGACGGCCGGGTGGCAGGAGATGGTCAAGAACGGCAGCCAGAAGCAGATCCGGGAGGTGGCCGAGGCGCAGAACCGCTCCGAGTTCGGCTGGCGGACCTGGGACCTGGGTGGCGTGCTGGAGCGCTGGAGCCGGGCGGTCCCGCCCGAGCGGATCCACGTGCTGCCCGTGCCCGGACGCGGCGAGCCACCGGACCGTCACTGGCGCAACTTCGCCGGCGTCCTGGGACTGACCGGGGACTACCCGCTCCCCGACCGCCCGGCGAACCCGTCCCTGGGAGCGGTCCAGGTCGAGCTGCTGCGCCGGGTCAACGCCCACCTCGGCGCGTTCCACACCGCCCTCGACCGGGGCGAGTGGATCCGAGGCTTCCTGGCGGAGCGCAACCTCGCCGCCCAGCAGGGGGAGCGGTTCGGCCTCGATGACGACCTGCTGGCGGACTGCCGTGCCCGCAGCCGGCGGGCGGTCGACCTGATCGTCGAGCGCGGCTTCCACGTCGTCGGCGACGTGGAGCAGCTGCTGGTGCCCGACGACCTGCCGCCCGGCCGGGCGCTGGCATCGGTCACGGACGGCGAGATGCTCGCGGTGGCCACGGAGCTGGTCGGGACCCTGATGGAGGACGTCCGGGACCTGTCCGACCGGCTCCGTCGGGACGGCGGGACCCCGGGCGGGGCGACGCGCTCGACCCTGCGCCGCGCCGTGGGCACGGTGCTCGGGCGCCGCAGCGAGGACCCGGCAAAGTAAAATCAGGGGCTCGTGCCGGGTAGGTTGCGGGGCGTGACGACGTCCTCCCCGAAGCCCGTCGCCCGCCTCGCGCTCGTGCTCGTGACGGTGGTCGCGCTGACGCTCGTCGCCCTGCCCGGGTCTGCTTCCGCGCAGGCCGCGGAGCGGAAGGGCTGGCGTCCCACGGCCGGGGTGAAGTTCAACGTCGCCCGCGTCGGCGGCGAGCGCCAGTTCCGCCTCGAGCAGCAGATCATCGCCGCCATCCGGCATGCCCGGCCACGCTCGACCATCAAGATGGTGATGTTCTCCTACGACCGCATGCAGGTCACCGACGCGCTCCTCGAGGTGCGTCGCCAGCGCAAGGTCCACGTCCAGGTCATCGTCAACGGCCACGAGCTGCCCGCCGCGCAGCGCAAGCTCAAAGAGGCCCTGGGTGGCAAGCGCGGCAAGCGGAGCTTCTTCTACCAGTGCGCGGCGAGCTGCCGGGGCCAGGGCGACGTCCAGCACAGCAAGTTCGTGCTGTTCTCGAAGACCGGTGCGGCCCGCGACGTCGTGATGCTCGGCTCGCTGAACATGAAGCTCAACGGGGCCCTCAACCAGTACAACGACCTGCTGACCGTCACCAACCGGCCCCGCCTCTACCGGACCCTCGACACCGTCTTCGACGAGATGGCCCGCGACCGCCCGGCGCGGACGTCGTATGTCGTGAGGGACGCCGGGCCGTACCGCCTCTTCGTGCTCCCGTTCCCCCGCCCGCCCAAGTCGACCCGCAAGTCGAGGTGGACGCCGCGGCGCGACCCGATCTCGCGGCTGCTCGCCCCGGTGCGCTGCCGCGGGGCACACACCGACTCCGGCCGCACGATCATCCGGGTCGACATGCACGCCTGGGACGGCGACCGCGGGGTGATGATCGCCCACCGGCTGCGCGACCTGTACGCCGCCGGCTGCGACGTGAGGGTCCTGGTCGGCTACGCCGGCGAGCGGGTCCGTGGCATCTTCGCCACCCCCACGAAGCGCGGGCGGATGCCGGCCCGCAGCACCGGCTTCGACACCGACGACGACGGCGAGATCGATCTCTACAGCCACACGAAGATCCTCACGATCAATGGCCACTACGACGGCGAGCGGGGTCGCAAGGTGGTCGTCACCGGGTCGAGCAACTTCCAGGACGGCGGCCAGTACGGCGACGAGCTGGTCCTGCGGGTCTTCAGCAGCGCCCTCCACCGGCAGTACGACGACCACTGGGGCGTCATGTGGCGCACCCGCAGCCACGCCTTCGGGGAGAGCTCCTCCCTCCGCGGGTCCGGTCGCGGTCCGACGCGGCCCGCCGAGGTCCTCGGCACCGACAGCCCGCAGTGGCGCGACGAGTGAGCCGCCGGGTTCCTTAACCCGTCGACGGCTGCCCAGCGGCGTGCTTGGCTGGGGTGACCGATCGCACTCGACCCTCGGAGGACCCCATGACGGACGCCCACGGAGCCAACGACGATCTCAAGGCGAAGATGCGGGAGGCCCTCGACCGGAAGAACACCCGGGAGAAGGGTGTGCACGAGGACGGCCCGCTGAAGGAGAAGGCGCACGGGCCCGAGGTCATCGACTCGGCCCCCAAGCTGCACCGCCGGAAGGCGGGCGGCGGCGGCAGCTGAGGCCACCGGTGGTTGAGCAGGGAAGGCGCTCTGGCGCCTGACCGTGTCGAAACCCCCGCACCCGACGACGGCGGTCGGGTGCGGGGGTTTCGACACGGTCGCTGCGCGACCTGCTCAACCACCGGGGGCGGCGGTGGCGGGTGACCGGCGGTGCGGTCGGACCGGGTGACATTACCCACAAGTAACACCAGGTGCGCGCGGACCGTCGTACCGGGCATAGTCGGGCCATGCAGTTCGGACGCAGCTACGAGGAGTTCGAGGTCGGCGCGACCTACCAGCACTGGCCCGGCAAGACGGTGACCGAGTACGACGACCACCTGTTCTGCCTGCTCACCATGAACCACCACCCGTTGCACCTCGACGCGAACTACGCGGAGGAGACGACCCAGTTCGGCAAGAACGTCGTGGTCGGCAACTACGTCTACTCGATCCTGCTCGGGATGAGCGTGGCCGACATCTCCGGCAAGGCGATCGCCAACCTGGAGGTCGAGTCGCTGCGGCACGTGGCGCCGACCTTCCACGGCGACACCCTGTACGGCGAGACGACGGTCCTCGACAAGACCGAGTCGAAGTCGAAGGACGACCGGGGCGTGGTCTACGTCGAGACCATCGGCTACAACCAGGACGGCAAGGTCGTGTGCATCTTCCGTCGCAAGGTGATGGTGCCGAAGCAGTCCTACCTCGACGCGCGCGGCGGCGAGCAGCCCGGGCGGCCGGTGCCCCAGCCGGACAAGAACTGGAGCCCGGGCGACCCGAGCCAGCTGTGATGCCCGCGATCAGGGGCGAAGGTTGACGCGTCTCGAAGCCCATCCGGTCCCGCGGTTCACGTCCTCACGGCTGCCGCGACCCGCGGCGTGAAGGCCGCGGCGAGCGGGATGATGCCGAGCACCAGCACCATCGGGACGGCGAAGCCGACCCGCAGCGAGTCGGCGCCGACCAGCCCGGTCATGACCGAGCCGAGCAGCGCGCCGAGGTAGTTGAACTGGTTGAAGCGGGCGATCACGGCGTCGACCCGGGCCCGGCGCACGGCGGGGTCGAGGCCCTCGCCGCCCGCGATCCGCGCCGCGGCGGAGAAGCTCAGCGGCGCGACCACGGCGACACCGGCCCCCAGCAGCGAGAATCCCGCGACCGCCATCGGCCACGACGTGGAGAAGACCACGACGGCCAGAGCGGCGGCCCCGACCAGCGCGCCGACCCGGAGCACCGCGACGGCGCCGTACCGCCGTACGAGCGGGTCCCCGGCGATCCGGACGGCGCCGCTCGCGAGCAGGTAGCCGAGCGCGGAGAGCGAGACGTAGCGCTCCGGGGTGCTGAAGGTGTGGTCGAGGAAGAGGGGTCCCCAGGTCTGGACGGCCGTGTCGACCATGTAGAAGAGCACCATCGCGATGCCGACCAGGACGATCGGGCGCCACGGGACGGCGACCTGGGCGGCCAGCTCGGTCGGGCCGTGGTCGCGCGGCAGGAAGGCCGCGAAGGCGACGGCCAGCGGGATGACGCCGAGGGCGGCACCGGCCTCCAGTGGCAGGTCCGAGGTGGCCAGGGTCAGCAGCGCGCCGAGCACGCCGCCGAGGGTCCAGGCGCCGTGGAACGACGGCAGGATCGGTCGCTCGTAGCGGTGCTCGAGCGCGACCGCCTGCATGTTGGTGCTCGCGTCGACGACACCCAGGGCCAGGCCGTACGCCGCGACGCCGGCGACGAACACCGCCGTGGTGGGCGCGAGGCAGATGACGGGGACGGCGACGCCCACGAGCAACAGCCCGGCCCGCAGCAGCAGCGCGCTGTCGCGGCGCTTGGCGAGCGCCTCGGCGACCACCGAGCCGACGCCGGCCAGCAGGATCATCATCAGCAGGACCAGCGACAGCGCGACGTCGGAGAGGCCCCACTCGTCCTGCAGCTCGGGCAGCCGGGTGGTCAGGCTGAGGAGCACCAGGCCCTGGGCGAGGAACGCGGCGGCGACGGCCACACGGGACCGGGAGAGCGGCATGGGCGTCAACCTAGTCAGTTTCGGCACCGGGGCGGGCTCAGTTGGGAGACGATTCGGCCGTAGGAACACGGCAGGACCTCTTGAAGGAGCACATGGGGATGGCACGGACCGGGCAGCAGCTGCGTCGACGTACCGCGAAGGCGGTCCAGGAGCGCAAGAGCGCCGGCAACTCGCCGAAGAAGGGTGCGGCGACGCCGAAGTCGGACCTCGGGGACAAGCTCCGCTACTGGTTCGACAACTCGATGTCGCGGGGCACGCCGGCGCTGGTCGCCTGGCTGAGCGTGGCGACGCTCGCGCTGATCGTGTTCTTCACCGTCGTGACCACCGTGTTCGGACTCCGCCCGGACGACGACGGCGTGGACGACGGGTTCTTCCGCGAGCTGTTCCAGAGCCTGTTCCACGCCCTCGACCCCGGCACCATCGCCGGCGACGGCTACCTGTCGTGGAAGTTCCTGCTGCCGATGCTGGTGCTCACCATCGGCGGCCTGTTCATCGTCAGCGCGCTGATCGGCGTGATCGCGGCCGGCATCGACGAGAAGCTCGCCGACCTGCGCCGCGGGCGCTCGCTGGTCCTGGAGACCGACCACACGCTGATCCTGGGCTGGTCGGACTCGATCTTCACGATCGTGCGCGAGCTGACCCTGGCCAACGAGAGCCGCAAGAGGCCGGTGGTGGTGATCCTCGCCGACCGCGACAAGGTGGAGATGGAGGAGCAGCTGGCCGCCAAGGTGCCCGACCTGCGCGGGACCCGTCTCGTGTGCCGCAACGGCTCGCCCATGGACCTCGACGAGCTCGCGGTCGGCTCGCCGGCCAGCGCCCGCTCGGTCATCCTGCTCGCGCCCGACTCCGACGACCCGGACGCCGAGGTCATCAAGACCCTGCTCGCGCTCAACCACGGCGTGCCCGACCCCGACTCCGGCCCGCGGATCGTGGCCGAGATCCGCGACCCCGGCAACCTCGCCGCGGCCCGGCTGGTCGGCGCCCGTCGTACCGCCCTGCTGGACATCCGCGAGACGGTCGCCAAGCTGGTCGTGCAGACCTCCCGGCAGTCGGGGGCCGCGGCGGTCTACACCGAGCTCTTCGACTACGACGGCGACGAGATCTACTTCTTCGAGGACCACGGCCTCGGGGGCACGACGTACGGCGAGGCGCAGCAGTTCTTCGAGAACGCCTCGGTCATCGGCCTCGTCGGCGAGCACGGCACCAAGCTCAACCCGCCGGCCGACACGCTGGTCGGCCCGCAGACCCTGATCGTGGTCGCCGAGGACGACAGCGCGCTGTCCGCGACCGCCCGCGCGACCGCTCGCCCCGACCTCGACGCGCTCGGCGAGGAGACCGGCACCGACGCGCACGCGACGTCCGCGGTGCTGATCGGCTGGAACGAGCGGGCGGCCATCGTGCTGCGCGAGCTCGACCACTACGCCGAGCCGGGCTCGAGCCTCACGGTCGTCACGTCGTACGGCGTCCCGGTGATCCCGGCGCTGCAGAACCTCGCGGTGAGCGTCGTCCAGGCGTCGACGACCGATCGCGCCGTGCTGGAGAGCCACCTGGTCGAGGGTCTCGACCAGGTCCTGGTGCTCTGCTACTCCGACGACCTCGACGTCCAGACCGCCGATGCGCGGACCCTGGTCACCCTGCTGCACGTGCGCGACATCGTGTCCCGCTTCGAGGAGCAGCCGCCGATCGTCAGCGAGATGCTCGACGACCGCAACCGGGTGCTGGCCCAGGTCGCCGACATCGACGACGTCGTGGTCAGCGGCGAGATCGTCAGCCTCATCGTCACCCAGCTCTCCGAGGACCAGCGTCTGGAGGGCGTCTTCGGCGAGCTGCTCGGCTCCGAGGGCAGCGAGATCTACCTGCGGCCCGCCGAGTGGTACGTCCGGGCGGGCCAGGAGGTCACCTGGGCGACGGTCGTCGCCGGCGCCGTACGACGGGGCGAGACCGCGATCGGCTTCAAGTCCGCGGCCCTGGCCGAGGGCGACGCCGACTTCGGCGTCGCCGTGAACCCGGCCAAGTCCGACCTGCTCGTCGTGGAGCCCGGCGACCGGGTGGTCGTGCTCGCGGAGGCCTGACCTCAGGCCCGCCTCCGGCCTGACCTCGGGTTCGGCCTCAGGGCTGGCGGTCGCTGCCCTCCACCAGGAAGGTCGCGTGCTCGCCGGAGTCCTCGTCGTCGGTCGGGATCACGGGGCTGACCGGGGTGCAGGCGAGGGTGCGCAGCTCGCAGGTCACCAGCTGTCGTGCGCGGAGCACGTTGACGAGGTGGTTCTCGTCGATCTGCTCGGCGACGCCGTAGAACGTGTCGTCGTCGCTCCAGCCCGCCAGGGTGAAGTGGTCCCACGGGGCGTCGATCCGGCGCCGGTCGCCGGACGCCTCGTCGTAGAGGACCGCGGGGGTGGGCCACCTCGAGACGTCGAAGATCGTGCTCCGGTCCGGCGACAGGAGGCCGACCCCGGACAGGGTGGAGCCGGACAGCTCACGGTGTCGCCCCTGGCCCGCGATGCCGACGTGGTAGCCGAGGGGGAAGAGGGTCTCGGCGTACCCCTCGAAGACCTCGAGGCCGTCCGCGTCGGTGGTCGTCGGCTCGCGCGAGCCGTCGGCGAGCCGGATGGTCGCGCCGTCGAAGAAGAGGAGCTCGTCGCTGACCCCCTGCAGGAGCGGCATGATCTCGCTGTAGAGGTCGGCCAGGTCGTCATCGTCGTCCGGTTCCTCGTCGGGCGTGCGGTAGAGCTGCTCGCCGGTGCGGGTGTCGAACGCCGCGGCCTGGATGACGTGGGTGTCGTAGCGGTCGGTCGGTCCGCGCGACTGGTCGACGGTCGCGAACACCGAGTGGTCCGCCGACACGGCGAGGTTGCCCCACCGCACGTCCTCGACCTCCTCGGTCGCCCCCTCCACGCTGGTGAACATCAGCGTGCCCTCGTGCATCCAGTACGCGCCGGTGGCGCCGAGGACGAACCGGTCCACCTCGTCCCCGAGCTCGACGGTCTGCTCGCCGACGTGCAGCGTGCCGTCGTGGTACCAGGCCGGGGCGGTGACGTCCCACTCCGTCGCCCCGACCGGCAGCCTGAAGGGCTCGCCGTACGACGCGTTCCCGGTGGACTCCCCGCAGCCGGACACGGCCAGGCAGGTGACGAGTCCGACGACCACCCCACGTGTGCGCATCGCCCCATGCTCGCATCCGCGCTCGTGCACCCAGGGGTCCGGCATGCTGGCGTCATGACGAAGCCGGACCGTGACATCGAGCAGATCTACGCCACCGACGAGGTCGTCGCCAAGCTGCGGCGGCTGGCCGATGCGCTGGAGACGGGGGAGTCCTTCCGCATCCAGATCGCGGGGGAGCGGTTCCGCGTGCCGGCCCGCGCGACGTTCTCGATCGAGCACGAGCGCGGCGATGGCGAGGAGGAGGTGGAGTTCCAGCTCAAGTGGACCCACGACCAGGAGTCCGACGACGACGCTGAGGACACCCCGGTCGTCTGACGCCCGCCGGCACCCGCCTGTGGAGAACCCCGCCGAGTCGGCGCACATGTGCGCCGACTCGGCGATTTCGTCCACAGGCGGGGAGACTCGGGCCATGGCAGATGAGCTGTGGCTGGTGCGGCACGGGCAGACCGAGTGGAGCCGGGACGGACGGCACACCTCCGTCACCGACCTGCCGCTGCTGCCGGAGGGCGAGGAGGTCGCGCGCGGGCTGCCCGCGAAGCTGGCCGGTGTCGACTTCGTGCAGGTGCTGACGAGCCCGCGGCAGCGCGCCCGTCGTACGGCGGAGCTGGCCGGGTACGCCGACGCGGAGGTCGACGAGGACCTGGTCGAGTGGGCGTACGGCGACTACGAGGGCGTCACCACCGTCGAGATCCGCAAGACCCGGCCGGGATGGTCGGTCTGGACCGACACCGTGCCGGGCGGTGAGTCCGCCGCGCACGTCACGGAGCGCCTGGACCGCGTCGTGGCCCGGGCGCGGGCCGTCGACGGGGCCACGCTGGTCTTCGCCCACGGTCACTCCCTGCGGGCGCTCGCGGCCCGCTGGCTCGGCCTGCCGGTCAGCGAGGGGCGGCTGCTCCGGCTCGACACGGCCACCGTGTCGGTGCTCGGCGAGGAGCGCGACAACCCCGTCGTGCTGCGCTGGAACTCTTGACCTGGGCGGGGTCGCGTCCCACGGTGTAGCCATGCCCGACCCCGCTTGCCCCCGCTGCCCCACCCCGGTCGCCGCGCTCGGGGCCGACGGTCTGGTCGCGTGTCCCGAGCACGGGGCGGTCGCCCCGCTGTGGCGACCCGACGAGCCGTCGTACGACGGGTTCGCCGAGCACCTGCGCCGGGCCGACCACTTCCCGACGTACCTGCCCTGGCCGCTGAGCCCGGGCTGGACCGTCACCGACTTCGCCGCGGTCGGCGGACCGGAGCGGCCGCGGGCGACGATGACCTGCGTGTCCGGCACCAGCGAGCTGGACGGGCCCGTCGACGTCGTGGTGGTGGCCGAGGAGGCCGGCACCGGCGTCGGGGCACGGATCGCGGGCACCCACCACGACGACCCGGGCGCCGACATCGCCGAGGGGCCGCCGGCGGTGCAGGTGCGGATCGGCAGCCAGGCGGTCCGGCTCTGGCCGGTGTCGACCAGCCGCGGACCGGGGGAGTGGGACCGGTCGGTGGTGGCCGGCGAGGCGGCCGGGCGCTGGCTGTGGATCGTGCTGCGGCCGGCGTCGGCGATGCTGCTGCTGCGTGACGACTGGATCCTGCGCGACGTGTCGACGGTGGGTCCGCCGCTGGTGGAGCTCCCGTTCGGGGGCCCGCGGCCGCCCTGGTGAGGGCCTGGTGAGCGGGTTCACCCCCGTTCGGAATCGGCACGCGCTCGGATCGCTCACTAATCTGGGCCGGTGCGCATCGACCTCCACACCCACTCCCGGGCGAGCGATGGCACCCAGACCCCTCGCGAGCTCGTGCAGGCGGCCGCCGCGGCCGGGCTCGACGTGCTGGCGATCACCGACCACGACACGGCCGAGGGCTGGTCGGAGGCGGCCGAGGCGGCGTCCGGGTCCGGCGTCGAGCTGGTGCGCGGCATGGAGATCAGCACCAAGCACGGGCACCGCGGCGTGCACCTGCTGGCCTACCTGCCGGACCCGTCGTACACCCCGCTCGTGACGGAGCTCGACGCCGTCCTCGATGGCCGGCGGGCCCGGGTCCCGATGATGCTGGAGCGGCTGCGCTCGCTGGGCGTGGAGATCACCGAGGACGACGTACGACGGGCCGGGCCCGGCACCGCCGCGACCGGTCGTCCGCACGTCGCCGACGCGCTGGTGACGCTCGGTGTGGTCGGCGACCGCACCGAGGCGTTCGACCGCTACCTCGGCGCCGGCCGGCCCGCCAACGTCGACCGGTACGCCGCTCCGCTGCTCGACACCATCCGGCTGGTCGCGGCGGCCGGTGGGGTGAGCGTGGTCGCGCACCCGTGGGGCCGGAGCCTGCACCGGCTCTCCGAGGCCGACCTGGCCGGCTTCCAGGACGCCGGCCTGTCCGGCCTCGAGGTCGACCACCAGGACCACGACCCCGCCGCCCGCGCCGAGCTGCGGGCGATCGCGGGCAACCTCGGGCTGGTCGTCACCGGCTCCAGCGACCACCACGGCGCCGGCAAGCTCGACCACGAGCTCGGCGTGAACACCACCGCCCCCGAGGAATACGCCCGGCTCCTCGACCTGGCCGCCGCCGCAGCGTCCGCCTCGGGCCGGGAGACCCCGCCGGTGGTCCGCTGATGGGCGTCCTCGACACCGTCCTGCTCGTCGAGGTCTTCGTGACCCTCTTCGTGATCATGGACCCGGTCGGCACCGTGCCGATCTTCCTGTCCCTGACCAGCGGCCGGTCCGCCGCGACGGCGCGCCGGGCGGCCTGGCAGGCGGTCGCGGTGTCGTTCTTCGTGATCACCTGCTTCGCCTTCTTCGGCCAGCAGATCCTGTCCTACCTGCACATCTCGCTGCCGGCCCTCCAGGCCGCTGGCGGGCTGCTGCTCCTGCTGGTCGCCCTCGAGCTGCTGACGGGCAAGGAGGACTCGATGGTCGCCTCGACCGGCGGCAACGTGGCCCTGGTGCCCCTCGGCACCCCGCTGCTGGCCGGCCCCGGCGCGATCGTCGCGACGATGCTGTTCGTCGAGCAGGTCGACGACTCCGCCACCTTCCTCGCGGTCGGGCTCGGGGTCATCGGCGTGCACGCCTGCCTGTGGGCGGCGATGCGGTTCTCCCTGCCCATCCTGCGGCTGATCCGCGAGAGCGGCGTCCTGCTCGTCACCCGGATCGCCGGTCTGCTGCTCTCGGCCATCGCGGTCCAGCTGGTGGCGGACGCCGTACGCGCCTTCATCGCCGGAGAGGGCTGAGCGGCGGCAGCGACCGAGGAACGAGGGCGCTGCCGCGAGAGCGAAGGGTTGAGCGAGCGCCGGCCCGAGCCTGCGAGGGCCGGACCGCGTGTCGAAACCCATCCGGTGTTCGCGATCCCATGAAGCGGGGACGCGCCAGCGGACCCGCTGATGGTGGTCGAGGTCGCGACCGGCGTGTCGAGCCCGATCCTGGTCCCGCAAGCAGGATCAGCGACGCCCCAGCGCCTGGAACCGCTGCAGCAGCGAGTTCGGCACCAGCCGGGCGGCGGTGGTGATCACCTTGTACTGCGCGCCGGGGATCGAGTAGACCCGGCCCTTGTCGTAGTCGGCGAGCGCCCGCACGACCAGGTCGTCGGCGTCGAGCCAGAGGAAGTCGGGCGCCGAACCCCGGCTGACGTCCATCCGCTCGTGGAACTCGGTCTTCGTGAACCCCGGGCAGAGCGACATGACGGTGACCCCGTGCGGCCGGTACTCGTTCGCCGCCCACTCGCTGAAGCTGTTGACCCACGCCTTGGCCGCCGCGTAGGTGCCGCGGGGCAGGAAGGCGGCCACGCTGGAGACGTTGATGACGCCCCCGCGGCCGCGCTCGGCCATCGGCCCGAGGGCGGCGTGGCTGAGCCGGAGCACGGCGGTCACCAGCACGTCGAGCATCGCGGTCTCGGCGTCGGCGTCGTTGTCGAGGAACCGGTGCTTGAGGCCGAAGCCGGCGTTGTTGACCAGCAGCTCGACCGGCCGGGCGGGATCGCGCAGGCGGGCCTCGACGGTGGCAAGCGCGGCGCGGTCGGTCAGGTCGGCGGGGAGCACCTCCACCTCCACGCCGTACGACGCCCGCAGCTCGCCGGCCACCTCCTCCAGACGGGCGACGTCGCGGGCGACCAGGACCAGGTCGTGCCCGCGACGGGCCAGCTGGTCGGCGAAGGACCGGCCGATGCCTGCGGTGGGTCCGGTGACGAGGGCGGTGCCGGTGCTGGAGGACATGCGGTGAAGTCTGGCAGGGCCTCCCGGTCGTGCGCCTCCCCGTCGGGCATGATGGTCCCGATGACGACGACACTCGCGGTCGCCAACCAGAAGGGCGGCGTCGCCAAGACCACCTCGGTGGCCTCGATCGGCGCTGCGCTCGCCGAGCTGGGCCACTCGGTGCTGCTCGTCGACCTCGACCCCCAGGCCTGCCTGACCTTCTCCCTCGGGGTCGATCCCGAGGACCTCGAGCTGTCGGTCCACCACGTCCTCACGAAGGGCGTCGAGCCCGGCGAGGTGATCCTCGAGACCGAGGACGGCGTCGACCTCCTCCCGGCCACCATCGAGCTGGCCCGCGCCGAGGCCGACCTGCTGACCCGGACCGGCCGCGAGCACGTGATCAAGACCGCGATCGAGGACCTCGACGTCGACTACGACTGGATCCTCCTCGACTGCCCGCCGTCGCTCGGCGTCCTGACCGTCGCGGCCCTGACCGCGGCCACCGGCGTCCTGGTGCCGCTGCAGTGCGAGACCCTCTCCCACCGCGGGGTCGGCCAGCTGCTCGACACCGTCCACGACGTACGTCGCTTCACGAACAAGCGGCTCGAGGTCTGGGGCGTCCTCCCCACCCTGTACGACGGCCGCACCACCCACGCGCGCACGGTCCTGGAGACCATCTCCGAGACCTACGACCTCGAGGTCGTCGAGCCGCCGATCCCGAAGACCATCAAGTTCGCCGAGGCGCCCGCCGCGGGTCGGTCGATCCTGGCCACCAGCCGCTCCAGCAAGGGCGCGGCCGCCTACCGCGAGGTGGCCGCCAACCTGGTCACCCGGTCGCAGCGCAAGCCGGCCCGGCCGGCCAAGCGGGCGAAGAAGAAGTGAGCCGTCACAAGGCGACCTCGGTCCGCCCCCGCTACGGCCGGATCTCGGTGCTCGGCGCCTCGCTCGCCGTGACCCTGGTCGCCGTGCTCGGCGGCACCGGCGCGCTGCCGGCGGCGCTCTCCGGCGCCGGGAGCCCGTCGGCGGCCATCGCCCGGGACGACCCGGCCCCGGCGGCCGCGGACCCGACCCCGAGCGGCACCCCGGCGCCCTCGACCGAGACGCAGGCGGACACGCAGGCGGAGGTCGAGACGCAGGCCGAGCCCGAGGTCGATCCCGCCGCCGACACCACGCTCCCGGCCGACTCGGGCAGCGGACGCCGGATCGTGTTCAGCGAGAGCCGCCAGCGGGTGTGGCTGATCGAGGACGACGAGCAGGTCCGCCGTACCTATCTGGCGTCGGGGAGCCTCACCGACAACCTCGACCCCGGCACGTACGACGTCTACTCGCGCTCCGAGGACGCCGTCGGCATCGACGACTCCGGGACGATGAAGTACTTCGTGCGCTTCACCCGCGGCGACACCGGCGCGGCCATCGGGTTCCACGACATCCCGGTCGACGAGGGCAAGCGGGTGCAGACCCTGGCCCAGCTCGGCACCCCGCAGTCGCACGGCTGCATCCGCCAGAAGCGCTCCGACGCGATCGCCCTGTGGGACTTCGCCCCGCTCGGCACCACCGTCGTCGTCACCGCGTAGGCCCGGAACGCGCCGGAGCCCCCGGCGTACCAGGTACGCCGGGGGCTCCGGGTCGATCGATCGGGGACGCTCAGGCGTCGGCCGGGGCGGTGCTCGCCTGGCCCTCGCCGGAGCCGCCCTGCCCACCCGAGCCGCCGCGCCGACGGCGACGGCGGTTGCGGCTGGCGCCGGCGGGACGCTCACCGCCCTCGGCCGGGGCACCCTCGGCCGCGGGGGCCGAGCTCTCGGCGACGGTCTCGCCGCTGCGGGTGCGGGTGCGGCTGCGGTTGCTGCGGGCGCGCGCGGGGCGGTCGCCGTCGCGGCGCTCGCGGTCCTCGCGCGGCTTGCGCTCGACGGGGGCAGGGTCGACGACGCGGCCCTTGGTGCCGGGGGCGATGCCCTGGTCGTGGAAGAGGTGCTCGGAGGTGGAGTAGGTCTCGACCGGCTCGTCGAACGGCAGGTCGAGCGCCTTGTTGATCATCTTCCAGCGGTGCAGGTCGGCCCAGTCGACGAAGGTGATCGCGATGCCGGAGGCCCCCGCGCGGCCGGTGCGGCCGATCCGGTGGACGTAGGTCTTGTCGTCCTCGGGGCAGGTGTAGTTGATGACGTGGGAGACGCCCCGGACGTCGATGCCGCGGGCGGCGACGTCGGTGGCGACCAGGACCTGGATCTTGTCCTCGCGGAACTTGGTCAGCGCCTTCTCGCGCGCCACCTGCGCCATGTCGCCGTGCAGCGGGCTGGCCTTGAAGCCGCGCTCGGTCAGGTCGTCGGCGACCCGCTGGGCCTGCCGCTTGGTGCGGGTGAAGACGATGATCTTCTCGACGTCCTCGGCCTGCAGGATCCGGCCGATGATTTCGGGCTTGTCGAGGTCGTGGGCCTGGTAGATGAACTGCGCGGTCGCCGGCACCGTCGCGTTCTCGTACGACGACTCGGCGCGGATGTTCATCGGGTGCCGCATGTGCATGCGGGCCAGCGACACGATCGCCGACGGCATGGTGGCCGAGAACAGCATGGTCTGGCGGGTCTCGGGCGTCATCCGCAGCAGCCGCTCGACGTCGGGCAGGAAGCCCAGGTCGAGCATCTCGTCGGCCTCGTCGAGGACCAGCGCGTGCACGTGGGACAGGTCGAGGGCCCGGCGGTTGGCCAGGTCGATCAGCCGACCGGGCGTGCCGACGACGATGTCGACGCCGGACTCGAGGGCCTCCAGCTGCGTGTCGTAGCCGACGCCGCCGTAGACGGTCAGGACCCGGAGGCCGGTGTCCTTGCTGGCCACCGACATGTCGCTGGAGACCTGGAGCGCGAGCTCACGGGTCGGCGCGACGATGAGGGCCTGCGGCTTGCCCTGGGGCAGGTCGGCGTACGCCGGGTCGGTCGGCGAGACGCTGCGCTGCAGCACCGGGATGCCGAACGCGAGGGTCTTGCCGGTGCCGGTGCGGGCCTGCCCGATCAGGTCGGTGCCCATCAGCGCGACGGAGAGGGTCATCTCCTGGATGGCGAAGGGGGTGGTGATGCCGGCGCGCTCGAGCGCGTCGCAAATCTCGGGAAGCACCCCGAGCTCTCGGAACGTGGTCAGGATCTTGTCGCTTTCGTGAGTCAGCCGGGATCAACCGAATGATTGTCGGAAGCGGCGGACTCAGGAGCGGTCTGCCGCGCACATACCGGGCGGCTCGCCATCGGGGCGGGCGCGCCCTCTCGGCGCCCATTCTATCGTAGGGTGCGCCCGTGGCCCCATCGACAGCGGACGAGACCCCTCTGGCGTTCCAGGACCCGGTCTACCGCGAGGCGGTCGTCGATCTGCTCGGCGTGATCGCCTACGGCGAGATCTCGGCGTTCGAGCGACTCGCCGAGGACGCCAAGCTCGCGCCCACCCTCGAGGACAAGGTGGCCATCGCGACGATGGCCAGCAAGGAGTTCTCGAAGGTGGCCTCGATCCACCAGCGGCTCACCGAGCTCGGGGCCGACCCGTTCGCGGCGATGCAGCCGTTCAGCCAGGCCATCGACCTCTTCCACGAGCACACCGCGCCCTCGGACTGGTACGAAGGACTCGTCAAGGCGTACGTCGGGGACGGCCTCGCCGACGACTTCTACCGCGAGATCGCGGCGTACCTCGACACCGGCACCCGCGACCTGGTCGTGGCCTCGATGGAGGACACCGGTCACGCGGCCTTCGCCGTCGAGAAGGTGCGGGCCGCCATCGCCGCCGACCACCGCCTCGGCGGCCGGCTGGCCCTGTGGGGGCGCCGGCTGATGGGGGAGGCGCTGATCCAGGCGCAGCGGGTCGCGGCCGACCGCGACGCGCTCTCGGCGCTGCTGGCCGGCGGCGTCGACCGCCCGGGCCTCGACCTGGCCGCGATCGGCCGGATGTTCACCCGCCTCACCGACCGGCACACCGAGCGGATGGCCGAGCTCGGCCTCGCCAGCTGACCCGTCGATCCCGGACCGACACGCCGCGAGAAGCGGACATCCAGTGACGGGTCAGGGGCGCGGGCGGGCGGCGGCTGCGGCGGCGAGGGTGACCAGGGCGGCGGCGACGCCGACCTGCCAGAGGTGGCGCCACCAGTCGAACCCGGGGGTCGTGGGCGACCAGATGCTGGTGTAGACGGCGTTGCCGATCAGCACCCCGCCGACCCCGCACAGGACGGTGACCCACAGGGGCACCTCGTCCCGACCGCGCGGAGCCAGCCACTTGCCGAGGATGCCGACGACCGCGCCGCCCACCAGGGCCCACAGCAGGTCGCTGACGATCATCGGTCGGGTCGTTCCGGGCGGTCGGGTCGGGACGGGCTAGCTGCGGAAGCCGACCTGGCCGGCGACGCCGCCGCCGACCTCGACGTACGAGATCCCGGCAGCGGGGACGATGATCTTGCGGCCCTTGGTGTCGGTCAGGGCGAGGACGCCTCCGGCCGCCACGGCGTCCGCGAGCAGCTTCTCGACGTTCTCGGCCGTCTCGTCGGTGTCGACCACCAGCTCGCGCGGCGAGTGCTGCACGCCGATCTTGACCTCCACGTGGTGCTCCTTCAGGTAGTTGATGTCGGGCTTGCGTCAGTGCTCGTCGGTCTTGGGGTAGCCGCGGATCCCGCGCCAGGCCAACCCGGCGACCAGGGCCGCGGCGTCGTTCTGGGCGATGCCACCGGCCTCGGTGAGCCAGAACCGGGCCGAGACCTGTGCCATTCCCACCAGCGACACGGCCAGCAGGCGCGAGGCCTCGTCGGGCAGGCCGGTGTCGTCGTGGATGACCTCGGCGATCAGGGTCGCGCACTCGGCGGTGACCCGGTCGACGTGGGAGCGCACGGCGGGCTCGTTGGTCAGGTCGGACTCGAAGACCAGCCGGAACGCGCCGGTGTCCTGGGCGACGTACTCGTAGAAGACGTCGATCGTCGCGGCCACCCGCTGCTTGTTGTCCTGGGTGGACTCCAGCGCGCGGCGGCAGTTGTCGATGATCGCGTCGCAGGAGACGTCGAGCAGCGCGAGGTAGAGGTCGAGCTTGCCGGGGAAGTGCTGGTAGAGCACCGGCTTGGACACTCCGGCCCGCTCGGCGATGTCGTCCATCGCGGCGGCGTGGTAGCCCTGCGCGACGAAGACGCCGAGCGCCGACTCGAGCAGCTGGGCGCGCCGCTCGCGCCGCGGCATGCGGCCACCCCGGGGGCGGGCCCCCTCGACGTCGTACTGCCCTGCGCTCACTGTTGCTCCTCCAAGCGGTCAACCGTCCAGAACCCTACCCGTCCGTAGCCGCGGTCCGGATGACGGGACGCGGTACGACGGGGCGTGGCGTCGCGGGGAACATGGACGGGACGCGCGGTGTTGCCCGAGCGTTGACGACCTAGCAACGAGGAGAGAGTCGTGTCCTTCCCGCCCCTGGTGGAGCCCGCGGACGAGCTGACCATCGACGAGGTGCGTCGCTACAGCCGCCACCTGATCATCCCCGACGTCGGGATGAGCGGGCAGAAGCGCCTGAAGAACGCCAAGGTCCTCGTGATCGGCGCCGGCGGCCTCGGCAGCCCGGCGCTGCTCTACCTGGCCGCTGCCGGCGTGCACACGCTCGGCATCGCCGAGTTCGACGAGGTCGACGAGTCCAACCTGCAGCGCCAGATCATCCACGGGCAGTCCGACATCGGGAAGTCCAAGGCGCAGTCGGCCAAGGAGTCGATCGCCGAGACGAACCCCTACGTCGACGTGATCGTGCACGAGGTCCGCCTCGACAACGACAACGTCATGGAGATCTTCAAGGGCTACGACCTGATCGTCGACGGCACCGACAACTTCGCGACCCGCTACATGGTCAACGACGCGGCGTACTTCCTCGGCATCCCCTACGTCTGGGGCTCGATCTACCGCTTCGACGGCCAGGCCTCGGTCTTCGCCCCGACGATGGCGGACGACGCGCCCTGCTACCGCTGCCTCTACCCCGAGCCGCCGCCGCCGGGCATGGTCCCGAGCTGCGCCGAGGGTGGCGTGCTCGGCGTCCTGTGCGCCGCGATCGGCTCGATCCAGGTCAACGAGGCCATCAAGGTCCTCACCGGCATCGGCGACCCGGCCATCGGCAAGCTGGTCATCTACGACGCCCTCGAGCTGGAGTGGCGCAAGCTGAAGGTCCGCAAGGACCCCAACTGCGCGCTGTGCGGCGAGAACCCCACCGTCACCGGCCTGATCGACTACGACGCCTTCTGCGGCGCGATCTCCGACGAGGCGGCCGACGCCGCCGCGGGCTCGACGATCTCGGTCACGACGCTGGAGCACATGCTCAAGGAGCGTGAGGAGGGCACCCGCGACTTCGTCCTCGTCGACGTGCGCGAGCCCAACGAGTTCGAGATCAACCGGATCCCCGGGTCGGTGCTGATCCCGAAGGGCGACTTCCTCAACGGCTCCGCGCTGGAGAAGCTGCCGAGCGACAAGCAGGTCGTCATGCACTGCAAGTCGGGCGTCCGCTCCGCCGAGACGCTGGCGATCGTGAAGGGTGCCGGCTACGCCGACGCCGTGCACGTCGGCGGTGGCGTGGTCGCCTGGGTCAACCAGATCGACCCCTCGCAGCCGTCGTACTGACCCACCTGGAATGACCACCCGGGCCTGGCCCGGAATGACTACCCGTCCGTAACCCGGACGGGTAGTCGGCGTTACAGGGGTGTATCCGATCCGACCGGCGACGTCGCCGGCTGTCTCAGGAGGACCCCTTGCTGAAGCTCACCACCCGCCGGATCTCCGGTGCCGTCGCCGTGGCGGCCAGCGCCGTTCTCGGGACGGCGCTGGCCACCGCCACACCCGCCACCGCCGACGCCGCTGCGGCCTGGGCCCCGGCCGACTCGGCCACGATCACGCCCGGCGTGCAGATGTACACCGAGGGTGCCCAGTGCACCGGCAACTTCGTGTTCACCGACGGCGCGGGCGCGGTCTACGTCGGGTACGCCGCGCACTGCGCCGGCCTCGGTGAGGCCACCGACACCGACGGCTGCCAGGCCGCGTCGCTGCCGCTGGGCACCCGGGTCACCTTCAACGAGGGCGGCAGCCTGGTCAGCGAGGGCACCCAGCTCGGTGCCGGCACCCTGGCCTACTCCTCCTGGCTCACCGAGAAGCAGCTCGGCACCACCGACCCCAACACCTGCGCCTACAACGACTTCGCGCTGGTCAAGGTCGACGCCGCGGACGTCGCCAAGGTGAACCCGTCGATCCCGTTCTGGGGCGGCCCGACCGGCATCGACGCCGACGGCACCGCCGCCGGGGACCGCGTCTACTCCTACGGCAACTCCAGCCTGCGCGGCGGGCTGACCGTGCTGTCCCCGAAGACCGGCATCAGCCTGGGCGACGCGGCGGCCGACGGTGGCTGGTCGCACCCGCTCTACACCGTGACCCCGGGCATCCCCGGTGACTCGGGCTCGGCCTTCGTGAGCGCCGACGGCAAGGCGATCGGCACCCTGTCGACCCTGGGCCTGGCCCCGCTGCCGCTGTCGAACAACATCGGCGACCTCGCCAAGGAGCTGGCCTTCGCCCAGCAGCACTCCGGCATCTCCGGGCTCCAGCTGGTCAACGGCACCGAGCCCTTCTCGCCGATCCTCTGACGGACCGCTCCCTCCGCGCACGCCCCCGGCCGTTACGGTCGGGGGCGTGCGTCATCCGGAGGAGTACGTCGAGGCGGTGCTGGCGGTCGTCGAGCAGGTCCCGCGCGGGCGGGTCACGACGTACGGGGCCATCGCGGACGCGATCGGCCGCTTCGGTCCGCGTCGCGTCGGCAACGTGATGGCCACCCACGGCGGTGGGGTCCCGTGGTGGCGGGTGGTCCGCGCCGACGGCTCGCTGCCGCCCAGCCACTCCGACGAGGCCCGGCAGACCTACCTGGAGGAGGGCACCCCGCTGCGGCCCTCCGGCAGCGTCGACATCAAGGCCGCCTTCTGGCTGCCGCCGGAGGCCTGACCGTTCTCAGCGCAGGCGGCCGACGTACGTCCCGGCCCGGCGGAGCTCGACGACCCGGCGCTCCCAGGTCACGCCGACCACGGTGAGCAGCGCGCCGGCGGTGCCGATGAGGACCCACTGCGGGGTCTCGGCGAGGTACGGCGCCGCCTCCCGCAGGACGACCACGGAGCCGACGACCGCGCCGACCATCAGCGGCGCGCTCCAGCGCAGCCGGGCGCCGAGCAGCACCAGGGCCAGGCACCCGGCCCCGAGCAGCACCGCCCGCGGGCCGATCGGGTCGGCCAGCACCCAGGCGAGCGTCGGGACGGTCGCCAGGCCCAGACCGGGCAGCAGCGCGGTGCTGGTGTCGGAGTCCGGGTGACGCAGCAGCCGGTGCAGGCCGACCGCGACCAGGGCGAGCGCGCTCGGGAGCGTGTAGGCCTCGGGGGCGACCACCCCGATCTCGGCGAGCCGGACCCAGGTGGCGGCGGCGAGCAGCACGCCGCCCGGCCAGGCCAGCAGCCGGCGGTCGCGGTGCAGCAGCGCGCTGGTGGTGACCAGTCCGCCCGCGAGGGTCAGGTGGACCGCGAGCTCGGTGCTGGTGTGGATCCCGCCGGCCGCTGCCGCGAGCGCGGCGAGCAGGGCGGCGACCTCCAACTCCGGCCGCGGACGCGGGACGGCGAACGCGGCGACCACGACCAGCACCAGCAGGGAGCGGTACGTCGGGTCGAGTCCCGCGACCTCGCCGCCGGCCCAGATGACGGTGGCGACCGCGGGCGGGAGGCCGGCCCCGCCGAGGACCCGGCTCGTGGCGTCGGCCCGGAGCGCGAGCAGGCCCGCGCCCGCGGCCAGCGAGATCGCGGCCCCGGTGGTCAGGGCCGCGCTGGGCAGCGCGACGAGCACGGCGGCCACGAGCAGTCCGAGGCCGACGGCGGCGGGTCCGGGCCTGCGCACCGGCAGGGCGATCAGGCCGAGGACGGCGAGGACCAGGACGACCAGCGCGAGCGGGACGGCGGTCAGGGCGACGGTCGCGAGCACCACCAGCGCCAGCGGCACGGCGGCCCAGCGGAGCAGCCGCGGCCGCTCGGCGGCCGGCAGGCCGGCGAGACCGGCCGCGAGCAGCGCGACGGCGGCGGCCAGCAGGACGACGGGGTGCGGGTCGCCCACGGACGGCGCGAGCCGGACCTGGGCGTCCTGCGTGAACGGGGCGCCCAGCGTCGTCGCGCGGACCGCGGCCTCACCGGCCAGGGTCAGCACCGCGCCGGCCAGCGGCAGGGCCAGCAGCACGGCGGGCGGCAGCACCGGCTCGCGCCACCGGCGGGGGAGCGCCACGGCCGCGGCGGACCAGCCGAGCGACGCCGCCGCGGCGGCGAGCAGCTGCACCGTCGCGGACTCGTCGACGGCGGGCAGCAGCAGCACGCCGGTCAGCACCGTCGCGGCGAGCGCGAGGCAGCCGAGCAGGAGGGGGCGGAGGGTCGGCAGGAACGCCACCGGCAGGGCCAGCAGGGCGGCGGCGGCCAGCGGCGTCACCGCGCCGCCGCCGAGCCAGAGGCCGCGCAGGGAGGGGTCGTCGGCGGCGACCAGCAACCCGGTGACGAGCAGCGCGCTCCAGCACAGCGCGCCGCCGGCCAGCGCGACCCACGGCAGGGCGCGGGCCGCGAGCAGGCGGCCGAGCCAGGCCAGCGCGGCGTACGAGAGGACGCCGGCCAGCAGGACCAGCCGGACCTGGTCGCCGTCGGCCGCCTGGGCCGCCACGACAGTGCCGAGCCCGGCCCCGACAGCCAGCTGCGGGGCGACGAGGCGCAGCGGGTGGGCCAGCAGGAGCAGACCGGCCACGGCCAGCGCGACGCCGTACGCCTCGGGCGGGACGCTGCCCGCTTGGGTGCCGAGCCAGCCGGCCCGACCCGCGCCCGCGACGTCGAGCAGGACCAGGCCGAGCGCGACCACGCTCAGCGTCTCGGCGGCGACCCGCAGGCCGCGCCCGCCGAGCAGCAGCCCGGCCGCGCCGCTGCCCGCGGTCAGGCCGACCAGGACCGCCGTACGACCGCCGACGCCGAGCCAGGACCAGGCCACCGCCAGGAAGACCATCGCCGCGACCAGCAGGCACAGCGCGCCCAGGCCGAGCAGCACCGCCGGCACCGAGCTGACGCGCGGGCCGCGGGAGACCGGGGCCGCCACCGCCGGAGCGGGGTACGGCGCCGCCGCCGCCGGTGCGGGCCGACGGAGCTGGGCGAGCAGCTGGTCGGCGTACCGCAGTGCGCTCTGCAGCTGGACCGCGGTCTGGCCGCTCAGGCGGAGGTCGCAGGAGGGGCAGGCGTCGGCGTGGGCCGGAGGAGCCGGGAGCCCGGCCCCGCAGTCGGGGCACCGCGTGGGGTCGTAGAAGCGCATGCGTCCATCCAGCCGCAGCGCGCGGGCGCCGGGGAGCGGCGTCGTACTTCAGTCGCCCTGAGTACGCATGCTCATCCCGGGCCCCGGGCCCCGGGCCCCGGGGGACGCGGCGAGCCGGGTGCTGCATCATCGAGCTGTCCGCCCCGTCCCACGTCTGTCGTCAGGATGTCGTGATGCTCCGCTCAGGTCGATCGAGCTCTGACCGTTCTTCGTCACGTGATCCCGACGCCATCGACAGCGCGCACCGCCCTGAGTCCCGCGCCCGGGAGGGCGGCGACGACCGTGCCGTCGAGCCTCGGTCGTCGTCCGTGCTGAGCAGGGCCCTGGCCGCGGGGGTGTGCGCGGTGATCCTGGCGGGCTGGTCCGGCGTCAGGATCGACCGCACCACGCAGGCGGCGGAGCTACCGGAGGTCACGCCGGCGGCGGTGTCCCACCCGGCCGCGGAGAGACGCGGGCAGAGTGTGCTCCGAGCGAGCGACTGGCGCTACGTGCCGGGCGTCTCGGCCCGGAACGGCAAGCTCCACGTCGCTCGCACCGGCCTCGCGACGCTCCGCACGTCTCCTGAGGACCAGAAGACGCGCCAGCCGACCTATCAGCCGAACCCGCCCGTGGCGTTGGCCGGTCCGCACGTCGTCCTGACCCGGAAGAACGATGTCGGCATCACTGCTCGACTCCAGCGCATCCGCGGCGCCGCGACCATCTCGTTCCTGAGCGGGCCGAACCGGCGCTTCGACGAGCGCGTCGAACACCAGGCCGGCATCGACGTGTCCCTCACGAGGTCGGTGGCCACGTTGAGGATCTGGAACGGCGAGGATCGCCGGCCCCGCCGCCTGAGGATGAGGCTCGAAGGCCCGAGGACGAGCCAGGCGCAGATCACGCTGCGGCAGCTCGACCGCCGGCTGACGGTCGCGGTCGACGGCCAGAGGTTCCCGGTGCGACGCGAGGTGTTCGAGGACCAGGTCTGGTTCGGCATGAGCGCCGCGAGGAGGTTCGTCGTCAGCGCGTTGGACGTCCATCCTCTCGGGCGCACCAGGCTGCGGATCACCGACCTGGCAAGAGACCCGTTCGCCCGGGTGACGCCGAGCCGCACCGGCCTGGCCTCGCTGGCCGCCGCCCGTGGCCGCGGCGACAAGCAGATCGGGACGGCGGTGGACCTGGCGCAGCTGCTCGCCAACCCCGCGTACACGAGGTACGTCCTGCGCAACTTCAACGAGATCCAGACCGAGACGCTGGCCAAGTTCCAGGCGCTCCAACCTCGTCGGGGCGCGTTCCAGTTCGGTGAGCTCGACGCGCTCGTCGCGTTCGCCGAGCGGCATGACCTCGAGGTGCAGGGGCACGCCCTGATCTTCGGTGAGGCCTACCCCCGGTGGCTCCACCGGACCCTGAGAAGAGCCAGCAGGGACGAGGCCCTCGCGATCATGCGGGCGCACATCACCACGGTCGTACGACGCTACGACGGTCGACACGGTCATGGCCTGATCAAGCGTTGGGACGTGGTGAACGAGCCCTTCGATCCCGATCACTGGGGTCGCCTCAACCAGGACACCATCTGGTACCGGGCGATCGGTGAGAGCTACATCGAGGAGGCGTTCAAGGCCGCCCGGGCCGCCCATCGCGACGGCGAGTTCGGCCTGAACGACTGGTCCATCGAGACGGATCGCGTCCGGCGCCAGGCGGTGATCGATCTGCTGAGGCGACTGCCGCGGGGCACCGTCGACTATGTCGGCCTGCAGGCTCACTTCGACGAGGACACCTTGGACGACGACGAGGTGATGGAGGCGATCCTGGGCGGGAGCCTCCCGGGGATCTTCCAGGAGTTCGCCGACCTCGGCGTCCAGGTGCGCGTCTCGGAGGCCTCGGTGGCGCAGAACGGCGATGCCCGGACCCAGGCCGCGGTCTACGCCACGTTGATCGGCGCCTGCCTGCACTCCACGAGCTGCCTCGGCTTCAACATGTGGGGCGCGACCAGCAACGAGTGGTACTTCACGACGACCCCGGAGGGCGGAATCGGCGACGACGCGCCGACCCGGCAGCGGGGCAACGGACGTATCGTCGAGCGCCCCGCGATGCCGGCCATGCGCCGGGCCGTCGCTCGGTAGGGGTCGCGGTCGGCGGCGACGTACTCGACGGGGGTGGGTGCGGGTACTCGGGGCCCATGATCACCCTCTTCACGAACGTGTTCACCGCGATCGGGACCTGTGTGCTGGTCGGCCTCGTCGGCGGGATCGTCTACGGCTTCATGATCGACGACATCCCGACCAGCCTGGGCTTCGGCGTCGGGATCGGCGCCGCGGCCGGTGCGGTCTTCGGGATCGTCGCGGCGTTCAGGACGAAGACGTAGTCCGAGCCAGCTCGGCCAACCGGGCCAGCGCCTGCGGGAAGATCTCGGCCGGCGGCGTGACGAGCCCGGCGCCGACCTGGCCGGTGCCGGCGACCCGCCCGGCCATGCCGGTGTTGATCTGCGGCAGGATCCCGGTGCGGCAGACCCGGGTCACGTCGATGCCGGTCGGGGTGCCCTGGAAGTCGAGGACCGGGACCGACCAGCGCGGGTTCTCACCGAGGGTGATCTCGTGCATCCGACGGGTGGTCGCGAGCGCGTCGGGCACGGTGCCACCGACGAGCCGCACGATCGCGGGCGCGGTCGCCATGGCGAAGCCGCCGATGCCAGCAGTCTCGGTGATGGCCGAGTCGCCGATGTCGGGATTGGCGTCGTCGGGGCCGTAGTCGCCGAGGTAGAGGCCGTCGGCCACCTGGGCCGGGCCGGTGAACCACTCGTCGCCGGTGCCGGCGACCTGGATGCCGAAGTCGGTGCCGTTGCGGGCCATGGCGACGACCATCGTCGAGCCCTCGATCCCGCGGGCGGCGTCGAGGGCCAGCTTGCAGGCGGGCATGGCCAGGTTGAGGAAGAAGTGGTCGTTGGCGCCGACGAAGCGCATCCCCTCCGCCACGTCGGCGGCGTCCAGGCCGCTGCGGACCATGGCCGGCGCGAGGTCGCGCAGCAGCATCAGGGTGCCGGCGCGGTTGCGGTTGTGGGCCTCGTCGCCCATCTGCAGCATCTGGGTGAGGATGCCGGTCACGTCGACCGGCTCGGTCGCCCGGACGGCGGCCTGCAGCAGCGGACCGAGCACGTCGCCCATCCAGCGCAGCCGGGTCAGGACCTCGGGGGAGTAGGCGCCGTACCGGAGCACCTTGCCGAGGCCCTCGTTCAGCGAGCAGTGCGTACGACGACCGGTGGCCGGGTCCTCCAGCACGAACATCCACATGCTCGGCGTCACCACGCCGGCCATCGGCCCGACGGTGGCCCGGTGGTGGCACGGCTCGAGGCTGACCGAGCTGCCGGCCTCGAAGAGCGCGACGGCGTCCTCGGGGTCGTCGACCAGCCCCTCGAGCGCCGCGCCGGCCATCAGCCCGCCGCGCAGCGGACCGGACGCGCGGGCCCAGTCGATCGGCGGACCGGCGTGCAGGAACTCGCCGCGCTGCAGGCCGAGCACCTCGCCCGCCGGGGCGACGTCGACCAGCCGGGCGGTCACGCCGAGCACCGCCTCGAGCGCCCGACGATTGGCGTCCTGGCGGCGGGGATCGGCGGCGACGATGGCCAGGTCGGCCTCGGTGCCGGGCATCGGGGGCCGCCAGTCGACCCGCTCGACGTCGACGGCCTGCCCCGCCACGGCGTCGGCGAACAGGTCGGCCCCGACGTTGACGATCGTGGTCACAGGGGTCCTCCGACGAGCTCGAGCGCGCGCCGGGTGGCGCCGGCGTTGGACAGGTGGACCTCGGCCCCGGTGTCGGCGAGCGCCCGGACCTGGCGGTCCAGGCCCTGGGGGTCGCCCGTGGTGCCGACGACCGCGATCACGACCGGCTTCCCGAGGCCGGTGAGCGCCGGGGCGAGGAGTGCGGCGGGGTCGGGCTCGGCGCCGTGGCCGAGCACGACGTCGAGCAGGAGGACGCCCGTGGCCGGGTCGGCGGCCGCCCGCGCGAGGTGCTCCAGGCGCAGCGTCGGGTCGATCATCGGGTGCGCGCGGCCGGCGGTGTACTCGTCGTCGCCGAAGTCGACGAACGTGTGGCCGGCGTCGGTGCCGGCGATCAGCCGGGCCTCGGAGGCGAGGGTGCCGCCGACGAACAGGCCCCGGATCACGCCGTCGGCCGGGCCGGCCGCGCCCGTCACCGGCCAGGCGGGTACGGCGTGGCCGAGCCGCCGCAGCACCGCCTCGGCGGCGGCGGTCAGGTCGGGGCGGCCGGGACCGAGCAGCGCGTGCTCGACCGGGGTGGCGAGGGTGGCGGCGTACTCCTCGATCTCGGCGGCGACGTCGTCGGCCGGGGGCTTGGAGACGAGCACGATCAGTTCGACGGACGGGTCGCGGTCGAGGCGGCGCATCGCCTCCCGGGTGGCCAGGCCACGGACCTCGGAGGAGAGGTCGCGGCCCCCGACGCCGAGCGCGGAGGAGACCCCGACCCCCGCATGGTCGAGGAGGGCGAGCAGCTGCTGGCAGCCGGTGCCGGACGCGGCGACCAGGCCCACCGGGCCGGGACGGACGACGTTGGCGAAGCCGAGCCCGACGCCGTCGACGACCGCGGTGCCGCAGTCGGGTCCCATGACCAGCAGCCCGCGCTCGGCGGCGGCCCGCTTGAGGGCGATCTCGTGGTCGAGCGGGACGTTGTCGCTGAAGACCATGACGTCGCTGCCCGCGTCGAGGGCGTCCATGGCCTCGACCAGCGCGTGCTGGCCGGCGACCGAGACCAGGACCAGGCCACCGGGTTGCTCGCGCAGCGCGGTCGCGGTGGTGCGGTGGGGGGCGAGGCCGGCGTCGCCGCCGGTGGTACGACGGCGGGTCTCGGCCAGTGCCTCGGCGACCGCGGCCAGGGCCCGCTCGAGGACCGTCTCGTCCTCGACCCGGACCGCGACCACCAGGTCGTTCGTGGTCGCCTCGGACGGGACGTCGAAGCCCATCTCGGCGAGGACCTCGAGGTTGAGCGCGGTGGCCATCGCGACCTGGGCGGCGAGCACGCCGTCGACCTGCTGGACGCTGCGGCTGACCTGGAGCAGGGCGACCGAGTCGGCGTAGGCGCCGGGGCGCAGCTCGACGTACGTGCTGCTCATGCGGCCGTCCCCGAGCGGCGGCCGAGGCCGGCGAGGGCGCGGCGGCCGCCGGTCAGCAGCCCCCGACCGGAGGTGTGGCCGATCGCCGCCAGGGCGGCGGCCCGTCCGCGCTCGGCGGGGGTGCCGACGACCTGGAGCCAGTCGCCGAACTCGGGCAGCACCTCGCCGTGCAGGGCGCAGTCGAGGAGGGTCGCGGAGAGCAGGGTGGTGCGGTAGGCCATCGCCCGCACAGCCGCATCGACCTCCGGGGTCGGGACCCCGGCCGCGCGGTGCACGGCGAGCCAGCCGCAGAGCTGGTCGTCGCCGTACGGCGTGAGGCCGTCGCCGGCCCCGACCAGTGTGCGGACCTCGGCGGTGCCGAGCGGGGCGGGCCGATCAGTGTCGAGCGCGATCCGCGGGACGGTGACCCGCGCGAAGCGCCCCACGGCCAGCGGCCGGTCGTCGAGGTGGAGCACCCCGTCGCGGACCTCCGCCGAGCGGGCGGGCAGGTCGGCGAGCGCCCCGGTCGCGGCGCGCATCGCGCAGGGCACCAGGGCGGCGCGGGCGTCGACGACGCCGGTGCACCAGCCGTGCAGGTCGACGTAGACGGCGTGCGGGCCGCGGTGGAGCACCGGGACCGGGCCGTCGGGCGCGGCGCGGAGGCGCTCGTGGACACGTGGCGGGGCACTGACCGGAAGGGGCCTCACCCGGACGACGCTAGCGGGTCGCTCTAGGGTGGCCCCATGTGAGGATGTGCCAACGCGTCGAGCGGAAGGGTGCACATGTTGATAGGCAACGGAGACGACGGCGCCGCCGAGGCGCTAGCCCGGGTCGACGCGCTCCACACGGGGCTGACCCAGATCGCCCTCGAGGGAGGCGACCTCCGCGGGATCGCCGCCGAGGTCGCGCGGGTCCTCGACGTCGGCATCCTGGTGACCTCGACCGACGGTCGCGAGCGTGCGGGCGCGCTGGTCGACGAGCAACGGGCCCAGCTGGCCGCGCACGACCTGGTCGATCCTTCGGGGCGGGTCCGGGTGGAGCGGATCGGCGGCCACGGGGTCGTCGTCGGGGACGGCGAGGTGCGCACCCTGCGAGTCGCGGCGGCCGGCACCGACCTGGCCCGCCTGGTGTGCGTACGACCGGGCGCACCCATCTCCTCCGACGACGTGCACGCGCTCGAGCGGGCGGCCGCGATCGCCGCGCTGGTCATCACCCGTGAGCAGGCGGTGTCGGCGGTCGAGAACAAGTACCAGGGCGACTTCCTGCGCGACGTGTTCCTCCGGCGCGCGGGCGGCGAGGAGTACGTCGCCGAGCACGCCGACACCTTCGGCTGGGACCTGCGCCGGCCGGTCGTCGTGGTGGCGGCCGAGATCGACCCGCCCGGCCCGGACGACGCCCCGGTCGCGCGGGCGGTCCGGCGGCAGTGGCAGGAGCGGTTCGCGGCCGCGTGGCGCCAGGTCGGCCGGGGCGTCGACGCCGGCATCCCCTGCGTCGACTTCTCCTCCGAGGTGGTCAGCCTGCTCCCGGTCCCGACCGGTGCCGACGAGACGGTGGCGGGCGAGGCCGTCGTACGACGGATGGTGACGGGGGTCGCCGGTGACAAGGGTGGGGGCCGCCGGCCGTTCTCCGTCGGGGTCAGCCGGGTGGCCGTCGACCTGGAGGAAGTGCCGGGCGCCTACGCCCAGGCCCGCCGGGCGGTCGAGGTCGGCCGCCGGGTGCACGGCGGCGGCTCGACGACGTTCTTCGACCAGCTGGGCCTGCACCGGCTGATCGCGCTGATCACCGACGACCGCGAGCTCCAGGCCTTCACCCGTGACGTGCTCGGCCCGCTGGCGACCTCCACGACGGAGGCCGCCGATCTGCGCGAGACCCTCCAGGTGCTGCTCGACACCAACTTCAACGTGGCCGAGGCCGCCCGGGTCCAGTTCTTCCACTACAACACGATGCGCTACCGGGTCGCGAAGCTGGAGCGGCTCCTCGGCCCGCTGTCCTCCGACCCGCACCTGCGCCTCGACGTCGCCGTCGCCCTCCGGGTCCTGGAGATCGCCACCTGACCTAGGGCCCTCCTCGCCGAGTCAGCACCAGTGGTGGGGGGGGGGGGGGGGGGGGGGGGGGTGGTGGGGGCGGCGGCGGTCGGGGTGGGGGGGGGGGGGGGGGGGGGGGGGGGGGGGGGGGGGGGGGGGGGGTTG
>NZ_JBBBBJ010000001.1:884917-900137 GCF_037120545.1 Nocardioides sp. CCNWLW216
CGCCCCCGCTCCCCTGGCGCCCGCCGCGCGGGTACCCCACCCGTGGGGGCCCGTCAACCCCCTGTGGGTGCTGACCGGCCCCACGATTGCTGCTGGCTCGGCGTTGCGGACGGGTTGCGGGGGCGTGTCGGCTGGCGACTTCTCACAACTGGTGCCAGGGGATCCGGTGTTCCTTCGGCACGAGTCGCCGTCGAGGGTGTGTCATGGGGCTCACTACGTTGTGGGTTCTCCGCGGCCGAGTGGCCGCCGGCGAGGGAGGGTGCGGCATGTCGTTGTTCTCGTGGGAGAAGGTCGATCCGGCTCCAGGGGTGGCCGTCGCGCCGCACCAGCGATTGAGCTGGGGCAAGACGGTGGGCCTGGGCGCCCAGCACGTCGTGGCGATGTTCGGGGCGACGTTCGTCTTCCCGCTGATCATGGGGCTCGACCCCAACCTGGCCATCATGTTCTCCGGCATCTGCACGATCCTGTTCCTGCTGGTGTGCAGCAACCGGGTGCCGAGCTACCTCGGCACCAGCGCCTCGTTCGTGGGCGGCGTCGTGGCGATCCGTGGCCAGGAGGGCGACTCCTCCGACGTCACGGGCGCGATCCTGGTCGCGGGGCTGGTGCTCCTGGCGGTGGGCGTGCTGGTCCACTTCGCCGGTGCCGGCCTGATCCACAAGATCCTGCCTCCCGCGGTGACCGGTGCGGTCGTCATGCTGATCGGGTTCAACCTGGCGCCGGTCGTGGCGAACACCTACTGGCCGCAGGACCAGTGGGTGGCCCTGCTGACCGCCACCTTCATGGTGTGCGCGGCCGTCCTGCTGCCCGGCTTCCTCTCCCGGATCGCCGTGCTGCTCGCCCTGGTCTTCGGCTACCTCCTCTCCTGGATCTTCGACGGCGTGTTCGGCCCGATCACGTCGGTGCTCGGCGGCGCGACCGAGGCCACCGAGCACGACCGGGTGACCTGGGCGGGCGTCTCGGCAGCCGACTGGGTCGGCCTGCCCAGCGGCACCCTGGCGGACGGCGTCGACGTCGTGCACGGCCCGAGCTTCTCGCTCACCTTCATCCTGCTCGTGCTGCCGGGCGTGATAGCCCTGATTGCCGAGAACACCGGCCACGTCAAGGCCGTGGCCGAGATGACGGGCGACAACCTCGACCCCTACATGGGCCGGGCGCTCGGCGCCGACGGTGCTGCGACCGCTCTCGCCAGCCTGTTCGGCGGCAGCCCGACCACGACGTACGCCGAGAACATCGGCGTGATGAGCGCGACCAAGGTCTACTCGACGGCGGCCTACTACGCCGCCGCGGTGGTGGCGATCCTGCTCGGGCTGTGCCCGAAGTTCGGTGCGATCGTCAACGCGACCCCGGGTGGCGTCCTCGGCGGCATCACGGTCGTCCTCTACGGGATGATCGGCCTGGTCGGCGCCAAGATCTGGGTCGACAACCGCGTCGACTTCTCGAACCCGGTCAACCTCGTGGGCCTGGCCGCGGGCATCATCATCGGCGTCGGCAACGTCAGCCTGGAGATCACCGACGACTTCACCCTCACCGGCATCGCGCTCGGCACGATCGTGGTGATCGTCTTCTACCACCTGGTGGCCCGCAACAAGAGCACGACCTCGGGCGAGGTGACCCGCAACCTGTGAAGCCCGCCCCGTTCGCGTACCACCGCCCCTCGACCCTCGACGAGGCGCTCGCGACGCTGGCCGCCGACCCGCACGCCAAGGTGCTGGCCGGCGGTCAGAGCCTGGTGCCGCTGCTGTCGATGCGGCTGGCCCAACCGAGCGCACTGGTCGACATCAACGGGCTGGACGAGCTCGACACGATCGTCGTCGACGAGAGCGTCGTCCGGATCGGGGCGCTGGCCCGGCACGCCGACGTCCTCGCCGACCCCGCCGTACGGCGGGCGCAGCCGCTCGTCGCGCTCGCCCTGTCCCACGTCGCCCACGCGACGATCCGCAACCGCGGCACCACGGTCGGCTCGCTGGTGCACGCCGACGCGGCCGCGGAGATGCCGGTCGTGCTGGCCCTGCTCGGCGGCTCGGTGCGGGTGGCGTCCGTCCGTGGGCGGCGCGACATCCCGGCGGCCGAGCTCTTCCTCGGCCCGCTGGAGTCGTCGGTGGCGCCCGACGAGATCGCGGTGTCGGCGGACTTCCCGGTGCTGCCCACCGGCGCCGGGGTGGCCTTCGAGGAAGTGGCGCGGCGGCACGGCGACTACGCGCTCTGCGGGGTGGCCGCGGTCGCGGACGGCGACACCATCAGGGCGGGGTTCGTCTCGGTCAGCGACGTGCCGACCGTGGTCGACCTGACCGGCGTGCCGGCGGGGGAGCGCGGCGAGGCGGCGCTGGCGCAGCTGGATCCGCAGGCCGACATCCACGCGACGGCGGCGTACCGCTCCCAGCTGGTGCGGGTGCTCACCGAGCGCGTGGTTGAGTCGGCAGTCCAGGACAGGGGGGTGGCATGAGCGAGGAGCTGCACGACGTACGCCTGACGGTGAACGGGGCGGCGCACGACCTGCGGGTCCCGGCCCGCCGCCTGCTGTCCGACGCGCTGCGCCACGACCTCGGCCTGACCGGCACCCACGTCGGGTGCGAGCACGGCGTCTGCGGGGCCTGCACGGTGCTGCTCGACGGTCAGCCGGTCCGGGCCTGCCTGCTGTTCGCGGTCTCCGTGCAGGGCCAGGAGGTCACCACGGTCGAGGGCCTCACCCGGCCCGACGGCAGCCTCAGCAACGTCCAGCAGGGGTTCGCGGAGTGCCACGGCCTGCAGTGCGGCTTCTGCACCCCGGGCTTCCTGACCACCATCACCGCCGGCCTGCGCGACAACCCGACGCCGACCCACGAGGAGTGCCGCGAGATGGTCGCCGGCAACCTCTGCCGGTGCACGGGCTACCAGAACATCGTGAAGGCCGTGGAGCGTGCGGCCGAGCTGGGTCTCGATACGCCCGCTCGTTCCTCGCGGGCTACTCGACCAACGGAAGCAGCACCCCCCGCGGGGGCTGCTCAAGCGACGAATGTCGCTGGTCGAGTAGCGAGCGCCAGCGATCCTCGGAGGTCGAGTAGCGAGCGCAGCGAGCGTATCGAGACCCGTATCGAGACCCCCGAGGACGGCTTATGACCACCAAGCTGATGGGCCAGGGCGTCCAGCGGGTCGAGGACCAGCGCTTCCTGCGCGGCCAGGGCCGCTACGTCGACGACGTCGCGGTCGATCCGGCGACCCTGCACGCGGCCGTCCTGCGCAGCCCGCACGCGCACGCCCGGATCGTCGACATCGACGTCGACGCGGTGCTCGACCTCGAGGGCGTGCACGCGGTCTGGACCCATGACGACCTGGTCGGCCCGATGGCCGAGCCGCTCCCGCTGCTCATCCCGCACCCGACGCTGACCCACGGCCGCACCCAGTACGCCCTGGCCAAGGACGAGGTGAACTACGCCGGCGAGGCGGTCGCCTTCGTCGTCGCCGACGACCGCTACGTCGCCGAGGACGCCCTCGACGCCATCCGGGTCACGTACGACGTGCTGCCGCCGGTGGTCGGGATCGACGCGGCCCGCGCGGCCGACCGGCTGGTCCACGACGACGTCCCCGGCAACATCGGTGCCCGGATGGAGCAGAGCACCGGCGACGCGCAGGCGGCGATCGCGCAGGCGCCGCACCGGCTCGCCCTCGACCTGACCGTCGAGCGCAGCGCCTGCACGCCGATGGAGGGCCGCGGGACCGTCGCCCGCTGGGACCCCGACACGAACCGGATGCAGGTGTGGACCTCGACCCAGAGCTCCACCGGCGTGCGGGCCGTCGTCGCGGTCAAGCTCGGCCTCGACCTCGGTCAGGTCGACGTGATCACGCCCGACGTCGGGGGCGGCTTCGGGGTCAAGATCAACCACCCCTGGCCCGAGGAGCTGCTGGTCCCGCTGGCGGCCCGAGCCCTCGGTCGCACCGTGAAGTTCACCGAGGACCGTCGCGAGCACTTCATCTCCAGCGCCCACGAGCGCGGCCAGGTGCAGCACATCGAGGTCGGCTTCGACGACGACGGCCGGCTGCTGGGGCTGGACGTCGAGTTCTGGCACGACCACGGCGCCTACACGCCGTACGGCCTGATCGTCCCGATCATCACCTCGACCCAGCTGCTCGGGCCCTACAAGCCCGAGGTCTACCGGGTCGTCTTCGAGTCGCTCTACACCAACACGGTGATGGTCACGCCCTACCGCGGCGCCGGCCGGCCGCAGGGCTGCTTCGCGATGGAGCGCACGATGGACGCGATCGCGGCCTACCTCGGCAAGGACCGGGCCGAGGTCCGGGCCAGCAACTTCATCCAGCCCGACGAGTTCCCCTTCGACCAGGGGTTGATCTTCCAGGACGGCCGCGAGCTGGAGTACGACTCGGGCGACTACCCGGCCTCGCTGGAGAAGATCAAGGCGCTGGTCGGCTGGGACGACTTCCCGGCGTTCCAGAAGGAGATGGCCGCCCTCGGGCGGAAGGTCGGCATCGGGCTGGCCTGCTACGTCGAGGGCACCGGCGTCGGCCCCTACGAGGGCGCCCACGTGCACATCGAGACGACCGGCAAGGTGAAGGTCGCGACCGGCCTGACCACCCAGGGCCAGGGCCACGCCACGGTCTTCGCCCAGCTGGTGGCCGACGAGCTGGGCGTGCGGTTCGAGGACGTCGAGGTCGTCACCGGCGACACCCGGCGGATGCCGTACGCCGTCGGCACCTTCGCCTCGCGCGCCGCGGTGATGAGCGGCTCGGCCATCCACCTGGCGGCCAAGCGGGCCAAGGAGAAGGTGCTGAAGATCGCCGCCGACGCGCTCGAGGCGTCCGAGGACGACCTGCAGATCGTCGACGGGGTGGTCAGCGTGAAGGGCTCGCCCGGCACCTCGCTCGACCTGGGCACGATCTCGGTGCTCTCCAACCCGCTGCGCTACGCCTTCGACGAGGCGTCCAAGGCGGCGACCCAGTTCTCGGTCGGCGACCCCGGCAAGCCGCCGGTGCCGGAGGACGAGGAGCCCGGCCTGGAGGGCCGCGACTTCTACAGCCCCGAGCGCGCCACCTTCGCCTCCGGCATGCACGCCGTCATCGTCGAGACCGACCCCGACACCGCCGAGATCAAGATCCTGAAGTACGCCGTCGTCCACGACTGCGGCCGGCTCATCAACCCGATGATCGTCGAGGGCCAGATCCACGGCGGCGTCGCCCAGGGCGTCGCGGGCGCGCTCTACGAGCGGATGGCGTACGACGAGGACGGCCAGCTGCAGAACGCCTCCTTCATGGACTTCCTGATGCCCTACGTCACCGAGATCCCCGACGGCATCGACATCGACCACCTCGAGACCCCCTCGCCCCTCAACCCGCTCGGCATCAAGGGCGCGGGCGAGGCCGGGGTGATCCCCTCGGCGGCGGTGTTCGCCGCCGCCATCGAGGACGCCGAGCGGATCCCGATCACCGCGATGCCGATCTCGCCGTCCGAGCTCTTCCACCTGCGACAGGAGCACCAGCCGTGAAGATCCAGGGCTCGAACGTCATCGACGCGCCGGTCGACCAGGTCTGGGCCGCCCTGCTCGACCCGTCCGTCCTGGTCGCGACCATCCCGGGCTGCGAGCGGCTGGCCTCCACCGGCCAGCACGCCTACGACATGACCGTCACCGCCGGGGTGGCCGCCATCAAGGGCACCTACGCCGGGAGCTGCGCGCTCTCCGACCTGGTCGAGTGCGAGTCGCTGACCATGACCCTCTCCGGCGCGGGCGCCCCCGGCACGGTCGACGCCCGGGTGGCCGTGTCGTTCACCGCGGTCGACGGCGGCACCCAGGTCTCGTACGACGCGGACGCCACCGTCGGCGGTCCCGTCGGCGGGGTCGGCCAGCGGATGCTGACCAGCGTCTCGAAGCGGATGGCGGGTGAGTTCTTCGGCAACGTCGGCCGGGCCATCACCGACCCGGCTCCCGCCGTCGTCGCTGCGCCCGCCGCTGCTCCGGTCGCCGGTTCCGCCGCTGCTCCCGCGCCGACCGTGTTCACCGCGCCCGCGAAGGCGTCCTCGCCGGACGACTTCCTCCGCGGGGTGGCGGTCGGTGCCGGCCTGGTCGTGCTCGGCGTGGTCGTGGGCTCGCTGTTCGGGCGGCGGCGGTGAGCCAGCCACCGGCCGACGCCCCGGATCGGTGGCCGGCTCACCGCCGCCCCGCGACCCGCCGTACCGGCGGTGAGGCAGCAACCGATCGGTCGGCT
The DNA here is from genome assembly GCF_037120545.1 of Nocardioides sp. CCNWLW216. NCBI lineage: Bacteria > Bacillati > Actinomycetota > Actinomycetes > Propionibacteriales > Nocardioidaceae > Nocardioides > Nocardioides sp. CCNWLW216. The sequence goes on from NZ_JBBBBJ010000001.1 coordinate 891,110, forward strand.
CGAACGGTGGCCGGCTCACCGCCGCCCCGGGACCGGCGCGGATGAGCACGATCACCCCCGACTCCACCGCGCGCGCCATGGCCGCCGCGGTACGGGACCGCCGGATCAGCGCGCGCGAGCTCCTCGAGCTGCACCTGGAGCGGATCGCCGAGCGCAACCCCGAGCTGAACGCGGTCGTCAGCCTCGACGCCGACCGGGCGCGGGCGGGGGCCGACGCGGCCGACCGCTACCAGGCCGGCGGCGGTCGGCTTGGCGCGCTGCACGGACTGCCGTACGCCCCTAAGGACACCCACGCGACGGCGGGCTGGCGGACGACGTACGGCTCACCGCTGCGCGCCGACCACGTCCCCGACACCGACGAGCTGATCGTCGAGCGGGCCCGCCGTGCGGGTGTCGTCGTCGTCGGCAAGACCAACGTGCCGGAGTTCGCGGCCGGGTCGCACACCTTCAACCCGGTCTTCGGCACCACCCGCAACCCGCACGACCCGAGCCGCAGCGCGGGCGGGTCGAGCGGGGGAGCGGCGGCAGCGCTCGCGTCCGGGATGGTGCCGCTCGCCGACGGCTCCGACATGGGCGGCTCGCTGCGCAACCCGGCGTCGTTCTGCGGCGTCGTCGGCCTGCGCCCGAGCCTGGGTCGGGTGCCCGAGTGGCCGCTCTACAACCAGTGGGAGACCACCTCGGTCGGCGGCCCGATGGCCCGCACCGTCGACGACCTGGCCCTGCTGCTCGGGGTGCTCGCCGGTCCCGATCCGCGGGTCCCGCTTGCGCTCGGTGACCCGGGCCGGGTCTTCGCCGAGCCGCTGCCGACCGGCACCGGTGCGCTCGCCGGGCTGCGCGTCGCGCTCAGCGTCGATCTCGGCGGCGCCTTCGAGGTCGACCACCGGGTGGCGGCGGTCGTCGAGGCGGCCGGGAGCACCTTCAGCCGGGCCGGGGCGCAGGTCGTCGGCGCCCACCCCGACCTCCGCGAGGCCGACGACACCTTCCGCACCCTGCGCGCCTGGCACCTGCAGGCCAAGCTCGGACCGCTGCTGGCCGAGCACCCCGACGGGATGAAGCAGAGCCTGGCCGACAACATCCGGCTCGGCGCCGACCTCACCGGCGCCGACGTCGCTCGCGCCTACACCCAGCGCACCACGCTCGCCGAGCGGATGCGCCTGTTCTTCACCGAGTACGACGTCCTCGCGCTGCCCGTCTCGCAGGTGCCGCCGTTCCCGGCCGACCAGGAGTATCCCGCCGAGATCAACGGCCGGCCGCAGGCGACGTACCTCGACTGGATGCGCTCGGCCTACCTGATCACCGTGACCGGCTGCCCGGCGATCGCCGTACCCGCCGGGCGGACGCCGGAGGGCCTGCCCGTCGGCGTCCAGCTGGTCGCCCCACACGGGTCGGACCGGCGGCTGCTGGAGGTCGCGGCTGCGTTCGAGGCGGCCGTCCGGGAGTAGCACCGGGTACCGGCAGGTTGTGACTGCCGACCTCGTGTACGTCGTCGCCGGAGGCAGCCTCCTCCTCGCGATCGTGCTCCCCGCGCTGCTGAGCCGGTGGGCCGTCTCGGCACCGATGGTCCTGGTCGGCGTGGGGATGCTCCTGGGCCTGACGCCGCTGCCCGACGGCCTGCCGCTCGACCCGCAGGAGAACCGCGCGGCCATCGAGCACGTGACCGAGCTGGTCGTGATCGTGGCGCTGATGGGCGTCGGGCTGGCCCTGGACCGGCCGCTCGCCGTACGAGACCCCAAGACGTGGGGCGGCTGGGCCCCGACCTGGCGGCTGCTCGGCATCGCGATGCCGCTGACCATCGGCGCGATCGCGCTGCTCGGCTGGTGGGCCGGCCTGCCGGTGGCCGCGGCGGTGCTGCTCGGGGCGGTGCTGGCCCCGACCGACCCGGTGCTGGCCAGCGACGTGCAGGTCGCCGGGCCGCAGACCGGGCTGGAGGAGGAGGTCGACGAGCACGACGAGCTCCGGTTCACCCTCACCTCCGAGGCGGGGCTCAACGACGGGCTGGCCTTCCCGTTCGTCTACCTGGCGATCCTGCTCGCCACCGAGGGCACGCTGCACGCGTTCGGCCTGCAGTGGTTCGGCGTGTACGTCGTGCTGAAGATCGTGGTCGGTGTCGCGGTCGGCATCGCCGTGGGCCGGCTGCTGTCGCTGGTGGCCTTCCGGTCGCGCAGCGCCTCGCTGCGGGTCGCCGAGCGGGGCGAGTCGCTGCTCGCGCTGGCGGCGCTGCTGGCGGCGTACGGCGTCGGCGAGGTCGCCTACGGCTACGGCTTCCTGTCGGTCGTCGCCTGCGCGATGACCTTCCGCTCCGCGGAGCGCTCGCACGACTACCACGCCGCGATGCACGACGTGGCCGAGCGGCTGGAGCGGCTGCTGACGCTCTTCGTGCTGCTGGTGCTCGGCATCGCGCTGACCCGCGGGCTGCTGGACGCGCTCGACTGGCGCGGGGTGGCGATCGGGCTGGCGCTGCTGCTGGTGGTCCGGCCGGTGTCGGGGTTCGTGGCGCTGGCGGCGTTCGCCCGTCGTACGCGCCAGACCGGAGGGCTGGATCGCGGGCAGCAGGCGGCCGCGGCGTTCTTCGGCGTGCGTGGCGTCGGCTCGATCTACTACCTGGCCTACGCCTCGGGCGAGGACCCCTCGCTCGGGATGGACTGGCTGTGGTCCACCGTCGGGTTCACCATCGTGGCCTCGGTGCTGCTGCACGGGGTGCTGGCGGTGCCGGTGCTCAAACGGGTCGGCAGCCTCGACCGCGGCTGACCGCGACCGGGGACCGGGAGGAGCCCTGCGTGGGGGAGGATGACTCCCGTGCCCGACCTCTTCGCCCGTGCCGGCTCGCTCCGGTCGGCGTACGACGCGGTCGACTGGGCCGCGACCCCGCTCGGCCCCGTCGACGACTGGTCGCCGGCGCTGCGCGCCGCGGTCGACCTGACGCTCAACACCGGCTTCCCGATCACCCTGCTCTGGGGCCCCGAGGCGGTGCTCGTCTACAACGAGGCCTACGTCGACGTGCTTGCCGAGAAGCACCCCTGGGCGCTCGGCCGACCGGCGCGCGAGGTCTTCGCGGAGGCCTGGGACTACGTCGGCGGCCTGCACCGGCAGGTGATGGGCGACGACGAGGCCGTCTACATCGAGAATGCGCTGGTGCCGCTGGTCCGGTACGGCTTCCTCGGGCAGGCCTACTACACCTTCGCCTACTCGCCGGTGCACGGCGCCGACGGTGCGGTCGAGGGCGTCATCGACATCGTCACCGAGACCACGGCCCAGGTGATCGTGGGCCGCCGGCTGCGGCTGCTGACCCGCCTCGGCGACGTCCTGGTCTCGGCCGACCGGGCCGAGGACGTCGTCCCGCACGCGCTGCAGGTCCTCGCCGAGGCCACCGACGACCTCGCGTGGGCCGAGGTCCGCGAGGCGCCCAGCGCGTTCCACAACCGCGACTACGTGCTCGAGGAGACGGCGGGGGACCGGGTGGCCTGGCTGCCGCTCGGGAGCGGGCTCGGGGCGCCCGGCAGCGCGCTCGTGATCGGCCTGCACCCCCTGCTGCCCGCCGACACCGACTACCTCGGCTTCCTCAGCCTGCTGGCCTCGACCATCGACCAGGCCATCGACCGGGTCCGCACCCGCGAGGCCGAGCGCTCCCTGTCGGAGGCGCTGCAGCGCAGCCTGCTCACCGCGCCCCCGGCCAGCGCGTGGGCCGACGTCGCGGTCCGCTACCAGCCGGCCGCCGAGGCGGCCCAGGTCGGCGGGGACTGGTACGACGCCTTCACGCTGCCCGACGGGACCCTCACGCTGGTGGTCGGCGACGTCGCCGGCCACGACGAGAGCGCGGCCGCCGCGATGGGCCAGCTGCGCAGCCTGGTGCGGGGGATCGCCTACACCGGGCTCGGCACCCCGGCCGCCGTCCTCAGCGCGCTCGACAGCGCGATGGCCGGCCTGGCGGTCGGGACGGTGGCCACCGCCCTGGTCGCCCAGGCCCGACCTGCCGCCGAAGGCGGGATCGCGCTCACCTGGGCCAGCGCCGGACACCCGCCGCCGGTGCTCAGCGACGTCGACGGCGCGGTGCTGGTCGAGCACGTGCCCGACCTGCTGCTCGGCCTCGATCCCGCCGCGGCGCGCACCGACCACGAGCTGGCGATCGGGCCCGACGCGACCCTGCTGCTCTACACCGACGGCCTGGTCGAGCGGCGTGGCGTCCCGATCACCGACAGCCTGGAGTGGCTCCGCACGGTCGTCGGCGCCGCGGGCCGGCACGCCGACGAGCTCTGCGAGCACCTGCTCGACAGCGTGGGACGGGTGGCGGGCGACGACGTCGCGCTGCTGGTGCTGCGAGGGCGCTGAGGTCAGGTCCGCGCGATCCGCAGGTCGCGGACGACCTCGTGCACCATCCGGATCGAGGCCGCGTCCAGCACGTTGCCGAACTCGACCACCCGCCGCCCGCGCAGCGACTCCGGGTGCTCCGGCAGCCCGCTCGGCACCACCACCACGTCGACGCCGCGCAGGTCGTCCTCGGTGGTGCCGGCCAGGGTCCGGACGTGGGTGACGCCGGCCTGGGTCAGCGAGTCGCGCACGCTCGCCGTCTGCTCCTCGGTCTCGAACCACAGCCCGACCACCTGGTCCCGGGGGACCTGTGCGAGCTCCACCAGCGTCTGCACGTGCGGCGCCGCGTTGAGCGCGACCACGTCGGTCGCCGGTCGACGCAGCAGCGCCCGGACCTCGGCCAGGTGGAAGAAGGTCGTGAGGACCAGGTCGGCCTCCACGTCCTCCGGATCGAACCGGCCCAGCACCAGGGCCGTCACGGGGAGGTCGAGCTCCTGCCCGATCTCCTCGGCGAAGTACGACGACCGCCCAGCGTTGCACTCGACGAACGCGATCCGGGGGTCGGTCCCCACGGCCGTCACCGCCACCGCCAGGGCCAGCTCCTGGATCTCCGCCGGCGGCAGGCCGAGCCGCAGGCACTCGCGTGCGGCCGCCTCCAGCACCTCGCGGGCGCGATCGCGGGCGGCCGACGTCGCCCGGGCCTGCTGCGCACCGACGACGATCATCCCGCTGCGCCCCCGGGACTCGACCAGGCCGAGGTCGCGCAGCTCGCCGTACGCGTGGGCGACGGTGTGACGGTTGAGGCCGAGGTTGTCGGCGAGCATCCGTGAGCCCGGCAGCCGCTCGCCGTCGCGCAGCTGGCCGGTCTCGACCATGTGCCGCAGCTGCGCCACGATCTGCCGGTAGACCGGCAGCTCCGACTGCGCGCTGACCCGGATCGCGGCGACCATGGCGCCACGGTACGGCGCTGCGGCCCACCAGGTCGGCGGAACGGCTGGGCCACAACGACGGAGCCGGTCGACGGAGTGCGCCGTACCGCTTGCGGTGGCTCGGAGTGGCCTAGTTCGCTTGGCCGCATGACCGACGAGACCTTCTGGGCCGACGCCGAGCGGCACCTGGTGCGCTACCTCCCGGGCTTCACGCCCCGGATCATCGAGCGGGCCGCGGGCTCCCACGTCTACGACAGCGAGGGCCGGGCCGTCCTGGACTTCACCTCGGGGCAGATGAGCGCGGTGCTCGGCCACGGGCACCCCGACGTCGTCCGGGCGGTGAGCGAGTCGGTGGCGACGCTCGACCACCTGTTCAGCGGGATGCTGTCGCGGCCGGTCGTGACCCTTGCCAAGCGGCTGGCCGCGACCCTGCCGGAGAGCCTGTCCAAGACGCTGCTGCTGACGACCGGGGCCGAGTCCAACGAGGCCGCGATCAAGATGGCCAAGCTGGCCACCGGTCGCTACGAGGTCGTCTCGTTCGACCGCTCGTGGCACGGGATGACCTCGGGCGCGGCTGCGGCGACGTTCTCCGCGGGGCGTCGCGGGTACGGCCCGGTGCTCCCCGGCAACCTGACCCTGCCGACGCCCAACGCCTACCGCTCGCCCTTCCGGCGGGCCGACGGGTCCCACGACTGGGAGGCCGAGCTGGACTACGGCTTCGCGATCGTCGACGCCCAGTCGACCGGCTCGCTCGCCGCCTGCCTGGTCGAGCCGATCCTCTCCTCGGGCGGCATCGTCGAGCTGCCGCCCGGCTACCTCGCGCGGCTGAAGGAGAGGTGCGAGGAGCGCGGGATGCTGCTGATCCTGGACGAGGCGCAGACCGGGGTCGGCCGCACCGGCCTGATGTACGCCTTCGAGCGCGACGGCGTGGTCCCCGACCTGCTGACCCTCTCCAAGACCCTGGGCGCCGGCCTGCCGGTCGCCGCCGTCGTGACGACCGCCGCGATCGAGGAGACCTGCGCCGAGCGCGGCTTCCTCTTCTACACGACCCACGTGTCGGACCCGCTGGCCGCCGTCGTGGCGAGCACGGTGCTCGACGTCGTCGAGCGCGACGGCCTGGTGGCCCGGGCCGCCGCACTGGGCGAGCAGCTCCGCGAGCGGCTGCTCGACCTCCAGGAGAGCGTCGGCGTGGTGGGCGACGTCCGCGGCCGGGGCCTGCTGCAGGGCATCGAGCTGGTCGCCGACCGGGCCACCAAGGAGCCCGCGGACGCACTCGGGACCGCGGTCACCGCGGCCTGCCTCGAGCGCGGCCTGCACCTCAACATCGTCCAGCTGCCCGGCATGGGCGGGATCTTCCGGATCGCCCCGCCGCTCACCATCAGCGACGACGACCTGCACGCGGGCGTCGACATCCTGGCCGCGTCGATCCGCGAGGTCGTCGCACGGTAGGGATTCCCCCGTAGTCGCCGCCGCCCGGTCCCTGCTGGACTGGCGGCATGACTCGCCTGCTCCGACCGGTCCTGGCCGTCCTGCTGCTCGCCGTCGCCCTCCTCGGGTCCGCCGGCCCGGCGCAGGCGGCGTCGTACCCGACGCTGTCGACGGGTGCCACCGGCGCCAACGTCACCAGCCTCCAGCACCTGCTGACCGCGCGGGGCTACGCGACGACCGCGGACGGCGACTACGGCAGCGGTACGGCGGCTGCGGTGACCGCGTTCCAGTCCGCGTCCGGGCTGGGCGCGGACGGGATCGCCGGACCGGCAACCCTCGGGGCGCTGGTCGTGACCGTCCGGGAGGGCGACAGCGGGCCGGCGGTGCAGGCGCTGCAGGTGCAGCTGGGCAAGCACGGGGCGTCCGTCGCGACCGACGGCGACTTCGGGCCGGCCACCGATGCGGCGGTGCGCGACTTCCAGTCCGGGGCCGGGCTCGGCGCCGACGGCGTGGTCGGGCCGGCCACCTGGCGGGAGCTGCTCGGGACCGGGGGAGGCGGGTCGGTGCCCGGGACGTCGTACGACTCGCTCTCGGACGAGCAGAAGGGCCACGCGCGGACCATCATCGGCGTCGGAAAGGGCGCGGGCGTGCCCGAGCAGGGCTGGGTGGTGGCGCTCGCGACGGCCATGCAGGAGTCCACGCTGGTCAACGTCGACTACGGCGACCGCGACTCGCTGGGGCTGTTCCAGCAGCGGACCAGCCAGGGCTGGGGGACCGAGGCGCAGATCCTCGACCCGGTGCTGTCGACGCGGGCGTTCTACGGCGTCGCGGCGCACACGCCGAACCCGGGGCTGCTCGACATCGCCGGCTGGGAGTCGATGCCGGTCACCGAGGCGGCCCAGGCGGTGCAGCGCTCGGCGTACCCCGACGCCTACGCGAAGTGGGAGACCCTGGCCCGCGACATCGTCGCCCACGAGGGCGGGACGCCTTCCATTCCCTGATACGCGGGAATCGGTGGACCGACCGGTAACCACCATGCTGGGCCGCATGGACGTCTACTCGGTGGTCCACACGGTCGTCGCCCCGCTGGCCAAGGCCGTGTGGCGACCGACCGTGATCGGCCTGGAGAACGTCCCCGCGACCGGGCCGGTGCTCCTGGCCAGCAACCACCTGAGCTTCGCCGACTCCCTGGTCATCCCGATCATCGTGCCGCGCAAGGTGGCCTTCCTGGCCAAGTCCGACTACTTCACCGGCACCGGGCTCCGGGGGGCGATCAGCCGGACCTGGTTCGAGGGGATCGGGATGCTCCCGGTCGACCGCGACGACCCGCGCGCGGCCCTCGGCAGCCTCGACATCGCGCTCGAGGTGCTCGGTCGTGGCGAGGCGTTCGGCCTCTACCCCGAGGGGACCCGCTCCCGCGACGGCCGGCTCTACCGGGGTCGCACCGGCGTCGCCCACCTCGCCCTCACCGCCGGTTGCCCGATCGTCCCGGTCGGGCTCACCGGCACCCCCCAGCTGCAGCCGATCGACGCCCGCCTCCCGCGGGTCGTGCCGGTCACCGTGGCCTTCGGCTCGCCCATCACCGTCGGCGAGCGCTTCGACGGCGTACCGCTCGGCAAGGCGCGGCGCCAGCTCACCGACGAGGTGATGACCGCCATCCAGGCCCTGTCCGGCCAGGAGGAGGCGGGCGTCTACAACGACCGCGCGCCGGACGCCTGACGGTTCCCCACGCTGGTTGAGGTGCGAGGCGCGCTGGCGCCGAGCCTCGGAACCTGGTGAGCCGAGGGCCGGCATCGAGGGGGCCGTCAGTCGGCAAGACGGGTTTCGAGGCTCGCTTCGCTCGCACCTCAACCAGCGGGGGTGGACGGGCGTCGCAGAATCTGCGCGGCCCCTCACCGACGAGGTGATGACCGCCATCCAGGCCCTGTCCGGCCAGGAGGAGGCGGGGGTCTACAACGATCGGGCCCCCGACGCTTGACGGTTCCCCGCGCTGGTTGAGGTGCGAGGCGCGCTGGCGCCGAGCCTCGGAACCTGGTGAGCCGAGAGCCGGCATCGAGGGAGACCGGCAGTCGGCAAGACGGGTTTCGAGGCTCGCTTCGCTCGCACCTCAACCAGCGTGGGTGGACGGGCGTCACAGAATCTGCGTGGCCCCTCACCGACCAGGTGATGGCCGCGATCCAGGCCTTGTCCGGGCAGGAGGAGGCGGGGGTCTACAACGACCGGGCGTCGGACGTCTGACGGTTCCCCCACGCTGGTTGAGGTGCGAGGCGCGTTAGCGCCGAGCCTCGAAACCTGGTGAGCCGAGAGCCGGCATCGAGGGAGACCGGCAGTCGGCAAGACGGGTTTCGAGGCTCGCTTCGCTCGCA
>NZ_JBBBBJ010000001.1:900237-932017 GCF_037120545.1 Nocardioides sp. CCNWLW216
CCTCAACCAGCGTGGGTGGACGGGCGTCACAGAATCTGCGCGGCCCCGTCGTCAGGGTGTGCCGATGGCCCCGACCGAGCGGGACCGGTTGGATCGAGGCATGCCAGCTGAGCGCCGGATCCGGATCGGGATCGACACGGGAGGCACGTTCACCGACGTGGTGGCCCTCGACGAGGAGACCGGGGAGCTGGTCACCACCAAGACCCCGTCGACACCGAGCAACCCGGCGGACGGGTTCCTGGCCGGGATCGCCAAGGTGCTCGACCTGCTCGGGGCCGGCGACGACAGCGTCAGCGCGGTCAGCCACGGCACCACCGTCGCGACCAACCAGCTGCTCGAGGGCAAGGTCGACCGGCTGGGGTTCATCACCAACACCGGCTACGAGGCGATGCTGGAGATCGCCCGGCAGTCGGTGCCGGACGGCTACGGCAACTCGTACTTCTGGGTGAAGCCCGACCGGATCGTCCCGCGCGACCTGGTCAAGGGCGTCGAGGGGCGGCTCGACCCGACCGGCGCCGAGGTGCGGCCCTTCGACGAGGCCGGCGCCCGCGAGACGGCCCGCTGGTTCCGGCGGCAGGGCGTCAACACGCTCGGCGTCTGCTTCCTGCACGCGTACGCCGACCCGCGCCACGAGCTGCGGATGCTCGAGATCCTGCGCGAGGAGCACCCCGACGCGGTGGTCAGCATCAGCAGCGAGGTGCTGCGCGAGTACCGCGAGTACGAGCGGGCGATGACCACCCTGGTCGACGCGGCCGTCAAGCCGCGGCTCTCGGCGTACGTGCGGAACATCAGCGAGCGCCTTCAGGAGTACGGCGCCCCGCCCTTCTATGTGATGAAGTCCAACGGCGGCGTGCTGAGCGCGGCCGAGGTCGTGCACCAGCCGATCACCACCGTGCTCAGCGGCCCGGCGGCCGGCGCACTGGGCGCGGCGCTGATCGCCCAGGTCGCCGGCTTCGATAAGGTGCTCACCAGCGACGGCGGCGGGACGTCGACCGACGTCAGCGTGGTCATCGACGGCGAGCCGACGCTCACGACCGAGGGCAGCGTGGGGGCGTTCCCGAGCAAGATCCCGATGATCGACGTGGTCACCGTCGGCGCGGGCGGCGGCTCGATCGCCTGGCTGAGCCCCGAGGGCACGCTGAAGGTCGGCCCGCAGTCGGCCGGCGCCGACCCCGGCCCGCTCTGCTACGGCAAGGGCGGCACCGAGGTCACCATCACCGACGCCCACGTGGTCCTCGGCCGGATCCCTCCCCACCTGCTCGGCGGCGAGATCCCGCTCGACGTCGATGCGGCCCGGGCCGGCGTCGAGCAGCTGGCCCAGCAGCTCGGCCTGACCCCCGAGGCATGCGCGTCCGGGGTCCTGGAGATCTCCGCCTGGAACCAGGCCAACGCGCTGCGCCAGGTGACGGTCAAGCGCGGCCTGGACGTCCGCGACTTCGCCCTGGTCACCTTCGGCGGCTCCGGCTCGCTGCTGCTCTGCCGACTGATGGACGTGCTCGGCCTGCCGACCGTGCTGGTGCCGCCCAACCCCGGCAACGTTTCGGCGTTCGGGCTGCTCACGGTCGACGTCAAGAACGACTACGTGCAGACCCACGTGGCCCTCGCGGACGCGCTCGACCCCGCCGTCGTCGAGGGCGTGTACGACGACCTCACGGCCCGCGCCGCGACCGCGCTGAGCGGCGAGGGGTTCACCCCCGAGCAGCACGTCTTCGCGCGCACCGCCGACCTGCGCTACTACGGCCAGGCCTTCGAGGTCCGGGTCCCGGTCGCCGCCGGTCCGCTCGACCCGGCGGCGGTCGCGGCGGAGTTCCACGCCGCCCATCGGGCGCTCTACGGCTACGACTTCGCCGCCGACCCCACCCAGCAGGTCGAGTGGGTCAACCTGCGGGTCTCCGGGATCGGGCCGATCACGCGGCCGGAGATCGCCCGGCACGGAGGTCTCGATACGCCCGCTCGTTCCTCGCGGGCTACTCGACCAGCGAGTGGGACGAGGGGCGTCTGCTTCGACGCCGCCGACGGGTACGTCGACACCCCGATCCTCCAGCGCACCGACCTCCCGCCCGGCACGAGCGTCACCGGCCCGGTGATCGTCGAGGAGTTCGGCTCGACCGTCCCGATCCACCCGGGCTTCGAGGCCCGCGTCGACGAGTACCTCAACCTGATCGTCACCAGGAGCAACGCATGAGCCGCCGCGCCCCCACCCAGTTCCCGTTCGGGTTCCTCACCGACGACCGGGGAGCGTCCGCCGACCCGGTGCTGGTCGAGATCGTCCAGGGCTCGCTCGCGAGTGTCGAGATGGAGGTCGAGACCGCCATCGCGCGCACCAGCCGCAGCCCGATGATCCGCGACGCCCACGACTTCCGGGCCGGCATCCACGACCGGCTGCTGCGCAAGCTCACCGGTCGGTCGTACTCCGCGCTCGTCCACCCGGTCGCCCGCGACTTCCCGATCGAGGAGATGCGGGAGGGTGACGTGTTCTTCCACAACGACGTCTACCGCTCCGAGGGCGGCATCGGGCACCTGCCCGACCTCTGCGTGACCGTGCCGGTCTTCAGCGGCGGGCAGGTGGTCGCGTTCGTCCAGGCCTTCGGCCACCACGACGACATCGGCGGCGCCGTACCCGGGTCGATGCCGAGCAACGCCACGAGCGTGTTCGAGGAGGGCCTGATGGTCCCGCCGATCAAGCTCTGGGACGCCGGCGTCCCCAACCGTGCGGCGCTGGCCATCATGACCCGCAACAGCCGGATGCCCGAGTCGCTGAGCGCCGACCTGGACGCCGAGTGCTCGGCCTGCCTGATGGGCGCGCGCCGGCTGGGCGAGCTCTTCGACCGGTACGGCGTCGCAGTCGTCGAGTCGTGCTTCGACGCGATCATCGACCGGACCACCACGACGTACCGACGCGAGATCCTCAGCCAGATCCCGGTCGGGTCCTGGACCTGGGAGGACTACGCCGAGCACGACGGCGTCGACGAGCCCCAGCTGCACACCCAGCGGATCACCCTGACCCGCACCCCCGCCGACGACCCCGAGGGCGAGCGCCTGGTGCTCGACTTCGACGGCACCGGCCCGCAGGCCAAGGGGCCGATCAACCACTGCGGCGACTACAGCGACGGCGTCTTCCTGAAGAAGTGGCTGGCGCCGATCCTGCGCAACCTCGCCGAGAGCCCGGAGCGGATGGCCGAACTCGACGTCAACGAGGGCATCGTGCCGCTGATCGAGATGCGCTTCCCGGAGCCCGGCACCCTGCTCACGCCGGTGTTCCCGGCCCCGACCAATGCCCGCACGTTCGTGATCCTGCGGCTGCTCGGCGTCCTCGCCGGCGTGGTCGCCAAGGCCGTCGACGGGCGGATGCCGGCCGACCAGGAGACGATCCGCTACACCGGCGTGTACGGCGAGGACCTCGACGGCCGGCCCTACCTCATGCGCGAGGTGCTCGGCGGCGGCTCCGGCGGCCGCTACTACGCCGACGGCGAGGACACCATCCACGTGGTGCCCGACAGCCGCAACCTGCCGACCGAGTTCACCGAGGCCCGCTTCCCGTTCCGGGTCGAGTCGCTATCGCTGGCGGTCGACAGCGGGGGAGCGGGGCGGTTCCGCGGCGGCCTCGGCTACGAGAAGCACATCCGGATGCTCAAGGACGGCCACTTCATGTCCATCGCGGACCGGTCGATCCTGGCCTGCTGGGGCGTCAAGGGCGGGTTGGCCGGTCAGCCGTTCCAGGTGGTCATCGACCCCGGCGGGCCCGAGGAGCGCGAGGTCGACGCCCTCGCCGACGCCGAGCCGATCCGGGCCGGCCAGGTGGTCCGGATCCGCACCACCGGCGGGGGCGGTTGGGGCGACCCGCTCGAGCGCGAGCCGGAGCTGGTGGTCCGCGACGTCATCTGGCGCAAGGTCTCGCCCGCGGCCGCGCTCTCGTCGTACGGCGTGGTGCTGACCGGCTCGGTCGACACCGACGACCTGTCGTACGACGCCGCCGCGACGGCCGCCGAGCGTGCGGGCCGGTCCTCGGCCGCCGCGGCGTTCTTCGACCGCGGCCCGGGCTACGCCCAGCTGGCGGGCGGCCCGTCGTACGCCGAGGTGGACGTGGTCTGAAACGTGACTAATCGTCGCTCCTAGCAGACTGGTGTTTCGCCTGTCCACCTCCATCCAGAGGGCGAGAAGTTCTGTGAAGGCTCTGTTACACAGAACCGAATTGAAGGATTGTCAGACATCCTGACAAGGACCGTGACCCCGGCCGTGCGGGCGGCCGGGTTCCGAACTCGCCACCACAGAAATGAGTCCACCAGTGAGGAAATCGCGCGCTCTGATCGGCGTGACCAGCCTGGCCCTCGCCGCGACGTCGGTGCTCGCCAGCAGCAGCATCGCGGCGGCCGACGAGACGGCTCCGACGGCCACCGTCGCGAGCGACCGCGGCACCAGCTCGTCGTCGTCGGCCGTGCCGCAGACGGCACAGGCGAAGCTCTTCCGTGCGGCCGCCGAGACCCTGGTCGCCGGCGACCCGATCGAGATGCCGACGTCGTACCCCTACCAGCCGCGGCTGCCGCTCTACCGGGACAACCCGGACGACGCGGCCCACCGCGCCGAGCTGCTCGGCCACCCCGACCTGGCGCCCAAGCTCCAGGAGCTGATGGCCGCGAGCGACCGGGTGTCGGTGCAGGTGGTGGGGCAGTCGACCCAGGGCCGCGACCTCTACCTGGTGACGGTGACCGCGCCGGAGACCGAGGCCGAGACCGCGCGCCAGGCCGCCTGGAAGGACACGATCAAGCACGACCCGAAGGCCGCTGCGGCCGACTCGACGCTGCTCGGCCAGTACAAGACCCCGGTGTGGATCAGCAACAACATCCACGGCAACGAGTGGGAGGGCACCGACGCGGCGATGAAGTACATCGAGTGGCTCGCCACCGCGCCGCTCAGCGAGGTCGGCAGCCTGCTGCGCAACAACCGCCTCTACTTCTCCCCGTCGCTGAACCCGGACGGCCGGACCAACGCCACGCGGGCGACCGCGCTCGGCCTGGACCCGAACCGCGACATGATCACCAACGCCACCCCGGAGACGAAGTCCTACATCCGGCAGGCGCAGGCCATCCAGCCGATCTACACCGCGGACTTCCACGGCTACACCGGCGTCCTCCAGATCGAGCCCTGCGGGCCGCCGCACGGCACGAACTACGAGTACGACCTGTCGATCCCGCACAACTACGCCCTCGCGCTGAAGGTCGAGCAGGACGTCGTGGCGGCCGCCATCCCCGGCAACCCGCTGACGAGTGCCGGCGGCATCGCGATCCCGTACCGCGACGACCCGAACGGCGGCTGGGACGACTACCCGCCCGTGTTCAGTGCGCAGTACTCCGCGTTCTACGGCGCCGCGACGTCGACCGTCGAGCTGCCGCTGGGCCGGACGGGGTCGTACATGACCCCCGCCCGCGCCGTGACCAACGTCGCGGTCGCCTACCAGACGATGGAGAGCATCGTCGAGTACATGAACAACCCGACCTCGGCGCGCGAGATGCTCGGCAACCAGATCGAGACCTTCCGTCGCGGTCTGTCGGGCGAGCCGAAGAAGCAGCTCACCGTCGCCGACGTCAACACCGTCCCCGGCCCCACGCAGTGGCGGGCGCTCTGGGACGAGGTCGACGACCAGGAGCCGCTCGTCCTCCCGAACGCCTACGTCATCCCGCGGGGCGACGGTCAGCGCTCGGAGAGCGACGCCGCTGCGCTGGTCGAGCAGCTGCTGCTGCACGACATCGAGGTCGGCACGCTCGACGCTGCCGCCACGGTGGGCGGCAAGACCTACCCGGCCGGGTCGTACGTCGTCGACCTCGACCAGCCGCTGCGCGGCATGGCGAACTCGCTCCTCGACCTCGGCGACAACATCTCCGCCTCCACGATCCCGCAGCTCTACGCCGACGGCGCGTGGAGCTACTCGTACCTGTGGGGTGCCACGGTCGACAAGGTCGGAGTCGTCCAGGACGCGCCGATCGGGGCGACCACCCCGGTCTCCGCGGCGTCGTCGAACGCCGCGGTTCCGGCGGCTGCCGACTACGTCACCTTCGACCTGGCCGGTGTCGCCGACTTCGAGGCGCTCAACGCGCTGCTGGACGAGGACGTCGCCGTGTCGATGCTGGCGGACGGCTCGGCCGTCGTGGACAAGGCTGCCTTCGCGGCGGTCGCCGCGGTGTCGGAGGAGCTCGACATCGCCTTCGAGCCCGCCACCGCTGCGGATCTCGACGCCCTCGACGACGCGACCACCAAGCCGCTGAAGGACTTGAAGATCGCCTTCGTCGGGTCGGTCGACGACCGCCTGGCCCTCGGCGAGCTCGGCTTCGACGACCTGGTCCAGGTCACCGCTGCCTCCATCAACGCCAACCCGGCGCTGCTCGCCGACGTCGACGTGCTGTGGATCGGCTCGACCTTCACGACGACCGGCGACAGCAACGCCCCGGTCCGTGGTGCGGTCCAGGCCCTCCTCGACCGCGGTGGTGCGCTCACCGGCCGTGCGGCCGCCGGCTTCAACGCCGCCCGGGACTTCGGGCTGATGACCGGCACCGCCGTCACGGGCGCCGGCTCCAACACGGCCCTCGTCGACGTCGACAACACTGCTGGCGGCGTGCTGGCGCCGTACGCGCAGGACACGTCGTACATCTACCCGGCGACCTGGTTCACCGGTCTGGGCGCGGGGGTCTCGGTCGAACAGACCTACGGCGCGGGCAACCCGGTGCTGGCCGGTCTCTGGCGCTCGACGAACGCGACGACGGGGGCCCTGCTGGCCACCCGTCCGGAGGTCGCCGCGACTCAGGCCTCCGTGGTCTCCTCGGTGACTCCCCGGACCAACCCGGCCGTGTCGGCCAAGTCGATCGTCTTCGGCACGTCGGTGTTCTTCCGGACCAACCCGAAGAGCCTGTTCAGCCAGGCCGCCCGCGGCATCTTCTGGGCCGCCCCGGCCGCCTCGGACCGGCTGACCGCCCCGACGGAGACCACCGTCTCGATCGCCCCGGTCGCCAAGGTGACCTACCCGGGCGCCGCGAAGGTCGCGGTCACCGCCAGCACCGATGGCACCGTCGAGCTGGTGTCGGGCTCGAAGGTCCTCGCCAGCGGCACCACCACCGCCGGCAAGGCGACCCTCTCGGTCGCGGGTCTCAAGCCCGGCAGCACCTCGCTGGTCGCGCGGTTCACCCCGTCGGCCGCGGGCTTCGAGCCCTCGGTGAGCGCCCCGGTGACGGTCTCCGTCGCCAAGGCGTCGTCGACGCTGAAGCTGTCGGCGAAGAAGGTCAAGGTCGCCAAGAAGGCCAAGCTCGGCAAGGCGAAGGTGACCATCTCCTTCACCGTCCCGAACGTGCCCGGCAACGCCAAGATCGTGCTGACCGACAACGGCAAGGCCCTCGGCGTCGTCACCGTCGCCCCGGGCAAGGCCAAGACCATCACGGTCCGCCTCCGCAAGGGCTCGCACACCCTGCGGGCGACGTACACCGGCAGCAGCCTGGTCTCGGCCAGCTCCGCGTCGGCGAAGGTCAAGGTCAGCTGACCTGATCACCCACGGACGGCCGGCACCCTCGGGGTGCCGGCCGTCCGGCGTTGTCGGGCGCTACCGTCGTGGCATGCGACCGCCGCTCGCCGACGTGCTCGGCCTGGAACCGCACCCCGAGGGCGGCTGGTACCGCCAGACCTGGGCCTCCCCGGTCGAGGTGACGCTGCCCGACGGCCGGGTCCGTCCGACCGCGACGCTCATCCACTTCCTGCTGCCGGCCGGGGAGTCCTCGGCCTGGCACCGGGTCGCCTCCGACGAGATCTGGCTGGCCCACACCGGCGCGGTGACGCTCGAGCTGGGCGGCACCGACGTACGGCCGGGGGAGCCGACGGCGGAGGTCTGCGACGCCGCCCACCCCCAGGTCCTGGTCCCCGCGGGCGTCTGGCAGCGCACCGTCCCGTCCGCCGCCGACGCGCTCGTCAGCTGCCTGGTGTCGCCCGGGTTCGACTTCGCCGACTTCGAGCTGGCGTCGGAGTAGTCCGTCACACCGGGGTTGGTTACCCGCGAGTAAGCAACCCCTGTGTGACGGACTACCCCGACTACGGCTCGACCAGCCCCGCCCGGATCGCGTAGCGCACCAACTGGGTCCGGTCGCGCATGCCGAGGCGAGCCAGGATGTTGGCGCGGTGCCGCTCGACGGTCTTCACGCTGATGGTGAGCGCGGTCGCGATCTCCTTCGACGACAGGCCCTCGGCGATCAGCTTCAGCACCTCGTCCTCGCGCTCGGTCAGCACGGTCGTGGGGACCCGCTCGCCGCGGCGCAGCCGGTCGAGGTAGTCGCGCACCAGGGCGCTCATCGCGCCCGGGTAGACGAACGCCTCGCCGCGCATGGCCGAGCGGCAGGCGGCGACCAGGTCCTCGTCGGCCACCGACTTCAGCACGTAGCCGCTGGCCCCGACCTTCAGGGACTCGAAGAAGTACTGCTCGTTGTCGTGCATCGACAGCATCAGCACCCGCGGGGGCTCGCGGCGGCGGGCGATCTCGCGGGCCGCCTGCAGCCCGGTCATCCGCGGCATCGCGATGTCGAGCACGACCAGGTCCACCGGGACCTCCCTCAGCAGCGCCACCGCCTCCGCCCCGTCGCCGGCCTCGGCCACCACCTCGAGGTCGGGCTCCTGGTCCAGGATCAGCCGTACGCCGCGCCGCACCAGTCCGTGGTCGTCGGCCAGCAGGATCCGCGTCGGGTTCACGACGGGTCCACCGGGACGCTCAGCCGGACCCGGGTGCCCTGCCCGGGGGCGCTGTCGATCTCGAGCGTCCCGCCGACCGAGCGGGCGCGCTCCCGCATGCCCCGCAGGCCGGCCCCGGCCGCGTCTGCGACCAGCCCGCGGCCGTCGTCCGCGACCCCGAGCACCACCCGGTCGCCGAGCCGCTGCAGGGTCAGCTCGACCCGCGTGGCCCGCGCGTGCCGCGCGGCGTTGGTGAGCGCCTCCTGGGCGACCCGGTAGACGACCAGCTCGGTCGCCGGCGGCAGCGCGGGCAGCCCGGGCGCGATCGAGCGGCGCACGGTCGCGCCGCCGTGCGCGGAGAACCCGGTCGCGAGGGCCGCCAGCGCGCTGTGCAGGCCGAGGTCGTCGAGCACGCCCGGGCGCAGCTCGCGCGCGACCCGTCGTACGTCGTCCAGGCCGGCGCGGGCGCTCTCCCGGACCAGCTCCAGCTCCTCGACCAGCTCGGCCGGTGCGCGGCGCTGCACCTGCTTGAGACCGAGGAGTACGACGGTCAGCTGCTGGCCGACCTCGTCGTGCAGCTCCCGGGCGATCCGGTGCCGCTCCTCCTCCTCCGCGGCCAGGGCCCGGGCGTCGCTGCCGCTGCGTTCCGCCTCCAGCCGGTCCAGCATCGCGTTGAAGCTGGCGACCAGTCGGGCGCCCGGCCCGCGGGTGCCCGTGGGCAGCCGCTGCCCGGGCTCCAGCAGGTCGACGGTCGCCATCTGCCGCACCACCCGGTCGATCGGCGCGAGGCTCGCGCGGAGCAGCAGCGCGTTGGTCACCAGCATCACGGCGAGCCCGAGGGTCAGCACGAGCGCCTCGGAGACCACCGTGCGCCGCGAGACGCTGACGGGCAGGAGCAGCAGGGCGAGGGTCCCGGCGAGGAAGACGGTGCCGTTGATCAGGCACACCCGCCAGTAGAGGGGGAGCGTCCAGGTGCGCACCCCGCCAGCCTGTCACGTGGCCGGGTCCGGCCGGACCCGGCGAGCCCGAGATGGGTGGTAGCCCCCATGGTCCGCGGACGCTCGTTCGCGAACACTCGAGCGTGCCGGACGAGAGCGGTCGGGAGGCGATGTGGAGGAGCCAGCGGCGACGGTGGTCGTGGGCCTGCTGGTGCTGTCCCTCCTGGCCGCGCTCGCCGGCGCCAGCGTGAGATGGACCCCGCGGGAGCACCTGCTGGTGGTCAGCCGACGCGGCGTCGTACGGCGCGTCGTGGGCGGTGGGCCGGCCTGGCGCTGGCCGCTGCTGGACACCGTCGAGGTCGTCGCGATGGACCCCGAGCCGGTCGCCATCAGCGTGCGCGCGACGACCCGCGACGGCCACGAGGTCCGGCTGCTGGCCGAGGCGGTGCTGCCCGTCGTACCGCCCCGCCCGGGGGAGCCGGCCGACGCCGTCGACCAGGCGCGCGAGCGGGCCGAGACCGGCCTGGCCGACGAGCTGGTGGCCGCCGTCGTGGCGTGCGACGTCGCCGACCTGGGCGACCTGGAGGTCGGCGGCCTGGCGGTCGTCGAGCTCGACGTGGTCCTGCGGTGACCACGGCCGAGCTCAACGTCGTCGTCCTGGTCGGTGCCGCGGTGCTGCTGGCCGCCGTGGCCGCCGTCCGCCTGGTCAGCCGGGCCGGGCTGCCGAGCCTGCTGATCTACCTGGCGATCGGGCTGGCCATCGGCGAGGGCGGCCTCGGGCTGCACTTCGAGGACGCCGACCTGACCCAGGTGCTCGGCACCGTGGCCCTCGCGGTCATCCTGGCCGAGGGCGGCTTCACCACCGACTGGAGCGTCGTCCGCCCGGTGGCGCCGCTGGCCGGGGTGCTGGCGACCGTCGGGGTCTTCATCAGCGTCGCCGTCACCACGGGCCTCGTGTACGTCGTCCTCGACGTCGACCTGCGCACCGCGATCGTGCTGGGGGCGGTCGCCTCCTCGACGGACGCGGCCGCAGTCTTCTCGGTGCTCCGGCAGCTGCCCGTCCGGGGCCGGCTGCGCGCCACCGTGGAGGCCGAGTCGGGCTTCAACGACCCGCCGGTCATCGTCCTGGTCACCGTGGTCACCTCGGACGCCTGGGAGAGCGCGGGGGCCCTCGGCATCGCCGGCCAGATCGGCTACCAGCTGCTGGTCGGGGTGCTCGTGGGCGTGGCGGTCGCGGTCGCCGGGACCTGGCTGCTGGCGCGTAGCGCGCTGCCGGCGTCCGGTCTCTACCCGCTGGCCACGTTGGCGATCGCCTTCCTGGCCTTCGCCCTGTCCGGCGTGGTCGGCGCCAGCCCGATCATGGCCGTCTACGTCGCCGCCCTCGTGCTCGGCAACGCCCGGCTCCCGCACCGCTCGACCACGGAGAGCTTCGCCGGCGGGCTCGCCGGGCTGGCGCAGATCGGACTGTTCATCCTGCTCGGGCTGTTGGCCAGCCCCGCGCGGCTGCTCGACGCGCTCCCGACCGCGCTCGTCGTCGGCGGCGCACTGACCCTCGTCGCCCGGCCGCTGTCCGTGGTGCTGTGCGCGACGCCGTTCCGGGTGCCCTGGCGCGACCAGGTCTTCATCAGCTGGGCCGGCCTGCGCGGCGCCGTACCGATCGTGCTCGCCACCATCCCGATGAGCGTCGGCCTGCCCGGCGCGGAACGGATCTTCGACGTGGTCTTCCTGCTCGTCGTCCTGTTCACGCTGCTCCAGGGGCCGACCCTGCCCTGGGTCGCCCGCCGGACGGGCGCGGCCCGCCCGCACAACCCCCGCGACGTGGCCATCGACTCCGCCCCCCTCGACGACATCGACGCCGCGCTGCTGCAGTTCGCCGTCCCCGAGCGGTCCCGACTGGTCGGGGTCGAGATCGCCGAGCTGCGGCTGCCCGTCGGGGCGGCCGTCTCCCTGCTGGTCCGCGACGGCGAGATCTTCGCGCCGGCGCCGACGACCGTCCTGCGTGGCGGCGACCACGTGCTCGTCGCGGCACCGCGCGACGACGGCCCGGCCATCGAGGCGCGGCTGCGCGCGGTGAGCGACCACGGCCGGCTCGCCGGCTGGTACGCCGGGGTGGCGGGCCGGTGATCGCCGCCGCCGCGATCGGGGTCTTCCTGGTCGCCTACGCCTTCATCGCCACCGAGCGGATCGACCGGGTCGCGGCGGCCCTGGGCGGGGTCGCCGCGATGACCCTGCTCGGGCTGGTCGACGCCGACAGCGCCTTCTTCGACCACGACACCGGCGTGGACTGGAACGTCGTCTTCCTGCTCTTCGGGATGATGGTGATCGTCGGGGTGCTGAAGCAGACCGGCCTGTTCGAGTACCTCGCGCTCTGGGCGGCCCGGGCCTCCCGCGGGCGACCGGCCCGACTGATGGCGCTGCTGATGGTCGTGACGGCGGCGGCGAGCGCGCTCCTCGACAACGTCACCACGGTGCTGCTGGTCGCCCCGGTGACGCTCGCGGTCTGCGCGCGCCTCGGGCTGCCGACGACGCCGTACCTCGTGACGCTGGTCTTCGCCTCCAACGTCGGCGGCACCGCGACCCTGATCGGGGACCCGCCCAACATCATCATCGCCAGCCGGGCCGGGCTGAGCTTCAACGACTTCCTGGTCCACACGCTCCCGGTGACGGTGGTGATCGTGGCCGTGCTGGTCGTGCTGTGCCGGTTCCTCTACCGGCGCGAGCTGCGCGTGGAGCCCACCGCGGCGACCCCGGAGGACCTGGATCCCGCGACGGCCATCCGCGACCCGCGGCGCCTCGCGGTCTGCCTGGTCGTGCTGGCGCTGGTGATGGTCGCCTTCGGGCTGCACACGGTGCTCCACCTCGACCCGTCGATCGTGGCGATGATGGGCGCCGGGGCGATGGTGCTGCTGACCCGGACCACCTCGGAGGAGTTCCTCGAGGAGGTCGAGTGGGGGACCCTGGTGTTCTTCATGGCCCTCTTCGTGCTGGTGGGCGGGCTGGTCCAGGTCGGCGTGATCGGCGCGATCGGGGAGGCGGCCGCCTCCGCGCTCGGCGACCGGCCGCTGCTGGCGTCCACGACCCTGCTCTTCGGGTCCGCGGTGGTGGGCGGCTTCGTCGACAACATCCCCTACACCGCGGCCACCGTGCCGATCGTGCAGGACCTGGTCGCCGCGTCCGGCGACACCTCGTCCGGCAACCCGCTGTGGTGGGCCTTCGCGCTCGGCGCCGACCTGGGTGGCAACACGACCGCGGTCGCGGCCGGGGCCAACGTCGTCGTCCTCGGGATCGCGCACAGCGCCGGACGACCGATCACCTTCTGGGAGTTCACCAAGAAGGGCCTGGTCGTGACCTTCGTGTCCCTGACCGTGGCCTGGCTCTACGTCTGGCTGCGCTACTTCGTGTTCTGATCGGCTCATGCGTCCCCTCACCCTGGTCACCGGCGGTACCCGGGGCATCGGGCGGGCGGTCGCGCTCCGGCTCGCGGCCGACGGCCACGACCTGGTGCTCGGCTACCGCGACGACGCGACCGCGGCGGACGCGTGCGCGTCGTCGGCAGCGGAGCTCGGCGCGTCGGTGGCCCTCCTCGCCGGCGACCTCACCGACCCGGTTGCCGTCGACGACCTGTTCGCCGCCGCGCCGCGTCCGTTGACCGGCGTCGTCAACAACGCCGGGGCGACGCTGCACCTCGGCCCGCTCGCCGAGACCCCGGTCGACGTCGTACGACGCACCGTGGACCTGAACCTCACCGCGGCGCTGCTGGTCGCCCGGGCCGCCGTCCGCTCGCTCGGCCGCTCGTACGGCGGCGCCGGCGGCGTGCTCGTGAACATCAGCTCGGGCGCCGCGACGCTCGGCTCGCCGGGGGAGTACGTCCAGTACGCCGCCGCCAAGGCCGGCGTCGACGCGCTCACCGTCGGCCTCGCCCAGGAGGTCGCCGGCGACGGGGTGCGGGTGGTCGGCGTCGCGCCCGGGATCGTCCGGACCCGCATCCACGAGGACGCCGGCGAGGCCGGCCGGGTCGACCGGGTCGGGCCGCTCGTGCCGCTGGGCCGCGCCGGCGAGCCGGAGGAGGTGGCGTCGGTGGTCGCGTTCGCGCTGAGCGACGCGGCGTCGTACGTCACGGGGACGACGCTGCGGGTCGCCGGGGGCCGCTGACGGCGATCGGGCCGTTCCGTTGGCAGATGTCGCCAATGTCCGGGGGTCGGGGGACGCCTAGGTTCGTCGCATGAGGGTCCTGCTCGCGCTCGGCGGCAACGCCATGACCAGCGCGGACGGCGGAGTCCGGCCCGAGGACCAGATCGCCGCCGCGTCGACCGCGGCTGCGGCGGTCGCCGACCTGGTCGGCCGCGGGGTCGAGGTGGTGCTCACCCACGGCAACGGGCCCCAGGTCGGCAACCTGCTGGTCAAGAACGAGCTCGCCGCGGCCGTCGTACCCCCGGTGCCGCTGGACTGGTGCGGGGCCCAGACCCAGGCGACGCTCGGGTTCGTGCTGATGAACGCGCTCGACGCGGCCCTGCGCGAGCGCGGCGTGGACCGTCGTACGGCGACCGTGGTCACCCGCACCCTCGTGGCCTGGGACGACCCCGGGTTCACCCGGCCGACGAAGCCGATCGGCCGCTACCTGCCCGCCGCCGACGCCGCGCTGCTCGTCGAGCACGGCGAGACGTGGGAGGACCGCGGCGACCGCGGCTGGCGGCGGGTGGTCGCCTCGCCCGAGCCGCTCGAGATCGTCGACCTGGCCGCGGTTGAGGCCCTGGTGGCGGCCGGCTTCGTGACCGTCGCCAGCGGCGGCGGCGGGATCCCCGTGGTGGTCGACGCGGACGGCCGGCTGCGTGGCGTCGAGGCGGTCATCGACAAGGACCTCGGCGCGGCCGTGCTCGCCCGCGACCTGCGCGCCGACGTGCTCGTCATCGCCACCGACGTGCCGAACGCCGTGGTCGGCTGGGGCACGCCCGACGCTCGCCCGCTCGGCCAGGTCAGCGTGGCCGAGCTGCGCGGGATCGCCGCGGAGGACCACTTCGCCAGCGGCTCGATGGGCCCGAAGGTCGACGCGGCGTGCCGGTTCGTCGAGCGCGGCGGGTCCCGGGCCGTCATCACCAGCCTGCAGCACATCACCGATGCCCTCGACGGTGCCGCCGGCACCGTCGTACTCCCCTGAGGAAGGAACGCCCATGCCCAGCGCCATCGAGGTCCGCAAGGTCCCGATCCACTCCGTCGCCGACGCCAGCGAGCTCACCAAGCTCCTCGACGAGGGGGTCTTCGAGGCGAGCCGGGTGGTCGCGATCATCGGCAAGACCGAGGGCAACGGCGGCGTGAACGACTACACGCGGATCATCGCCGACCGGGCCTTCCGCGAGGCGCTGGTCGCCGGCGGCGCCGACGGCGAGGCCGTGAAGCAGGTCCCGATCGTGTGGTCCGGCGGCACCGACGGCGTGATCAGCCCGCACGCCACGATCTTCGCCACCGTCGACGCGGAGCCGACCGAGGAGTCCCGGCTGACCGTGGGTTTCGCGATGAGCGACGTGCTGCTGCCCGAGGAGATCGGGCGCAGCGGGATGGTCACCAAGGTCGCCGACGCGGTGAAGGTCGCGATGGAGCGGGCCGGCATCACCGACACCGCCGACGTGCACTACGTCCAGACCAAGACCCCGCTGCTCACCCTCAGCACCATCGAGGACGCCAAGTCCCGCGGGAAGGACGTCTTCACCGAGGACACCCTCTACTCGATGGACGTCTCCAACGGCGGTACGGCGCTCGGCATCGCCGTCGCCCTCGGGGAGATCGAGATGCCCCGCGACGAGGACGTGCTGAAGGACCGCTCGCTCTACTCCTCCGTCGCCTCCTGCTCCTCGGGCGTCGAGCTCGACCGAGCCCAGGTCGTCGTGGTCGGCAACGCGACCGGCGTCGGCGGCCGCTACCGGATCGGCCACTCGGTGATGACCGACGCCCTCGACGCCGACGGGATCTGGGAGGCCATCCGCTCCGCCGGCCTGGACCTGCCCGAGCGGCCCCGCACCAGCGACCTCGACGACAAGCTGGTCAACGTCTTCCTCAAGTGCGAGGCCTCCCAGGACGGCACCGTCCGCGGTCGCCGCAACGCGATGCTCGACGACTCCGACGTGCACTGGCACCGCCAGATCAAGGCGGCCGTCGGCGGCGTCACCGCCGCCGTCACCGGCGACCCGGCCGTCTTCGTGTCGGTCTCCGCCGCCCACCAGGGGCCTGACGGCGGCGGCCCGGTGGCCGCGATCGTCGACCTGGGCTGAGGCGGGTCGTCGGAGAGTTTCATCGGCTGGCCGACAAAGCTCCCGCCGGGACGACGAAGGTTCATCGTCCCGGCGTGAGTTTCATCGGCCAGCCGATGAACCTTTGCGCGAGTCCGCGAGCCGTCCCCACGCCGAGCAGCGTCAGGACCGCCAGCCCCACTCCATCTCGGTGACGGCGCGGTCGCGCGTGTCCTGGTCGGCGAGCAGCTCGACGGCATGCAGTGCGCAGTCGATCCCCGCCGAGACCCCGGCCGAGGTCAGGACGGCGTCGGAGGAGCGCACGTACCGCTCGCCGCGCACCACCTCGGTGGTCGGCGAGATCGCGGCCAGCTCGTCGAACGCGTCGTGGTGGGTCGTCGCGGGCCGGTCCGCGAGGAGCCCGGCCGCGCCGAGCAGCAGTGCCCCGGTGCAGACCGACACCAGCAGGTCGACCTCGCCCGCGCGCTCCCGCAGCCAGGCCAGCAGCCGCTCGTCGGCCAGCAACGGCCGGGTGCCCGCGCCCCCGGGCACCACGAGGACGTCGCACGGCGGCGCGTCCTCGAGGGAGTACGTCGGCAGCACGGCGAACCCGCCGCGCCCGACCGCGGGCGCCGTGCTCAGTCCGACCGAGAAGACCTCGAACGGGTGGCCGGCACCCAGCTCGCCGGCCACGTTGAACACCTCGTACGGGCCGGCGTAGTCGAGGACCTCCATGTCGTCGAAGGCGAGGATGGCCACGGTCCTGGTCGTCATGTGCCCATCGTCGCGGGTGCTGCGTCGTCCTGTCGGCGGCGGGTGTTGAGATGGACACATGAGCCTCCCCCACGAAGCCGCTCGCTTCGCTCACGCCTCCGCGGGGACCCCGGCATGAGCTCACCCACGACCGAGACGCCGGCCTTCCGGCTGCGCCGCGCGTCGTCGGTCCCGGTGGCGCCCACGCTCGACGAGCACCAGCAGCGGGTCGTCGACCACGCAGGCGGCCCGCTCCTGGTGCTGGCCGGCCCCGGGACGGGCAAGACCACCACCCTGGTCGAGGCCATCGTGGCGCGGGTCGAGGCCGGTGCCCGGCCCGACCAGGTGCTGGCGCTGACGTTCTCCCGCAAGGCCGCCGAGCAGCTGCGCGACCGGGTCACCGCCCGGCTGGGGCGCACCATGGCGACGCCGCTCAGCTCGACGTTCCACTCCTTCGCCTACGCGCTGGTGCGGCGCTTCGCGCCCGCCGAGCTGTACGCCGCCCCGCTGCGGCTGCTGTCCGCGCCCGAGCAGGACGTCGTGCTGCAGGAGCTGCTGACCGACCACCCCGAGTCGGTGCGCTGGCCTTCCGGCCTCCGCGCCG
The DNA here is from genome assembly GCF_037120545.1 of Nocardioides sp. CCNWLW216. Taxonomy (NCBI): domain Bacteria; kingdom Bacillati; phylum Actinomycetota; class Actinomycetes; order Propionibacteriales; family Nocardioidaceae; genus Nocardioides; species Nocardioides sp. CCNWLW216. The sequence continues at coordinate 917,448 of NZ_JBBBBJ010000001.1, forward strand.
CCGTGGGCACCCGCGGGTTCGCCAAGGAGGTCCACGCGGTGCTGGCGCGGGCCCGCGAGCGGGGCCTCGACCCCGACCAGCTGGTCGAGCTCGGCGAGCGCGAGAACGCCCCCGAGCTGGCCGCGGCCGGCTTCTTCCTGGGCCAGTACCTCGACGTCCTCGGCGACCAGAGCGCCGTCGACTACCCCGACCTGGTCGCGCGCGCGGTCATCGAGGCCAACCTCCACCGCGACCAGCTGCGGCGCGAGGTCACCCACGTCTTCGTCGACGAGTACCAGGACACCGACCCCAGCCAGGTCGCCCTGCTGCGGGCGCTGGCCGGCGACGGCCGTGACCTGACGGTCGTCGGTGACCCCGACCAGTCGATCTACGGCTTCCGCGGCGCCGACGTCCGCGGCATCCTCGACTTCCCGCGCCAGTTCCCGCAGGCCGACGGCTCGCCGGCCCGGGTCGTCGCCCTGGCGACCACCCGGCGGTTCGGCTCGAGACTGCTGCGGGCCTCACGCTCGATCGCGGCCGGCATCGGCGTGACGGGCTCGATCCCGGCGTCGGCGTACGCCGCGTTCCGCGACCCGGCCCCGGTCGCCCACGAGCTCGGCCCCGGCACGGTCCAGGCGCTGACCTTCGACACCGCGCGGGCCGAGGTCGAGCACGTCGCCGACCTGCTCCGCCGGGCCCACCTCGAGGACGGCGTGGCCTGGTCGGACATGGCGGTGCTGGTGAGGTCCGGTCGAGCCGAGATCCCCGGTCTGCGTCGCTCGCTGGTCGCGGCCGGGGTCCCGGTGGAGGTCGCGAGCGACGAGACCCCGCTGGTCCGCGAGCCGGCCGTCGTCCCGCTGCTCGCCGCGCTGGCCGTGGTCGGCGACGCCGACGTCGACGACCCGGCCGCCCAGGACCACGTCGGCGCCGACCGGGCCGAGGCGCTGCTGACCTCGCCGCTCGGGTCGCTCGACGCGACCGACGTGCGCGCCCTGACCCGCGCGCTGCGCGAGCGCGACCCGGAGGCGGCCCCGCGCGACCTGGTACGCCGGGCCGTGCTGGAGCCGGGCCTGCTGGCCGACCTGCCCGGCGACGCGGCGACCCGGGCCCGGCGGCTCGCGGTCCTCGTCGCCCGCGCCCGGGCCGAGCTCGCGGGCGGGGCGACCGTCGAGGAGGTGCTCTGGACGCTCTGGGAGGGCTCCGACTGGGGACGCCGGCTGCGCCACGCCACCCGCGGCGGCGGGCAGGGCGCCCGGCTCGCCCATCGCGACCTCGACGCCATCTGCGCGCTGTTCGAGACCGCGGCCCGAGCCGAGGAGCAGCGCGGCCACACCAGCGTCCGGGCCTTCGTCGCGACGCTCAGCGCGCAGGAGATCCCGGCCGACACCCTGGCCGACCGCGGGGTCCGCGGTGACGCCGTACGCCTGCTCACCGCCCACCGGTCCAAGGGCCTGGAGTGGCGCCTGGTCGTCGTGGCCCGCGTGCAGGAGGGCTCCTGGCCCGACCTGCGGCGGCGCGACACCCTGCTCCAGGCCGACCGGATCAGCCGCGACGGCCTGCTGCCGCCGCTGACCCGTGGTGCGATCCTGGCCGAGGAGCGTCGACTCTTCTACGTCGCCGCGACCCGGGCCCGTCAGCGGCTGGTCGTCACCGCCGTCGCCTCGGCCGACGACGAGGGCGAGCAGCCGTCGCGGTTCCTCCACGAACTCGGGCGCGACCCGGTCCACCTGGTCGGTCGGCCCCGACGTCCGCTCTCGATGAGCGGGCTGGTCGCGGAGCTTCGTCGTACCCTCGCCGACCCCGAGCAGCCCGAGCCGCTCCGGGCGGCTGCGGCCCGGCGGCTGAGCCGACTGGCCGCGACCGACGTGCAGGGCCGTGCGGTGGCTGCCGCCGCCGACCCGGCCTCCTGGTGGGGGCTGCGGGCGCCGACCCGGGCGGCCCAGCCGGTGCGGCCCACCGACCGGCCGCTGACGATCTCGGCCAGCACCCTGGAGGGCCTGATCACCTGTCCGGCGCAGTGGTTCCTCACCCGGGAGGCCGGAGGCGCGGTCGTGAGCTCGGCCAGCCAGGGCTTCGGCAAGGTCGTGCACGCGGTGGCCGACCGGGTGGCGAAGGGCGAGATCGCCTCTCCGGTCGACGTCGAGGGCGACCTGATGCCGCTGGTCGACGAGGTCTGGGAGCGGCTGGAGTTCCGCACCCCCTGGTCGCGCGCCCGCGAACGGGCCGCGGTCCGGGACGCCCTGGCCCGGTTCGTGGCCTGGCACGAGCGTCCCGGAGCCCGGCCGGTGCTGGCGACCGAGCCTCGGATGCAGGCGGAGGTCACCCTCCCTGATGGTCAGCTGGTCCGCCTGCACGGCTACGCCGACCGGCTGGAGGTGGAGGAGGACGGCCGGGTGGTCGTCATCGACCTCAAGACCGGCAAGTACCCGCCCACCGGCCCCCAGGTCGAGCGGCACAGCCAGCTCGGGCTCTACCAGCTGGCCGTCGAGCACGGCGCGGCCGACGCCTGGCTGCCCGAGGCGGACCGCCCGGGTCGGCCCGGGGGTGCCGAGCTGGTGCAGCTGCGCCACGGCGCCGACCTGCCGAAGGTCCAGCGGCAGGCGCCTCCCGTGGAGGGGCCGGGCTTCGTCGAGGACCAGCTCGTGGCGGCCGCGACCGTGCTGCGGGACGAGGACTTCGTCGCGCGACCGGGCCCCCACTGCGACCGCTGCACCTTCCACGCCCTGTGCCCCGACAAGACGGCGGGATCGGTGCTCTCGTGACCGCCACGCAGGCACCACCGGTGCGCGACATCACCACCCCCGAGCAGCTCCGCGAGCTGATGGGGGCCGAGTGGGCCTTCAGCGACCAGCAGTTCGCCGCGATCACGGCGCCGCTGGAGCCGGCGGTCGTGATCGCCGGGGCCGGCTCCGGCAAGACCACGGTGATGGCGGCCCGGGTGGTCTGGCTGGTCGCCACCGGCCGGGTGCGCCCCCACGAGGTCCTGGGCCTGACCTTCACCACCAAGGCCACCGCCGAGCTCCAGAGCCGGATCCGCGAGAGTCTGCGCCAGGCTGGCCTGCTCCCGGAGCGCGGCGTACGTCTCGTCCAGCCCGGATCGGCCGAGGACGAACCGGAGGAGCTCGAGGAGCCCACGGTCGCGACCTACCACGCCTACGCCTCGACCCTGCTGTCCGAGCACGGCCTGCGGATCGGGCACGAGCCCGACACCCGACTGATCGCCGACGCCAGCCGCTACCAGCTCGCGGCGCGGGCCGTGCAGCGCTACACCTCGGCCGTCGACCAGCTCACCGACTCACCCAGCCACGTCGTCCAGTACCTCCTCGCCCTCGACGGCGAGATGAGCGAGCACCTCGTGACGCCCGACCAGGTGCGGGCCCACGACGCCGTCCAGCGCCCGCTGCTCGAGGCAGGGATCGCCACCGAGCACCGCAAGACCTACCGCGCGGTGAACGAGAAGGCGATCGCCGCCATCGACAAGCGGGGCGAGCTGCTGGGGCTGGTCGACGCCTACCGCCGGCTGAAGACCCACCACGGGCTGATGGACTTCTCCGACCAGATCGCCCTGGCGGCCCGGCTCGCCCAGGACTGCCCCGAGGTCGGCGAGCTCGAGCGCGGCAAGTTCAAGGTGGTGCTCCTCGACGAGTACCAGGACACCTCGGTCGCCCAGGCGCTGATGCTGAGCCGGCTGTTCAGCGGTCCCGACCCCGAGCAGGGGCTGGGCCACCCGGTGACGGCGGTCGGCGACCCTAACCAGGCCATCTACGGATGGCGGGGCGCCTCGGTGTCGAACATCCTGGAGTTCGGCCAGGACTTCCCGTCGTCCGTCGGGGCGACCCGCACCTACCCGCTCACCGTCAACCGGCGCTCGGACGAGCGGATCCTGGCCGCGGCCAACCACCTCGCCGAGGGCCTGTACGCCGACCGCCCCGAGCTGCGCCCGCTGGAGCCCAAGCCCGGGGCCGACCCGGGCGAGGTCCGTGCCGTCGTCCACGAGACCTGGGACGACGAGCTCGGGTGGTTGGCCGCCGAGGTGGTCGCGACCCACCAGGCCCTGTCCGCCCGCAGCGACCAGCCCGCCTGGAAGGAGATCGGCGTCCTGGTGCGCGACAACGCCCACGCGGCCGCCGTCTTCGACGCGCTCTCCGCCCAGGAGGTCCCCGTCGAGATCGTCGGGCTCAAGGGCCTGCTGCGGCTCCCCGAGGTGGCGGAGGTGGTCGCCACCCTCACCCTCGTCCAGGACGTGACGGCCAACGCCGCCCTGTTGACCGTGCTCGCTGGCCCGCGCTGGGCGATCGGGCTGCGCGACCTCGCGCTGCTGGGGAGCCGCGCCCGTGAGCTCGCGGGCGGTGGACCGTCGGTGCGGGCCACGACGTTGAGCGACCTGCAGGCCGAGCTGGGAGCCGCGGTCGAGGGTGCCGACCCGACCGAGATCCCCGCGCTGTGCGACGCCCTCGACGATCCCGGCGACCTCGACTACTCACCCGAGGCCCGGGAGCGGTTCGGGCTGCTGGCCGGCGAGCTGCGCCGCCTGCGCGGCTCGATCGGGGAGCCGCTGCTCGACCTGGTCCGCCGGATCGTCGACGTGACCGGCATCGACGTCGAGCTCGCGGCCTCGGTGAGCCCGGCCGCGGCGGCCCGGCGCGAGAACCTCGACCTGTTCGTCCAGGCGGTCGCCGAGTTCCAGGCCGTCGACGGGCAGGTGACCCTCGCCGCCCTGCTCGCGTGGCTGGAGGCCGAGGACGAGTTCGGCCAGGGCCTCGACGTCGCGACGCCCTCGGAGGCCGACTCGGTCAAGCTGCTGACCGTCCACCGCGCCAAGGGTCTGGAGTGGGACGTCGTCTTCCTGGTCGGGGTCGTCGACCAGAAGTTCCCCACCAACCGCAGCCGGTCCAGCTGGCTCACGGTGCCCTTCGTGATGCCGACCGCGTTGCGGGGCGACGCCCGCGACCTGCCGGCGCTCACCGGCCACACGCCCGACGACCTGAAGGCACTGAGCGCGCGGGCCAAGGAGCACGAGGCGCTCGAGGAGCTCCGGCTCGGCTACGTCGCCTGGACCCGCGCCCGCCACACCCACTGGGTGTCGGCGTACTGCTGGGCGCCGCAGCGCAAGGGCGCCCTCGGTCCGTCGCGCTACCTCCAGCTCACCCGTGAGGCGATGGAGACCTGGGGCGCCGTGCCCGACGCCTGGCGCGACAAGCCCGCCAAGGACGACCCGAACCCGTACGCCGAGGCTGCGACCGACCTGGCCTGGCCGATCTCCCACCACACGCGCGAGGTCGAGCGCCGGGTCGAGGCGGCGGCCCGGGTGCGCGCGGCCGACCCCCACGCGGCTGACGACCTCGAGGACGTGCTCCTCCTCGACCGGGTGGCCCAGTGGGACACCGAGATCGACCGCCTCCTCGAGGAGGCCGCCCGCGACCGCTCCACGGTCGTCGAGGTCCCGTTGCCGTCGAGTCTCTCCGCGACCTCCCTGGCCCGGTTGCGCGACGATCCGGAGGCCTTCGCCCGTGACCTGGCCCGGCCGATGCCACGGCGGCCGTCGTCGGCCGCCCGGTTCGGCACCCGCTTCCACGCCTGGGTGGAGAGTCGCTTCGGCCAGCAGCTGCTGCTCGACCCCGACGAGCTCCCGGGCCGCGCCGACACCGGGATCGCCGACGACGCGGAGCTCGCCGAGCTGGTCGCGAGCTTCGAGGCCGGTCCGTTCGCCGATCGGGTCCCGCACGCGGTCGAGCCCCCGTTCGCCCTGGTGCTGGCCGGCCAGGTCGTCCGAGGGCGCATCGACGCGGTCTACCGCGAGGGCGACGGCTACCTCCTGGTCGACTGGAAGACCGGGCGTCACCTGGAGCCGGAGCCGCTCCAGCTGGCCATCTACCGGGTGGCCTGGGCCGAGCTGCACGGCGTCCCGTTGGAGCAGGTCCGGGCGGCCTTCTTCCACGTCCGCACCGGCGAGCTGGTCGAGCCGCCGGACCTGCCCGGGCGCGCCGCGCTGGAGCGGTTGCTCACGACCGGTTGAATGGGCCCGCACACCTGACCCCAGCCGATCGGAGAATCGCCATGCTGAAGAAGCTCGTCCTCGTCATCGCCGTCGTCGCCCTCGGTGGCCTGGTGGCCAAGAAGGTCGGCGGCAAGTAGCTCAGGCTCCGCCCGGAGTCGGACGCAGGCCCGCGGTGTCGCCGATCCACTCGGCGACGCCGCGGGCCGCTGCCCGTCCGGCCCGGTTCGCGCCGATGGTGCTGGCCGAGGGGCCGTAGCCCACCAGCTGCACCCGGCGGTCCGCGACGGCCGTGGTGCCGTGCAGCTGGATCCCGCCCGCCGGCGAGCGCAGCCGCAGCGGCGCCAGGTGGCTGACGGCCGGCCGGAACCCGGTGGCCCACAGGATCACGTCGACGTGCTCGAACCGCCCGTCGGCCCAGCGCACCCCGTCCGGCTCCACGGACGCGAACATCGGCTGCCGGTCGTAGGCGCCGAGCCGCTGCGCCTCGCGCTCCTGCGGTCGCAGGGCCAGGCCGGTCACGCTCACCACGCTGGCCGGCGGGAGACCCCGGCGTACCCGTTCCTCGACCAGGGCGACGGCGGCCCGGCCGGCCTCGGGGCTGAAGTCGTCGGTGCGCCACACGGGCGCACGGCGGGTGACCCAGAGGGTGTCGGTGAGCGGTGCCAGCTCACCGAGGAACTGCACCGCGGAGGCGCCGCCGCCGACGACCAGGACACGCCGGCCGTGGAAGTGCTCGGCGCCCGGGAAGTCGTGGGTGTGCAACTGCTCGCCGACGAAGGTGTCCATGCCGGGGTAGCGCGGGACGAACGGCTGGGTCCAGGTGCCGGTGGCGTTCACCAGGGTGTGCGAGGTCCAGCTCCGCTCGCCGGCCCGGATGACGAGCAGGCCGTCGTCCTCGGTGACCCGGTCGACGCGCACCGGGCGGACGATGGGGAGCCCGTGCTCCCGCTCGTACGCCGCGAAGTACGCCGGTACGACGACGTTGGCCCGCCCCGCGTCCTCCCCGGGCGGCTCCGCGTCCGGCAGTGCGGCCACCCCGTGCACGTCGTGCATGCTCAACGAGTCCCAGCGGTGCTGCCAGGCCCCGCCCGGGGCGGCGTCCGAGTCCAGGACCACGTGCTGCAGGCCCCGCCGCTGCAGGTGGTACGACGCCGACAGCCCGGCCTGGCCGGCGCCGATGACGAGCGAGTCGAGGACCTCCACGTCGGAAGAACGCGCCGGACCGCCTGCACCTTCCGCTGGGGCGAGTGACATCCTCGACACGTGCGCTCCCGTGTCTCCTGGCCGCTGCTCCTGCTCGCGCTGATGTGCGCGATCCCCGCCGTCGTCGGCGGTCTCTGGGTCGCCGGCGGCGACGAGGACTACCAGGGGATCGGCTTCGCCTGCCTGGGCTTCTTCGGCGCCGGGGTCGTCGTGCTGGGCCGCAAGGCGTTCACGCAGGACTGAGATCGGGGGAGAGACCCGCGGTCAGCGCGATCTCGACCATCGCCCCGAACGTCTGCTCGCGCTCTTGCGCGGTCGTCTCCTCGCCGGTCACGAGGTGGTCGGAGACCGTGCAGACGGCCAGCGCCTTCCGGCCGTACGACGCCGCGATCGTGTAGAGCGCGCTGGCCTCCATCTCGACCGCCAGCACGCCGTGCTCGACCAGCCGGGCCGACAGCTCGGGCCGGGCCGGGTAGAACGAGTCGCTGCTGTAGATCAGCCCCACGTGCACGCCCGCGTCACCGGCGGCGGTCAGCGCCGCGTCGTGGGCCGCGCGGAGCAGCCCGAAGTCGGCGACCGGGGCGTAGTCGAGGCCCTCGAAGCGGAGCCGGTTCATCGACGAGTCGGTGCAGGCGCCGGACGCGATCACGATGTCGCGTACGGCGACCCGCTCGGTCATCGCCCCGCAGGAGCCGACGCGGACGACCCGCTGCACGTCGTACTCCTTGAAGAGCTCGTGGGCATAGATGGCCAGCGACGGCTGGCCCATCCCGGAGCCCTGCACGGAGACCCGCTGACCGCGCCAGGTGCCGGTGAAGCCGTACATCCCGCGGACCTCGGTGTAGCACCGGGCGTCGTCGAGGAACGTGTCGGCGATCCAGCGGGCCCGCAGCGGGTCGCCGGGCATCAGGACGAGGGGGGCGATGTCGCCGGGGTGGGCGCCGAGGTGCGTGCTCATGACGCCCACCCTAGGAAGGGTCAGCCCGTGACGGCGACCAGCTCGTCCGGGACGACCGGCAGCGCGTGGGTGGCCGTCGTCCTCATCGTGCTCAGGTCGACGACGTGCAGCTCGCTGGTCGCGGGCTCGGTCACGTACGCCGTGTCGCCGGCGACGCGCAGCGTCGGCCGGGCCTCCTGCCACTCGGTCGGCTCCTCCCAGGCGTCGACGACCGGCAGGGACGCGCTGACCCGGCCGCGCTCGGCGTCGACCACGTGCAGCGCCCCGTCGGTGCCGAGGACCAGCCCGTCGCCGTCGGGCGCGCGACCCAGGGACCGGAAGGTGTAGCTGGCGGGCAGGTCGACCAGCCGCAGGGTCGCGTCGCGGGTGTCGATCAGGGACACCCGCGTCGGCCGCTCGAGCTCGGCGTCGGGGTCGGACTTGTAGTCGCCGAGCACGTACGGCGACGTCTCGTGCCCGGCCTGGTTCCCGATCCGGCCGTACGCGTCCGGGCTCGCGACCTTGCGGATGTCCCGGCCCTCGACGACCAGCACGCCGTCCTCGCAGCCGAAGACAGCGACGTCGCCCGCGAAGGCCTCCCCGTGCACGCCGGGGCACTCGTCGCTGGCCGCGAGCTCGGCCCCGGCCGCGGTGGTCACCCGGATCCCGGAGCGCGACTCCTCGTCGCCGACGGTGTGCGTCAGGTTGCCGTGGCCGTCCTGCACGGCGACGCCGTGGTGGGCCTCGGGCAGCTCCCAGGTGTCGAGCTGGGGCTCGCCCTCGGCGAGGTCCGCCAGGTCGTGCGGGTCGAAGGCGGTGATGGTGCCGGTGCCGTCGTCGAAGAGCGCGGTCCGGCCGTGGTGGGGGACCACGTGCCCGGGCTCCTCGGCCGCGACCACGAAGTCGGTCAGCGTCGGGTCGACGGTGAACGAGTGGCCGTGGTCGCCGTGCTCCTCGGTCCAGGCGCCGAGGTCGAGGGCGGTGAACCCGCCGGCCGCGCTGACCATCACGTGCCGCTCGTCGCCGGCGGGGCTGAGCCGCGGGTAGCCCTCGACCGGCTGGTCGAGCAGCACCTCGCCGTCCTCCGCGCGCACCACGAGCACGCCGCCGTCGTACGTCACGGCGACGCGCTCCTCGGGTCCGGCGGTCTCGACGGCGTCCGAGGAGGCCGAGGGGGATGACGAGGGGGCGGTGGCGGGGGAGGAGGAGTCGTCCTCGGTTCCGCAGGCAGTCAGCAGCAGGGCGGCCAGGGGCAGGGTGCTCAGCGCTCTCAACATGCGAACGATTCTCAACGGGAGTGAGAACCATTGTCAAAAAGACTGCCCGTCTGTGGATGATCCGGCCGACTCGGCGCACCTGTGCGCCGACTCGGCGGAGTCGTCCACCGGGGCTCGGCATAGCCTTCGGGACGTGACCCAGCCCCACCTCCGGATCGTCGAGAACCCGCACGACCGCCTCGGCGTACGACGCAAGGACGAGGCCTGGCTCGAGGAGCGCTGGGCCGACCCGGCGACCCGGGTGCTCGTCGTCGCCGGCACCCGCGTGCAGCCGCGTGACGGTCGGCTCGACTGGGTCGCACCGGACGAGGCGCCGGACGGCGTCCGGGTGCTGCTGGGGGAGCGTGACGGGCAGGCGTGGTTCGCCGTGGTGACCGACCCGGGCCTGGCCCAGGAGGGCGGGGACTGGTTCGGGGTCCGCGACCTGCTCGCGCCGCTGGCCGACGGGACGCTCGGCGACGGGGCCCTGCTGCTGCACGCGATCGGCCTGGCCGAGTGGCTCTTCGTGACCCGCTTCTGCCCCCGCTGCGGCGGCGGGCTCGAGCCGCGGGCCGCTGGGCACGAGCTGAGGTGCACGCAGTGCGGCCGCACGCAGTTCCCCCGCACCGACCCCGCGGTGATCATGATCGTCGCCGCGGGCGAGTCCGGCGCCGAGGACGAGCGCTGCCTGCTCGGCCGTCAGGCGGTCTGGCCCACGGGTCGGTTCTCGACGCTGGCCGGCTTCTGCGAGCCGGGCGAGACGCTGGAGGACGCCGTACGGCGCGAGGTCGCCGAGGAGACCGGGGTGCTCGTCGGAGACGTCGAGTACTTCGGCAACCAGCCGTGGCCGCTGCCCGCCAGCCTGATGCTGGGTTTCGTCGGCCGGGCGACCTCCACCGAGATCGAGGTCGACCAGGACGAGATCGAGGAGGCGCGCTGGTTCACCCGGGCCGAGCTCCGCGCCGAGGCGGAGTCGGGCCGGGTGGTGCTGCCGCGCGGCGTCTCGATCAGCCGCTCACTCGTCGAGCACTGGTACGGCGGGCCGTTGCCCGGCCAGTGGTAGGGCTCAGGAGGCCAGCGAGGCCAGCTTCTCCTTGACCTGGATCAGGCTCGGGTTGGTCTGGGCGGTGCCGTCGGCGTAGACCAGGGTCGGCACCGTCTGGTTGCCGTTGTTGGCGGCCTCGACGATGGCCGCGGCCTCCGGGACCTGCTCGATGTCGACGATGTCGAAGGCGATGCCCTCGCGGTCGAGCTGGCTCTTGAGTCGGTGGCAGTAGCCGCACCAGGGGGTCGAGTACATCGTGAACGTGCTGGCCATTCGAACTGTCGCCTCCGGCGTCTAGGGTCTGGAGCTGCCATCAGATCCAACCACCGGTCCCCAGGAGATGTTCCCTCGATGCCCCCCGCGCCTGCCGAGCTCCTCGCCGCCCTCGACCCCGAGCAGCGCCGGGTCGCGGAGGCGCTGCGCGGTCCGGTGCGGGTCCTCGCGGGAGCCGGCACCGGCAAGACCCGGGCGATCACCCACCGCATCGCCCACGGCGTCGCGACCGGCGTCTACGCCCCGACCGAGGTCCTCGCGGTCACGTTCACGACCCGGGCGGCCGGCGAGATGCGCGGGCGGCTGCGCCAGCTCGGAGCCGGGGGAGTCCAGGCCCGTACCTTCCACTCCGCCGCGCTGCGCCAGCTGCGCTACTTCTGGCCGACGGTGCACGGCACCGAGCTGCCCCAGCTGATCGAGTCCAAGATCGGGCTGCTCGCCTCCGCCGCCCGGCGCCAGCGGATCTCCGCCGACCAGGCGCTGCTGCGCGACCTCGCCTCCGAGATCGAGTGGTCCAAGGTCAGCAACGTCCACCCCGACGACTACGCTCGCGTGGCCGCCTCGCGGGGCCGCTCGGTGACCGGTCACGACCCCGAGACGGTCGGGCGGGTCTTCGGCAGCTACGAGGAGGTCAAGCGCACCCAGGGCCGGATGGACATGGAGGACGTCCTGCTCTTCACCGCCGGCCTACTCGCCGACGACGAGCGGGTCGCGGCCCAGGTCCGCCGCCAGTACAAATGGTTCGTCGTCGACGAGTTCCAAGACGTCTCGCCGTTGCAGTCGGCCCTGCTCGACCTCTGGCTCGGCGGCCGCGACGAGCTCTGCGTCGTGGGTGACCCCGCCCAGACCATCTACTCCTTCGCCGGCGCCAACGCCGACTACCTCCGCGACTTCGGCAGGAAGTTCCCCGGGACGACCTCGGTCGAGCTGGTGCGCAACTACCGCTCGTCGCCCGAGGTGGTGGGGGCGGCCAACTCGCTGCTGGCCGGCTCGTCGAGCCAGGGGGTCAGGCTGCAGGCCCAGCGACCGTCGGGGCCGACGGTCAGCTACACGCCGTACCCCGACGAGGTGGCCGAGGCCGAGTCGGTGGCCTCGCGGATCCGGACCCTGCGCGAGCAGGGTCGGCCGCTCAGCGAGGTCGCGGTGCTGTTCCGCATCAACGCCCAGTCCGAGTCGTTCGAGGAGGCCCTCGCCGCGCGCGGGATCCCCTACGTCGTGCGTGGGGCGGCGCGGTTCTTCGACCGTCCCGAGGTCCGCGAGGCGGTGACCCGGATCCGGGGGGCCGCCCGTTCCGGGCTCGGCGAGGCGACCGGCGACGAGCTGCTGGAGACGGTGCACGGCACCCTCGCCGGCATGGGGTGGACCTCCGAGGCCCCGACCACCCGCGGACAGACCCGCGACCGGTGGGAGTCCTGGCAGGCCCTGGTCTCCCAGGCGATCGAGTTCGCCGGGGCAGGAGGCGACCTGGGCGGCTTCGTCGACGACCTCGACCGACGCGCCTCCGAGCAGCACGCGCCGGTGGCCGACGGCGTCACCCTGGCGACCTTCCACGCCGCCAAGGGCCTCGAGTGGGACTCGGTGTTCCTGTGCGGGCTCCAGGACGGAACCCTCCCGATCACCTACGCCGACACCCCGGCCGCGGTCGAGGAGGAGCGCCGCCTGCTCTACGTCGGCATGACCCGTGCGCGGCTCGACCTCGGGCTCTCCTGGGCGCTCGCCCGCAACCCCGGCGGCCGGGCCGGCCGCAAGCCCTCGCGCTTCCTGGACCCGCTGCTGCCCGAGGACGCCACCGCCGACCGGGTCCGCCCGCGCAGTCGCAAGGTCGCGGGCTGCCGCGAGTGCGGCAAGCCGCTCGACACCGGGGCGGAGAAGAAGCGGGGGCGCTGCGACGACTGCCCGGCGTCGTACGACGAGGAGCTGTTCGAGCGGCTCCGCGAGTGGCGCACGACCCGCGCGGGCGCGGAGAGCGTGCCCGCGTTCGTCATCTTCACCGACGCCACGCTGCAGCTGATCGCCGAGCACAAGCCCCGCACGCCCCAGGCCCTGCAGCGCATCAGTGGTATAGGCCGCTCGAAGGTCGAGCGCTACGGCGAGGACGTCCTCGAGCTGGTCGTCTGAGCCTTGGATCCCGCGTGATTGAGCGAGATCCGGACCGTGCTGGACCGTACGCCGGAAGGCCTCGCGAGGTTGCGTCGGAGCGGTTGAAAAAGAAATCCAGAAATAGTCATAAAATCGTTTGCTCCTTACCGAGCGCCCACGGTAACTTTCCCTCACCAAGCAAACCGCGCACCACGGTCTCGGCAAGACCGGCGCACGACACGCACCGAAGGAGGTGGCTCCCGATGGCCAGCAACAAGCTCATGACGACGGTCCAGACCCCGTCGCGCTTCGCCCTGCCCACCTGCGGCCACGCCTTCGACGCGTCCGTGCGGGGCACCGATCTCGGCTTTGCCGGCATCGGCACGTCCGTGGAGCGCGAGCGCACCGCCACCCCGATCAAGGGCGGCCTGGGTTTCGCCACGGCCTACGTCCCGGGGACCACTGCCTGGAGTCCACCGACCAGTTGAGACACACTGCGTCGTTCGCCTCCAGGCCGCGGATCCCACACCGGGATACGCGGCCTTTCTGTTTGTCCATCAGACGCACGCGATCAGATTCGAAGGAGGTGAAACATGACCATCAGTGTTCTCGACCGCACCGAAGCGGCCAGCCTGGGCCAGCTGCACGACGAGGCCGAGCGGGTCGACGAGGAGCTGCTTCCGTGCCGGGTGAAGAACCCGGAGCTGTGGTTCGCCGAGTCGCCGGCCGACGTGGAGTTCGCGAAGGCCCTCTGCCAGGAGTGCCCGGTCCGGTCCCTGTGCCTCGACGGCGCCCTCGAGCGGCGTGAGCCGTGGGGGGTCTGGGGCGGCCAGCTCTTCCTCCAGGGCGCGGTGATCCCGCGCAAGCGGCCCCGGGGCCGGCCCCGCAAGAACGAGACCGCCGCGTGAGCGGCGCCAGCACTATCCGCACCACCATCCACCCGACGTACCACCTCCGAGAAGGACCACCGAGATGAACCTCATGCACGAGAACCTGGCCCGCGCGCAGATGTCCGCGCGCCTGGGAGAGGCGCAGCAGCTGCGTCGCGGCTACCAGCTGGCCCGCGCGCACCGCATGACCCGCCGCGCGGAGATCGCCGCGTCGCAGGCTCGTACCGCCCTCGCCCGCGCGCTCTGAGCGCCTGACCACCGAAGGACCATCACCCGACATGTTCACCTACCTGAACCGGAGCACCGACATGAGTCTCATGAACGAAGACCTGGCCCGCGCACAAATGTCCGCGCGCCTGGGAGAGGCGCAGCACCTTCGGCGCGGCCACCAGATGGCTCGCGCGGCTCGCCTCACCCGTAAGGCGGAGCAGGCTGCGCAGCAGGCGCGGCTCGCTCTCGCCCGGGCGCTGTGACGCGACCACCCGACGCACCCTGATCGCGGGTGTCTGATGCAGGAGCCGGGCACGACCACCGAGGTCGTGTCCGGCTCCTGTCGTCTCCCGCCGAGTCAGCACCCGTGGTGCCGGCTCGGCGGACTACCGTGGCGACATGCGGACCTGCGACTTCTGCGGCCGCCGGGAGAGCGAGGACGACGACCCGGCCACTGCGCTCACCTGGACCACGGCCGTCGAGCGCGGCCGGACCCGGACCTTCTGCCCGACCTGCTCCCGAGAGCACCTGCGGTCGATGGAGGGCAAGCTCGACAGCGAGTGGTGGTGAATCTCGATACACCCGCTCGTCCCTCACGGGCACTCGATCACCGAACCCGCGAGACCCGCTCGTCCCTCACGGGCACTCGATCACCGAACCCGCGAGACCCGCTCGTCCCTCACGGGCACTCGATCACCGA
>NZ_JBBBBJ010000002.1:0-142138 GCF_037120545.1 Nocardioides sp. CCNWLW216
CGGGCCTTCCACACCGGCAGGTCCAACGACTGGACGCGTTCGTAGACCCGCGGTAGGCGGTGGGCGAGCTCGACGGCGTGGCCGAGGTAGATCCGCCCCGAGTCCGACGACAGGCCCAGCGCGGCGGAGAACTCCAGCACACTGAACTCCGCGATCAAGGGTGCGCCGGGGCCGGCGATGGCCATCTCGTCCTCACAACCAGGGATCCACACCGCTGCCGCATCCTGCAGGGAGCCGGTGGAGTGCATGCCGGCCCAGGCGACCGCAGCAGCGAGCTGGTTCGCGGCCGCGCGCAGCTCGTCTCGTCGCTCGAAGCGCACGTACGACAGCACCGCCGCAGCGGTGTCGCAGTCGTCGAGGTCCCGAGCCATGGCCCCATTCTAGTCGAACAGGTGATCGAATGCGATGGTTGTTCACAGCCTTGTTCGAACGGTCGACCCCAAGGAACCGAAAGCCAGAAGCAGCCTCGTGATGGCCCTTGATCACCGCGGACGGTGAGCCCCCTTGTCTCTGTAAAAAGTCTTTGAACCGGCCTGGTGCAGCGAGCAGACGCCGCGGCAGGGACCGCCCTACCGAAAGGTTGCTTGTTGGCTGCGGGGGTCTCGACGGACGCTCGACCGCTAGCGCGGCCTCGCTGCTCGACCACCGGAGGGGCGACTGGTCCGAACGATGTCGCTTGTTGGCTGCGGGGGTCTCGACGGGCGTTCAGGACTTCGTCTTTCGCTGCTCGACCACCGGGGGATCAACCGCCGAAGAGGGACTGGCCGACGTACTCGCCGGGGGCGGCGCCGGGAGGGACGGCGAAGAGGGCGGAGCCGGTGAACTTCAGGTACTCCATGAGGGCGTCGGAGCGGGCCATGGCGTTCTGGATCGGGATGAAGTGGGTGCGGGGGTCGCGGACGTAGGCGATGAAGAAGAGGCCGGCGTTCAGGCCGCCGAGGGCGTCGGTGCCGTCGACGAAGTTGTAGCCGCGGCGCAGCATCCGGGCGCCGTCGTGGAGGTCGGGGTGGACGACGCGGACGTGGGCGTCGGTGGGGATCGCCGGGCCGTTCGAGCCGGGGAGGTCGAAGTCGGGCTCGGTGAACTCGGAGCCGCCGGAGAGCGGGGCGCCGGAGTCCTTGGTGCGGCCGACGAAGTTCTCCTGGTCGCCGAGCGGCTGGCGATCCCAGACCTCGATGGTCATGTTGATCCGGCGGGCGACGAGGTAGGAGCCGCCGGCCAGCCAGTCGCCGGGCGAGTCGCCGGCGGCGACCCAGACGTGCTTGTCGAGGGCGGCGGCCTCCGACGACTTCACGTTGGCCGTGCCGTCCTTGAAGCCGAACAGGTTGCGCGGGGTGTCCTCCCCCACCGACGTGGTGGAGGTGCGGCCGAAGCCGAGCTGCGACCAGCGGACCGCGACGGTCCCGAAGCCGATCCTGGCCAGGTTGCGGATGGCGTGCACGGCGACCTGCGGGTCGTCGGCGCAGGCCTGGATGCACAGGTCCCCGTCGGAGCGGGCCGGGTCGAGGTTGTCGGCCGGGAAGTGCGGCAGCCGGGCCAGCGCCTCGGGCCGGCGGTCGGCGATCCCGAACCGATCACGGCCGGACGCGTCGCGGAACAGCGACGGCCCGAAGCCGAAGGTGATGGTCAGCCCGCTCGCCGGCAGCCCAATCGCCTCGCCGGTGTCGTCCGGCGGCAGGTTCGACGCACCCTCGACCGGGCCGACCGGACCGGCCGGTCCTCCCCCGGTCATCCGGTCGGCGGCCTCGGTCCACGCCTGGAGCAGCGCGACCAGCTCCTCGCGCGACTCCGTCCGTACGTCGAAGGCCGCGAAGTGCAGCCGGTCCTGGACCGGGGTGTCGATGCCGGCCTGGTGCTCGCCGCGGAACGGGTAGGTCTTCTCGCGCGCCGGACCGGCGGACGACGGCGACGCCTCCGAGGCCCGGCCGGCCACGAAGGCGCCCGCCACCCCGGCGGCGGCAGCGCCGCCACCGAGGAGGCCACGGCGGGAGAGTCGAGTCACGGGATCATCATGAGCCAGGACTCAGGAAAGAACCGCAGCGGTGAGCCGTGAGAGCGGCTCGGAGAGCGCGTTGACCGCGTCCGAGAGGCCCTTGACCTGGTCGGCGCTCATCTCGTCGTAGAACACGAAGCCGTCGCCGGAGCGCTCGGCGTCGAGCAGCTCCTGGAGCTCGGCGAACCGGGCGTCGAGCTGCTCGGCGAGCGCGGCGTCCTTCTGCTCGACGAGCGGGCGGACGCCGTCGTACCCGACCTTGGCGCCGTCGACGTTGGCCTGGAAGTCCCACAGGTCGGTCCGCGACCAGTACTCCTCCTCGCCGGTGACCTTGCCGGTCGCGACCTCCTCGAGCAGCCCGCGCGAGCCGTTGGCGATCTGGTCGACGGTGAAGTCGAGGTCCTGGATCCGGCCGTCGAGGGTCTCGGTGTTGGTCAGCAGGTCCTGGGCGTACGTCGTCCGCTCATCGGGCGTCAGCGCGGTGTAGCCCTTGGCGCGGGCCGGCCAGAGGTCCTTCTCGATGAGGTGCCAGCCCGTCCACTTCTGGCCGGGCTCGAGGTCGGCCTCGCGGGCGTCCATCATCGGGTCGAGGTCGCCGAACGACTCGGCCACGGTCTCGATCCGCTCCCAGTGGGTGCGGGCGACCGGGTAGAGCTCGCGGGCGGCGTCGTCGTCACCGGCCTCGTAGAGCTCGACGAACTCGCGGGTCTTCACCAGCAGCTGGTCGGACTGGTCCTGCACGTAGGCGGCGTAGTTGGTCTGCGCCGCGGTGATCAGCTCCTGCTCGTCGGTCGAGACCTTCACGTCCTCGTCGGACTCGGTGACCGTGAACGTGTCGCGGATGCCGTCGCCCTTCATGCCGGGCTTGCAGGCGGTGACGTACTCGCCGGCGGGCGCGTTGACGGTGAGCTTCCGGTCGAGGTTGGGACCGATGTTCTCGACCTCGGCGACGATCCGCAGGCCGTCCTCGCCGAGCAGGTAGAACTCGGTGACCTGGTCGCCGGTGTTGGTCACGTCGAAGGTGAGCGTGCCGGCTGGCGCCTCGGTCGCCGACAGCTCGCAGGCGTCGGCCGAGGAGTTCACGCTCAGGGCGCGGACGTCGTCGGAGCCGCCGCCCCCACCGCCGTTGTCGGTGTTCTCGGTGCAGGCCGCGAGGGCCGGGGCCGCGACCAGCAGCGCGGTCACGATGAGCGCTTTACGCATCGGCGTTTTCCTTCTGGATGGGAGTGGAACGGCGTCGGACGCCGAGGAGGAAGAGAGTCATGACGGGGACGGCGTAGAGCACCCACGCCGCGGCCTCGAGCCAGGTCGTGGCGGGCGAGAAGTTGAAGACGCCCTTCAGCAGCGCGCCGTACCAGCTGTTCACGTCGACGGTGTCCGAGACGTCGAACGCGAGGTTGTTCAGCCCGGGCAGGAAGCGCGCCTCCTGCAGGTCGTGGACGCCGTACGCGAGGACGCCGGCGGCCACGATGATGAGGAAGCCACCGGTCCAGGTGAAGAACCGCGACAGGTTGATCGACACCGCGCCGCGGTAGATCAGCGCCGCCAGGACGACGGCCGTCGCGATGCCGAGGGCCGCGCCGAGCAGCGGCTCCCAGGTCGGCGGCGCGACGCCGCCGGCGTCGCGGGTGCCGGCGCGGGTGGCGGACCAGAGGAAGAGGGCGGTCTCCAGACCCTCCCGACCGACGGCCAGGACGGCGACCAGCACCAGCGACCAGCGCCCGCCCTCGGCGGCCTCGTCGATGCGGCCGCGCAGCTCGCCGGAGAGGCTGCGCGCGGCCTGGGCCATCCAGAAGATCATGTAGGTCACGAAGCCGACCGCGACGATCGACAGCGTGCCGCCGATCAGCTCCTGTGCCTCGAAGGTCAGGGTCTGCGGGCCGTAGGTCAGGGCGGCGCCGAAGGCCAGGCTGATCACGACGGCGACCCCCACGCCCGCCCAGATCCGCGGGAGCAGGTGGCGTCGGTCGGTCTTGACGAGGTAGGCCACCAGGATGCTGACCACCAGGCCGGCTTCGAGGCCCTCGCGGAGGCCGATCAGGTAGTTGGCGAGCACGAACGACGAGCGTACGCCTGCCTACTTAGGTTCGCCTAAGTGATACGTGTCTCTCAGATCGCGCAGCCGTCGGGACCGCACGCGTCCGCGTCGCCGCCGACCGACTGCAGCACCGGGTGCGCCTCGGTCCAGGCCGTGTCCAGCACCTGCGCGAAGACCGCGGCCGGCTGGGCGCCGGAGACGCCGTACTTCTTGTCGACGACGAAGAACGGCACGCCGGTGGCGCCGTACGCGCGGGCCTGGGCGATGTCGGCCGCGACCGCGTCGGCGTACTCGTCGGAGACCAGGACCTCGGACACCCGCGCGGCGTCGAGGCCGGTCACCACGGCGACCGCGGTGAGCACGTCGTGATCACCGACGTCCTCGGCACGCGTGAAGTACGACGTCAGCAGCGCCTCCTTCAGCTCGCGCTGCAGCGCCGGGCCCCCGGTCTCCAGGGCCAGGTGGAGCAGGCGGTGCGCGTCGATCGTGTTGGTGTGCACGTTCTCGAAGAGCCGCAACTCCAGTCCGTCGGCCGCTGCGGTGTCGATGAGCTGCTGCTGCATGTCGCGCATCTCGTCCTCGCTGCGGCCGTACTTCCTCGCGATCACGCCGGTCGTCAGCTCGTGGCCGTGCCGGGGCGCGCTCGGGTCGAGCTCGAAGGAGCGGTAGACCACCTCGACGTCGTCACGGTGCTCGAAGTCCGCCAGGGCCGACTCCAGCCGGCGCTTGCCGACGAAGCACCACGGACACACGACGTCGCTCCAGATCTCGATCTGCATGTCCGGTGCAACGCACGCCGGGTCCGATTTACTCCGACTATGGTCACGGCCATGACGACGGAGCACACCGCCGACCGCCACGACCTGATCCGGGTGCACGGCGCCCGGGTCAACAACCTCAAGGACGTCAGCGTCGAGCTGCCGAAGCGCCGGCTGACGGTGTTCACCGGCGTCTCGGGGTCCGGCAAGAGCTCACTGGTCTTCGGCACCATCGCCGCGGAGTCGCGACGGCTCATCGACGAGACCTACTCGACCTTCGTCCAGGGCTTCATGCCGAGCCTCCCGCGCCCGGAGGTCGACGTACTCGAGGGCCTGACGACCGCGATCCTGGTCGACCAGGAGCGGATGGGGGCCAACCCGCGCTCCACCCTCGGCACGGTGACCGACGCCAACGCCATGCTGCGTCAGCTCTTCAGCCGACTCGGCGAGCCCCACATCGGCGGGCCGACGGCGTTCTCGTTCAACATCCCGACCACCAAGGTCGGCGGCGCCTCCGTCACGGAGTCGGGCAAGAAGAACGTCATCAAGCAGCAGACCTACCTCGGCGGCATGTGCCCGACCTGCGAGGGACGGGGCACCACCTCCGAGCTCGACCTGTCGGTGATCGTCGACGAGTCCAGGTCGCTGGAGGACGGCGCGATCCTGGTGCCGGGCTACACCGCCGACGGCTGGATGGTGGCGCCGTACAAGGAGGTCGTACCCCCCGACGTCCCGGTCAGCACGTTCACGGCGGCCCAGCGCGAGGACCTCCTGTACGCCGAGCCGCGCAAGGTCAAGGTCGACAAGATCAACATCAGCTTCGAGGGTCTGATCCCCAAGATCCGCAAGTCGATGTTCAGCAAGGACCCGGAGTCCCTGCAGCCGCACGTCAAGGCGTTCGTCGAGCGGGCGGCGGTCTTCGGGACCTGCCCCTCCTGCGCCGGCAGCCGCCTGAACGACTCGGCCCGGTCGTCCACGATCGGCGGCCGCGACATCGGTCAGGTCAGTGCGATGCAGGTGACCGACCTCGCCGGCTGGCTGCGCGGGATCGACGCGCCCGGCGTCGCCCCACTCGTCCAAGCCCTCCTGCACCTGCTCGACTCGTTCGTGGAGATCGGGCTGGGCTACCTCTCGCTCGACCGGCCGTCCTCCACCCTCTCCGGGGGCGAGGCGCAGCGCACCAAGATGGTGCGGCACCTCGGCTCGGCCCTCACCGATGTGACCTACGTCTTCGACGAGCCCACGATCGGGCTGCACCCCCACGACATCCAGCGGATGAACCAACTGCTCCTCGAGCTGCGCGACAAGGGCAACACGGTCCTCGTGGTCGAGCACAAGCCCGAGAGCATCGCCATCGCCGACCACGTCGTCGACCTCGGCCCCGGCGCCGGCAGCGACGGCGGCGAGATCGTCTTCGAGGGCGATGTCGAGGGCCTGCGGCGCAGCGGCACCCTCACCGGCCGGCACCTCGACGACCGCGCCACCCTCCAGGCCTCGGTCCGCGAGCGCAACGGCGTCCTGGAGGTGCGCGGCGCGGACCGACACAACCTCCGCGACGTCGACGTGGACATCCCGCTCGGCGTGCTCACGGTCGTGACGGGGGTCGCGGGCTCCGGCAAGAGCTCGTTGATCCACGGGTACGTCGCCGGACGCGACGGCGTGGTGACCGTCGACCAGTCCGCGATCAAAGGCTCCCGGCGCAGCAACCCGGCGACGTACACGGGTCTGCTCGAGCCCGTCCGCAAGGCCTTCGCCAAGGCCAACGGCGTCAAGCCCGCCCTGTTCAGCGCCAACTCGGAGGGCGCCTGCCCGGCGTGCAAGGGCGCCGGGGTGATCATCACCGAGCTCGGGTTCATGGACACCGTCTCGACCCCGTGCGAGGAGTGCGACGGCAAGCGCTTCCAGGCCGCCGTGCTGGACCTGCGCCTGGGCGGCCTCAACATCGCCGAGGTGCTCGACCTGCCGGTCACGCAGGCGCACGCGTTCTTCGCCGACGGGGACGCGAGGACCCCGGCGGCCGCGTCGATCCTGGCCCGGCTCGAGGACGTCGGCCTCGGCTACCTCCGGCTCGGCCAGCCGCTGAACACTCTCTCCGGCGGCGAGCGCCAGCGGGTCCGGCTGGCGATGAACCTGGGCGACCAGGGAGGCATCTACGTCCTCGACGAGCCGACGACGGGTCTGCACCTCGCCGACGTCGAGAACCTGCTCGGCATGCTCGACCGGATCGTCGACTCCGGCAAGACGGTCATCGTGATCGAGCACCACCAGGCCGTCATGGCGCACGCCGACTGGATCATCGACCTCGGTCCCGGTGCCGGCCACGACGGCGGCACGGTCGTCTTCGAGGGGACACCCGCCGAGCTGGTCGCCGCCCGGTCGACGCTCACGGGTGAGCACCTGGCGGCGTACGTCGGGTGAGCGGTCCCCCGGCCCAGTAGGCCAGGTGAGACCGGTGCAGCCAGGCGTCGACCCAAGCGTGGTCGGGGCGGGTGGGCACGTCGGCGCTGCTGGCCAGCTCGATCAGGCGGTGCTCGGCGCGGTCGACGGCCGCCATCACCTCGTCCAGGCGACCTCGCCCCGCCGTACGGCGCGCAGGTAGCCGCGGTCGGGCTCAGGGACCGGCAGGGTGATCCGGCCGGTGGTGAGCAGCTCGACACCCTGGAAGCCGAGCCGCAGTGCGTGCATGGCGAACTTGGTGTCGTAGCCGTGCACCGCCACCAGCTCGGGACGGTTGGTGTGCGCCCCGGACTCGCCGACCATCGCCTGTCGCTGAGACCGCAGGTAGCCGAGGAACCGCTCGGCCGCCAGCCGCGAGACGAACCGGTGGGCGTTGGCGACCAGCTCGGCCCCCGCCTCGTCGCGGAAGACGACCTCCTCGTCCGGGACGAACAGGGCGAGCAGGACGGTCGGGTTGCCGGCGAGCGCCAGGCGGCACCACTTGCGCGCGGAGTAGACGACCACGTCCAGGTCGCCCGCCCCCGAGCGGTTGGCCAGCCCACCGGGTCGGTCCCACACGGTGTGGCGCTGGTACTGCTCGAACTCGACCTCGCGGTCGGGGTCGTCGATGCCGCGAGGCACCCGGGCCAGGCCGGTGACGAACCGGGCCGGCTCGAGGCAGATGCCCATCTCGTCGCGGTCGTCCTGCCCGCTGATCGAGGTGCCGTGCACGCCGGAGCCGACCTGGACCCGCAGGATCAGGCCGGCCTCCGCGACCGCCCGTGCCTCCTCCGAGGCGTGCGGGTGCGCGAACCCGGGCGGCAGGGTTCGGTCCCCCGCGACGGGGTGACGGTCGACATGCGGCCGAGCCTAGGCACCGGCCCGTCCGCGGTGCCACGGGTTTCGGGCTCGCTCGCTGCGCGGAAGACTGCCGGGCATGGCTCGGTACGACGTCAACGACGCCGCGGTGGCGAAGGTGCGGTCGCTGATCGCGGCGCGGCAGTACGTCCTCGACAGCGACTGGGGCGAGGTCCAGCCCGATGCGGAGGCGGCCAACACCTTCCTCGACCGCCACACCTGGGACGAGTACGCCGCCTGGCACCTCGGCCTGACCGCGGGGGCCAACGACGAGACCAAGGCCCGCCACGCCTTCGGGTACGGCGACTTCCGCCGCGTGCACCGATCCGGCCTGATCGCCTGCGTCTACCGCGCCGCCGAGTGGCGCCACAAGCAGGTCGAGGTCGCCGCCCACGACCTGCTCCAGGAGCTGGACCGGGCCGCGGGCATCTCCTAGAACCCCAGCTTCGCGAACCGCTCCCCCATCAGGCGATGGGTGGCGGCGTCCGGGTGGAGCTGGTCGAGGAGCGGGAGCTCGTCGTGGTCGGCGGGGCCGTAGAGCTCGCGCCCGTCGAGGTAGCGCAGCTGCGGGTCGGCCGCGGCGCGCTGGGCGACGATCCGGGCCAGCTCGGTCCGGATCACGCCCAGCGTGAGCTTGCCGGCCGCCACCTCGGCGGGGTCGCCGGTGGCGCGGAAGGCCAGCCGACCCTCGGCCATCGCGGCGGGGTCCATCGCGGCCGGCCCGGGGGTGTCCTCGTGGATCGGGCAGTGGATCGCCGAGATCACCAGCAGCGGCGTCGCCGGGTGGCCCTCGCGGATCGTGTCGAGGAACCCGTGCACCGCGGCCGTGAACGCGCGCAGCCGCATCAGGTCGGCGTTGACCAGGTTGATCCCGATCTTGACGCTGATCAGGTCGGCCGGGGCGTCCCGCATCGTGCGGGCCGTGAACGGGTCGAGCAGCGCGCTGCCGCCGAACCCGAGGTTGACCAGGTCGACGCCGGCGAGCCGCGCCGCCACGGCCGGCCAGGTGCCGGTCGGCGTCGTCGCGTTGGAGCCGTGGCTGATCGAGCTGCCGTGGTGCAGCCAGACCGGGCGGTCGGCGGGCACCGGAGCCACGGCCGCGTCGGCGCGGAGCGCGACCAGCTCGGTGGTCTCGTCGTGCGGGAGCCAGATCTCGACCACCTTGTCGCGGTCCGGCAGGCCGGCGAAGCGCGCCGTCCCGGGCTCACCGGGCTGGAGGTCGAACGAGCCGGCCGCCACGTCGATGACCAGCGTCCGGCCGCCCGGCACGGTGGCGCTGCCGGCGGGCTCGCCGTCGACCAGCAGCTCGTAGACGCCGTCCGGCCGGGGGGGCACGCCCGCGTAGGCGCGCTTGGTGGGGATCGTGTCGAGCTCGACCACCGTGGCCGTCGTCCGGAGCACGAGGCGTACGCCGGAGGGCTGCGACTCAGCCATCGCGAGCTGGCCGTCGGCGACCTGGGCCCGCGCCCAGGCGGGCAGCCGGTGCGGCTGCAGGCCGGTGGCGGTCTCCTCGAGCTCGATCGCCCCGCGGACGAGGTCGGGGGTGATGGGCGTCCCCCTCAGGTGATCAGTCATGCGGTCCAGCTCCTCAGCATCGTGTCGACGGCATCGAGGACGCGGACCCAGCTCTCCTGCGCGTCGGGCGCACTGTGGTCGAACCCGCCCGCGAGCTCCAGGCTGGTGAAGCCGTGGAAGACGCTGCCGAGCAGCCGGACCGCGTGGGTCTGGTCGGTCTCGGTCAGGTCGTAGGCGCGCAGCACCGCGCGTGCGAGCGCCGCGTGCCGCGGACCGGCGCTGGTCGCCGCCGTGGCCGGGTCGAGCCGGTGTCGGGCGGCGTCGTACCGTCCCGGGTGCTCGCGGGCGTAGTCGCGGTAGACGTCGCCCAACGCGACCAGGGCGTCCCGGCCCGCGCGGCCGGCGAGCGCCGCGTCCCCGCGGTCGGCCAGCTCCTCGAGCGCGAGCAGGGCGATGCGGGTGCGCAGGTCGTCGGTGCCCCGGACGTGGGAGTACAGGCTCGCTACCTGGACCCCGACCCGGCGCGCGACGGCCGAGGCCGTGACGTGCGCAAAGCCGACCTCGTCGGCCAGCTCCGCCCCGGCCCGGGTCACCCGGTCCGGCGTCAGTCCCGCGCGAGCCATGCCCGCCTCCTCTGCCTAATGTGTTTAGGCAGCTTACATCAATGCTTAGGTCGGGACGACCTCGCCCCGCGGACGGCCCGTCCCGTCACGGCGCGGACCCGCCGGCCGTGACCGGGGCCTGGGTGAGCGACCTCCTCGGTCTCCCCCAGGCCCCGGCGCAGCCCGGTCGGGCCGCGTGGCTCCCGCCCGCGGCGCGGCCGTCAGCAGCTGACGCGGCGCTCCGCGTTGCGGCAGACGTCGTTGCCGAGCCCGCCCTTGACCACGTCGCGGCCCGGACCGCCGTCGAGGATGTCGTTGCCGTCGCGACCGTTGATCGCGTCGTCGCCGCCGTTGCCCGAGATCCGGTTGGGGCCGTCGTCGCCGCGGATGATGTCGCGCACGCCGCTGCCGCGGACGTACTCGATCGAGGCCAGGTTGGAACGGCCGCCCGCGACCCGGACCCGGCCGGACTCACCCGACTGCAGGTCGACGATGCCCTGGCGCCGACCCACGAGGCTGAGGATGTCGTTCCCCTCGCCACCGTCGACGGTGCCGCGGACGAAGGCCTTCCCGGCCCCACTGGCGAAGACCGGCGAGAGGACGTCGTTGCCCGCGCCACCGTTCAGCACGGACGGGAGGGCCGTCACCGGGCCGCCCTCCTTGAGCGAGCTGGCCGCGGTCAGCACGTCGGCGCCGGAGCCGCCGTTCGCCGTACCGCCGTAGCGCTGGTCGATGGTGTCGCGCCCGGATCCGCCCTCGACGACCGCGGCGTACGCGAGGACCCGGTCGCTGCCCGACCCGGCGTCCACGGTCCCGCCGTACGCGGTCACCGTGTCGTTGCCACCGCCGGTCCTGATCGTGTCGCCGTCGGTCGCATAGCTGGGCCCGATGCTGGACACGTAGACATCCGCTGCCGCGGTGCCGGTGAAGGTGTCCGCGAAGGCGCTCCCACGGACCCGGTTGATCCCGGTCACGGTCTCGGTGTCGCCGCCGTCGGTCACCGTGCCGGCCGCCAGGTCGACGGTGACGCCGGCGGTGGCCTTCTCGAAGGTCAGCACCGTGCTCGCGACGCCGGTGAACTGGTCCTTCCCGGGACCGGCGAAGATCTTGGTGCCCCGGCCGGTGCCGGCACCGGTCGCGACGTCGACCAGGACGTCGTCGCCCTCCCCGCCGTCGAGATCGGCGCGCGTGCCGGCGATCGCGCAGATGATGTCGGCGCCGCCCCCGCCCTTGACCTTGACCCCGGTGAAGCCTCCGGTGTGGATCACGTCGGCGCCGTCGGTCCCCGTCAGCGTCTGGGCGTCAGCGGTCGCCACGATCGTGGCGTCCTGGCCCTGGCACTGCTCGCCAGCCGCCTGCGCGGCCGGGCCCGTCACCGCGAAGCCCACGCCCGCGACCACCAGCCCCGACGCCGCTAGCGTCGCCTGAACCGTGCTCCTGCGTCCCTGCTTGCTCATCTGTCCTCCGAGTCGGTCACGCGTTTCTTTACTTTCCGGAACTTTCCCCGTGTACGACGATCCACGCCTGATCAGCAGGAACGCCTCACCTCTGCGCGGCAGTGGTCGCGCCCGGGCCCGCCATCGGCCAGGTCCCGCCCACCACGGCCGTTCAGCACGTCGCGGCCCTTCCCGCCCGCGAGCCGGTTGGACCGTTCGTTGCCGAGGAGGACGTCCGGGCGCTTGGTGCCGACGACGTCCTCCACGCTGCGCAGGGCGCTGACGAACCGGCCGTGCCGGGCCCGGCCCTGTGCGAGGTCCACCCGGACGCCGCGCCCGGCGCTGGACTCGAAGTGGACCAGGTCCCGCCCGACGCCGCCTCTCAGCTCGATGCGGCAGCGTCGCATCGCGCACTCTCGGCTCGGTAGCGCTGCCAGGAAGTCGGACCCCGGGCCGCCGTCCGCCACGGAGCCGTTTCCCCGCACCCGCAGGGAGTCCCGCCCGGCCTGCCCGAACGCCGAGCCTCGCAGGTCGAGGCTGTCGCGGCCCGGGCCGCCGACCGCCATGTCCGGCGCACCGTCGAACTTCCCCTGCTCACCGGTGAAGTCGTCCGGGCCTGCGCCACCGACGAAGCTGTCGGACGCCTCGGTCCCGACGAAGCGCCGGACGCCGCTGAACGTGTCGTGGCCCTCGCCGTCGGAGACACCGTCCGGCACCACGATCCGCACCCCGCTCGTCCCCCCGAGGATCAGCGTGGTGGAGCGCCCGCCGCCGACCACGACGTCATCCCCCGGCCCGGGCTCCACCTCCACCGAGGCGAGGGTCTCGACGCCCTCGACCACCAACCGGTCGTTCCCCGGGCCTCCGGTGAGAGTGCCCGGTGTCAGGATCCTCAGCACGTCGTCCCCCGCTCCGCCCGCGAGCGCGACCACCTCCGCGTGGCCGACCTCCTCGTATGCACGGTCGCCGCCCTCGATCCGGTCCGCGCCGTCGCCCCCCTCGATGACCACGGCCACCCCGGGACCCGAGCAGATGACGTCGTCCCCGCCGAGACCCAGGATGGTGATGCTGTTGCGCCCGATCCCGTCGATGACGTCCGGCCCCTTCGTGCCGCGCACGGTCGTGCCGCTCGCGGGCGCCTCGATCGTGACCTCCTCGCCCTGGCACAGCCGTACGGCGGCCCCCGCCGGACCGACCCCGGCCGCCAGGAGCGGCGCCGCCAGGGCTGCTAACGCGACCGTCCTGAGGCTCAGCACGACGTCGTCACCTCCGCGCGGCAGTGGTCGCGCCCCACGCCACCGTCGGCCCGGTCGCGCCCGCTGCCGCCGCTCAGCCGGTCGTCCCCGCCGCCGCCGAGCAGGACGTCGTCGCCGCGCCCCCCGCCGATCCGGTTGGCCCTGGCGCTCCCGCGGATGACGTCGCCGTACCTGCTGCCGCTCACGTCCTCGATCGACCTCAGGATCGACCGGCCACCGGGCACCCGTCCGCGACGCGCGGCGAGGTCGACGACCGAGCCGGGCCGGCTCAGCACGAGGGTGTCGCGCCCGGTGCCACCGGCGACGCGACCGCGGGTGCAGTACTCCGGGCAGTCCACCGGCGCCTCCTGCCCCGCGAACGGGATCGAGAGCCGGTCGGCCCCGGGGCCGCCCAGGAGGCGGATCCGGCTGGGCTCGGGACCGCCGAGGTCCATGTCCGCGCGGCCCGTGAGGACATCGCGACCCGGACCGCCCACCGCGGTCCCCGAGAGCTCGATCTCCAAAGTGTCGTCGCCGGAGCCACCGCGGATCACCGAGTCGAGACCGCTGCCCTCGTCGTCCCCCGGCCCCAGGTCCACCGTCGAGTGGAAGGCCGAGACGGAGTCGTCGCCCGCGCCGAGGTCGATCACGTCGCCCTGGAGGTCGCCGTCGTACTCGAGCGCCGAGGTGTAGCCATCGGGGCCGTCGCTCCCGACGACCGTGTCGCGGTACGGGCTGCCCGCCGCGACACGGATGCCCAGGAGCGCGTCGGTGCCGTCCGCCGCGACGACCGAGCCGGTGTCGAACCGGATCGTGACCCCGGTGCGGTCGTCCTCGTAGCTCGCCATGGTCCTCGAGCCACCCGCCCCGACCAGGAGGTCGGCCCCGGGGCCGCCCAGCAGCCGGGTGCGCCCGTCGTACCGGGCCCGGGGCCTCGTGAGCACGTCCTGCAGCGTGTCGTCGCCCGCGCCCCCGCGGACCACCGAGTCCGACCAGGCGCTGCTGCAGACCAGGTCGTCGCCGCCCCGCGCGTCGACCTCGACCCGGTCGAAGCCGACGATGCTGATGACGTCCGCCCCCTCGGTGCCCTGCAGCTTCTCGGCGTCGGCGGTCGCGACGAGCGTGGGCGTCCTCCCCTGGCAGCTCTCGGGTGCCGCCTGCGCGGAGGCCGGCGCGGTCGCGGCACCCAGCCCGGCCAGGACGAGTACGGCGGTGGCGAGCGCGTTCGGTGACGCGGTCATGGTTCCTCCCGGGATCGGCGGTGCTGACACCAGGTCCGATGCTCCGGAGGTCCGATCGGTTCGCGCCGACGTCCCGAGAATCGCGCGAGCCGGCGCACCAGGGGTGCGCCGGCTCGGCGGGTGGGACAGGTGGAGCGGTGGATCAGCGGGCGGAGGTGCCCTCGACGTAGTCGGAGTCGTGGCTCTTGACCCAGGCCATCAGCTTGCGCAGCTCGCGGCCGGTCTTCTCGATCGGGTGCGACTCGCCCTGCTCGCGGAACTTGGTGAACTCCGGCGAGCCGTTGTCCATGTCGGTGATGAACCGCTCGGCGAACGCGCCGTTCTTGATGTCGGCGAGCACGTCCTCCATGTTCTTCTTCACGTCGGGCGTGATGACCCGCGGGCCGGAGACGTAGTCACCGAACTCGGCGGTGTCGGAGACCGACCAGCGCTGCTTGGCGATGCCGCCCTCGTACATGAGGTCGACGATCAGCTTCAGCTCGTGCAGGCACTCGAAGTAGGCGACCTCGGGCTGGTAGCCGGCCTCGGTGAGGACCTCGAAGCCGTACATGACCAGCTGGGAGGCGCCACCGCACAGGACGGCCTGCTCGCCGAACAGGTCGGTCTCGGTCTCCTCGGTGAAGGTGGTCTTGATGCCGCCGGCGCGGAGGCCGCCGATGCCCTTGGCGTAGGACAGGGCGAGCGGCCAGGCGTTGCCCGACGCGTCCTTCTCGACGGCGACGAGCACCGGGACGCCGCGGCCGTCGACGTACTCGCGACGGACCAGGTGGCCGGGACCCTTCGGGGCGACCATGAAGACGTCGACGCCCTCGGGCGGGGTGATGTAGCCGAAGCGGATGTTGAAGCCGTGGCCGAAGACCAGGGTGTCGCCCGCGGTGAGGTGCGGGGCGATCTCCTCGGCGTACAGCTTCCGCTGGTGCTGGTCGGGCGCGAGGATGACGATGACGTCGGCCTCCTCCGCGGCCTCGGCCGGCGTCAGGACGCGCAGGCCCTCGGCCTCCGCCTTGGCGCGGCTCTTCGAGCCCGGCTGCAGCCCGATGCGGACGTCGACGCCCGAGTCGCGCAGCGACAGCGCGTGGGCGTGGCCCTGGCTGCCGTAGCCGATGACCGCCACGTTCTTGCCCTGGATCAGGGACAGGTCGGCGTCGTCGTCGTAGAACATCTCAGCCACGGTGGGCTTCTCCTTCGTTGTTATTTCGTTGGGTACGGCGAGCCGCGCGCGGTCGGTCAGACCGCGGCGGGAGGTGCGGGGATGGCCACCGGGCGCAGAGAGCGCTCGGAGATCGACCGGGAACCGCGCCCGATCGCGACCATGCCGGACTGCACGAGCTCGCGGATCCCGAAGGGCTCCAGCACGCGCAGGAAGTCGGCCAGCTTGGCGGCGTTGCCGGTGATCTGGATGGTCACCGCGTCGGTGGCCACGTCGACCACCTTGGCCCGGAACAGCTGGACGGTGTCGAGCACCTGGCCGCGGGTCTCGGCGGTCGCCGCGACCTTGACCATGAGCAGCTCGCGGTTGACCGAGGCCGTCGGGTCGAGCTCGACGATCTTGATGACCTCGACCAGCTTGTTGAGCTGCTTGGTGACCTGCTCGAGCGGCGAGCCCTCGACGTTGACCACGATGGTCATCCGCGAGACCTCGGGGTGCTCGGTCGGGCCGACGGCCAGGGAGTCGATGTTGAAGCCGCGGCGGCTGAACAGGCCGGCGATCCGGGCCAGGACGCCGGGCTTGTCCTCGACGAGGACGGAGAGCGTGTGTCGGGTCATGGCTTAGAGGTCGTCCTCGTCGAAGTCGGGCGCGAGGTCCCGCGCGTACTTGATCTCGTCGTTGCTCGTGCCGGCGGCGACCATCGGCCAGACCATCGCGTCGCGGTGCACGCGGAAGTCGACCACGACCGGGACGTCGTTGATCTCCATCGCCTTCTCGATCGTGGCGTCCACGTCGGTCGGGCTGTCGCAGGACAGGCCCACGCAGCCGTAGGCGTCGGCCAGCTTCACGAAGTCGGGGATCCGGACCGGGCCGCCGTGCCGCTGCAGGTTCGTGTTGGAGTAGCGCTCGTTGTAGAAGAGCGTCTGCCACTGCCGGACCATGCCGAGCGACTCGTTGTTGATGATCGCGACCTTGATCGGAATGCCCTCGATCGCGCAGGTCGCGAGCTCCTGGTTGGTCATCTGGAAGCAGCCGTCGCCGTCGATCGCCCAGACGGTCGTGTCGGGCATACCGACCTTGGCGCCCATCGCGGCCGGCACGGAGTAGCCCATGGTGCCGAGGCCGCCCGAGTTGAGCCAGGTGTTGGGCTTCTCGTAGCCGATGAACTGCGCCGCCCACATCTGGTGCTGCCCGACGCCCGAGGTGTAGATGGAGTCGGGACCGGCGATCGCGCCGAGCCGCTCGATGACGTACTGCGGGGCGAGCGAGCCGTCTGCGGGAGTGTCGTAGCCGAGGGCGTACTTCTTCTTCACCCCGGCGAGGAACTCGACCCAGGCCTCGTAGTCGCCGGTGTGACCGGCGTCGGCCTCGGCCTTGAGCGCCACGATCAGGTCGCTGATCACCTCGCGGCAGTCGCCGACGATCGGGACGTCGGTGTAGCGGTTCTTGCCGATCTCGGCCGGGTCGATGTCGGCGTGGATGACCTTGGCACCGGGGGCGAAGGAGTCGAGGTTGCCGGTCACCCGGTCGTCGAAGCGGGCACCCAGGCTGATGATCAGGTCGCTCTTCTGCAGCCCGGCGACCGCCGCGACGGTGCCGTGCATGCCGGGCATGCCGAGGTGCTGCGGGTGGCTGTCCGGGAACGCGCCCCGAGCCATCAGGGTGGTCACGACCGGCATGCCGGTGAGCTCGGCCAGCACCTTCAGCTCGCGGTGGGCGCGGGCCCGGATGGTGCCGCCGCCGACGTAGAGGACCGGGCGCCGCGACTCGAGGATCAGCCGGGCCGCCTCGCGGATCTGCTTGGCGTGCGGGCGGGTCACCGGGCGGTAGCCGGGCAGGTTCAGCTCGGTCGGCCAGGCGAAGGTGGTCGTCGCCTGGAGGGCCGACTTGGCCACGTCGACCAGCACCGGGCCGGGCCGGCCGGTCGAGGCGATGTGGAACGCCTCGGCGATCTTCTGCGGGATCTCGGCCGGGTCGGTGACCAGGAAGTTGTGCTTGGTGATCGGCATCGTGATGCCGCGGATGTCCGCCTCCTGGAAAGCGTCGGTGCCGATCAGCGACGCGCCGACCTGTCCGGTCACGGCCACCAGCGGGACCGAGTCCATGTGGGCGTCGGCCAGCGGCGTGACCAAGTTGGTCGCGCCCGGCCCGGACGTCGCCATGCAGACGCCGACCTTGCCGGTGGCGGCGGCGTACCCCTGGGCCGCGTGGCCCGCGCCCTGCTCGTGGCGGACGAGGATGTGGCGGATCGTGGAGTCCATGAGGGGGTCGTACGCCGGGAGGATCGCTCCTCCCGGGATGCCGAAGACGTTCTCGGCGCCCGCTGCCTCCAGCGACTTGATCAGGCTCTGTGCGCCCGTGATCTCGCTCATTCCTTGCTTTCCTTACCCGTGGTCCCGAGGTGTATCTGTGGCAACAAAAAACCCCTCGGTTGCTGGGCAACGAGGGGTGACGCGCTGGCTGATCGGGTCAGCGGGCGCGTCGCGTGCGTACAAGAAGGTCCTGGCGCATGCGACCACGGTAGCCCGTCGGGTCTCGTCGCGTCACCAGTCTGACAGGGCGTCCCAGGATGCGGGACGGCGGTCCCAGGATGCGGTCAGACCTCGCGGCCCAGCCAGGTGGTGATGCAGGCCTGGTTGCCCTGCGCGTCCGCCAGCACCCAGTACGACGGCGCACGGCCGTCGCTCACCAGCCGGCCGCCGGCGTCGACCGCTGCCCGGATCCGCTGCTCCGCGGTCTCCGGCGGCACCCGGACGTCGAGGTGGAAGCGCTGCTCGACGCCCTCGGGCGAGCGGTGGTCGGACTCCTGGAACCACAGCGTCGGACGGCTGCCGTCGGGGTCGACCAGCTCGCGGTCGTCGCCCGCGGACGTCTCGTAGCCCAGCACCGCCGCCCAGAACGGCATGATCTCGTGGCGGTCGTGGGTGTCGAGCGCGAGCTCGGTGACCGACACCTTCGCGGGGTCGGCGTCGGCCCCGAGCCGGCCGGCGGCGTCCGAGATCGCGCGGGCCAGGCGGACGTCGCGGGCGGTGATGCCGCCGACGTCGTGGCTGGCGAGCCGGACCGTCACCAGCGGGTAGGTCAGGTCGACGTCCGGATGGTGGTTCGCGGCCTCGGCGGCCTCGCCGATCGCGTTGACCAGGGCCAGCCCGGTGGCGAAGTCACCGGTGCGGAAGCGGGCGTGCAGCGCGGAGAACATCACCCGCCAGTCCTCGAGCAGCTCGGCCTCGACGGCGTGGCCGTCCAGGCGCTCCTTGTCGGCCTCGGGGATGCTCATGCCGGGACGGTACCCCCGCCGTCGGCGCGCACGCGCGCGACGACCGCCCGGCAGGTGGGGACGCCGCGCCCTGCCGCTCGGGACGCCAGGCGGACCACGCTGCCGCCATGACCACCACCCCCGGACGGACCTGGGCCGTCACCGGCGCGGTCGCCGGCCTGGCCGGCATCGCCGGCATCCAGACCTCCGCCACCATCGACGCCGTCTACGACGAGGCGTACGTCGGCGACGCCGCCCGCATCACCGAGCGTCTCGACGCCTTCGTCCCGGAACTGCTCGTGCTGCACGGCACGATGATGGCGGCCAGCCTGCTGCTGCTCGTCTTCGCCGCCGGCCTGCGCCGCCGCCTCCAGCGCCAGGCCCCGGCCGGCAGCCTGACGCCCGACGTGGCCGCCGGCGGGCTGCTGCTGACGTCGGTCGCGGCCCTGATGGGGGTCGCCTTCACCACCGAGATCGTCTTCGGGCTGACCTCGGACGACCTCGCGCTCGACCCCGAGTTCGGTGCCGTCGTCGCCCACTGGACCGGCACCGTCCCCTGGCTCTGGGTCGGCGCCGGCGTGACCGGGCTGGCCGTCGCGGTGGCGGCGCTGCGGCACGCCGCGGCGCCGCGCTGGATCGGTTGGGCGGCGGCGCTGCTCGGCGGAGTGACCACCCTGGCCGGCGTGTCGCCCCTGCAGTACCTGGCCGGCTTCACCGGCCCCGTCCTCGTGCTCGTGCTCGGCGCCGGCTTCGCGCTCGGTGACCGGCCGGGGCACTCCTAGACCGCCCGTGACGTCGGACGCGGTCGCCGCTGCCCCGTCCCCCCTGCAGGCGACCGCGGGGCGCCGGCCCACGGACGGAGGTCGGCCCCGGGCGGACCCGACTCACGACGGGTCCGCCCGGGGTCCCGCCCTCGACCCCGCCCTCCTCGCGGAGGCACGACGGGCCGTGCACGACGGGCTCGGGCCCGCGCTGGCCGGCATCCGGCTCGGCCTGCAGGGCGCCCGCAACCTGCTGGCCGACCATCCGGAGGCGGGACTGGAGCTCCTGGCTCACCTCCAGGCCGAGGTCGACCTCGCGGTCGAGGCGGTCCGGTCCCTCGACCACCAGCTGTCGCGGGTCCGTTCCGGGTCCGCGACCGACCCCGGGCTGGTAGGAACAGGCCCGTGAGCGAGATCCGCGTCGCCGTCGTCGACGACCACCCCGTCTTCCGGCTCGGCATGGCCGGGCTGCTCGACTCGCTGCCCGGCATCACGGTCGTCGCCCACGCCGCGTCGGCCGCCGAGGCGAGGGAGCGGGTCGACGACGGCGTCGACGTCGTGCTGATGGACCTGCACCTCGGAGACGACTCCGGCATCGAGACCACCCGCGACCTGGTCCGGAGCCTCCCCGACCTGGCCGTGCTGGTCGTCACCATGGACGAGGACGACGAGTCGGTGGTGGCGGCGATCCGGGCCGGTGCGCGCGGCTACCTGCTGAAGAGCTCCTCGCCCGAGCAGGTCGAGCGCGGCATCCGCGCGGTCGCCGACGGCGAGGCGATCCTCGGCCCGCAGGTCGCCGCCCGGGCGATGGCCAGCATGATGGCGGGGCGGACCGCCGTACGCCTGCCGTTCCCGGAGCTGTCCGACCGCGAGCGCGAGGTCCTCGACCTGGTGGCCCGCGGCTACGACAACGCGACGATCGCGCGGCGGATGGTGCTCAGCCCCAAGACCGTGCGCAACCACGTCTCGAACGTGCTGACCAAGCTGGCCGTGCCCGACCGGGCCACCGCGATGATCAGGGCGCGGGACGAGGGCCTGGGAGGGTGACGCGGAGGGGACTGAGCTGCTGCCCGGCCTCATCGAAGTTCGCGGGGTCGAGCCAGGCCTCGTGGGCGGCCCGCACGGCGGGCCACTCGGCGTCGGTGACCGAGAACCAGTCGGTGTCGCGGTTGCGCCCCTTGACCACCAGGTGGTGGCGGAACCGGCCCTCGTAGGTGAAGCCCAGCCGGGCCGCCGCGCGCCGCGACGGCTCGTTGAGGCTGTCGCACTTCCACTCGAAGCGCCGGTAGCCGAGCTCGTCGAGGGTGTGGGCCATCAGCAGGTGGATCGCCTCGGTGGCGGCCCGGGTGCGCTCGAGCGTGCCGGCGTAGAGCACCCCGCCGACCTCGACCTGGCCGTGGTCGGGATTGAGGCGCATCAACGTCGCCAGCCCCTCGGCCTCGCGGCCCTCGGGCCGGATCGCGAAGGTCACCGTCTCCGGGTCGCCGGCGTGGGCCGCGACCAGCCGGGCCATCTCGGCCATGTCGGTGGGCGGCTCGGTCGGCCGGTAGGTCCAGCGCGCGCGGTCGTCGGGGCCGCAGAGGGCGTCGTACAGGGGCTGGGCGTGAGCGGCTGCCACCGGCTCGAGCGTGACGTAGCGACCGGTCAGGGTCACCGGCGCGGGGCGCTCGCGCGGGGTCCAGTCCGGCACCTCGTCGCCCACCGGTTGGCGGAACTCGTTGTCGGTCGGCATGCGGACACCCTAGGTTCCGGGGATGACGTCCCTCGCGGCTCGCCGCTGGCACCTGGTGACCGCGGTCGTGGTCGTGACCGCGCTGGTCCTGCAGCTGGCCCTGGTGGTGCAGGGCGGGCGGGTCCTCGACGACGCGAGCGAGCCGGGGCTGGCGGCGCGGCTCGGACGGCTGGTCTCCTACTTCACGATCCAGAGCAACCTGCTGGTCGCGATCGCGGCGGTGACGCTCGCGCGCGACCCGTCGTACGACGGCCGCTGGTGGCGGGTCGTCCGCCTGGCCGGCCTGGTCGGGATCACGGTGACCGGGCTGGTCCACTTCGTGCTGCTGCGTCCGCTGCTCGACCTCGACGGCTGGGACTGGACCGCCGACAAGCTGCTGCACATGGTGGTGCCGCTGCTGACCGTGGCCGGGTGGCTGCTGGTCGGTCCGCGGCCGCGGGTGACGCTGCTCGAGGTACGGCGGGCCATCGTCTGGCCGCTCGCCTGGCTGGCCTGGACGCTGGCCGTGGGCGCGATCAGCGGCTGGTACCCCTACCCCTTCCTCGACGTCGACGCCGAGGGCTGGCTCCGGGTGCTCGCGGCGTCGGGCATGGTGACCGTGCTGTTCCTGGCGCTGTTCGCGGCGGCGTACCGGATCGACACGCGCTGGCCACGCGCGCCGCACTAGCGTGTCGTCATGACCGACATCGATCCCACCGTCCCACCCAGCGGCCCGGGCTGCGTCGAGTGCGACGCGGCCGGCGGCTGGTGGGTGCACCTGCGTCGCTGTGCCTCGTGCGGGCACGTCGGCTGCTGCGACTCCTCCCCCGCCCAGCACGCCACCGCGCACTTCCGGAGCACCGGGCACCCCGTGGTGCAGAGCTTCGAACCCGGCGAGGACTGGTTCTGGGACTACGGCCGGGAGATCGGGATCCTCGGCCCCGAGCTCGCCGCGCCCACCGCCCACCCCGACGACCAGCCGACCCCCGGCCCGGCCGGTCGGGTGCCCGACAACTGGCGCGACCTGGTCAACTGAACCCGGTCAGCCCAGCCGCTGGGTGATCTCGCGGCGCTCGCCGTCGAGCACCAGGTGGGCCAGCGCGCCGTTGACCAGCGGCAGGAACGGCTGGGCGTGGCCGCACTCGACGTCCAGCACGACAGGCACGCCGAGGCTGCCGAGCGCATCGGCGACCGCCTCGACCTGCGTCATGCCGTCCGCGTCGGACGCCCGGGTCCGCCCGATCACGACCGCGCTCGCGTGCTCGAACCACCCGGCCAGCCGCAGGCCGTGCAGGGCTCGGCAGACGTCGTACGCGCCGTGCTCGGCGGCCTCCAGGTAGACCAGTAGCCCCTCGTCGGCGTGGGCGCGACCGTAGGCCGCAACGTCGCCGTACGGGGTGCCGGCGAGGTGGCACACGGTCTCCAGGCAGCCCCCGACCAGCCGCCCGCTCACCTCGACGGGCGCCCCGTCGAGGGACCACCAGCCGCCCTCCCGGTCGAGGGTCATCGTGGCCACCCCGGGGTCGCCGACGTAGTCGTCCCAGCCCTCGTCGCGGTAGCGACCCGGGCTGCGCTGCGTGAACGGCTCGGTGGCGGAGGCGACGTCGAGCCAGTGCAGCAGACCGTCGGGGGCGTCGTACGGGGTGTCCATCAGGTTGCTGCCGTGCAGCGTGGCCCAGCCGGTGCGGAGGCTGAGCGGCAGCATCAGCGTGGAGAGGTCGCTGAACCCGACCAGCCAGGTCGGCTCGGCGGCCTCGAGCGCGAACCAGTCGACATGGTCGAGCAGGTCGATCGCCGTCTCCCCGCCCCACGGGGGTACGACGGCGCGGACCGCCGGGTCGGTCAGCATCCGGGTCAGCTCGGCCGCCCGCCGCTCCTTCGGGGCGGAGACGACCCCGTCGCCCCCGAGGCACTCCCCCACCTCGACCTCGAAGCCGCGCTCGCGCAGCCGCCGGATCCCGGCGTCCAGTCGCGGCCGCAGCCGCTCGTCGACGCCGCTGGACGGCGCCGTGACGCCGATCGTGTCGCCCGGGCGGAGCGGTCGGGGGAAGCGCATGCCCCTCAGCGTGTCAGGGCGTCGAGCGTCTCGCGAACCGTTTCCAGGCCCCGTCGTACCTCGGCGAAGGAGGTGGACAACGGCGACAGCCCGATCCGCAGGCCGTGCGGGTCGCGGTAGTCCGGGATGACGTCGCGCCGCCAGAGCGCAGCGGTCACCTCGCGCATCAGCGGGTGGTTCAGCGTGACGTGGCCGCCCCGGCGGGCGCTGTCGCGCGGGCTGGCCAGCGCCACGTCGGGCAGCAGCTCCGCGGCGAGCTCGACCGCGTGGTCGGTGAGGGCCACCGACTTGGCGCGGACGGCATCGATGCCGGCCTGCTCCAGCAGCTCCAGCATGTCCTGCAGCGCGAGCATGCCGACCACCGGCGGGGTGCCCGAGAGCATCCGGCGGATGCCGGCCGCCGGGGCGTAGGTCGGCCCCATCAGGAACGGGTCGGTCGCGCCCATCCAGCCCTGGATCGGCTGCGTGAGCGAGTCGAGCAGCCCTGCGTTCACGTAGACGAAGGCGGGCGCGCCCGGCCCACCGTTGAGGTACTTGTAGCTGCAGCCCACCGCCAGGTCGACGCCCCACGCGTCGAGCTCGGTCGGCACCGAGCCGGCGGAGTGGCAGAGGTCCCAGAGCACCAACGCACCGGCGTCGTGGGCGATCCGGGTCAGCTGCTCGACGTCGGCGAGGTACGCCGAGCGGTAGGCGACGTGGCTGAGCACCACGAGGGCCGTGCGCTCACCGGTCGCCTCCGCCAGCTGCTCCGCCGTGACCCCGGCGCTGGTGTCGACGTCGATCCAGCGGATGCTCAGCCCGCACTCGTCGGCGATCCCCTGCGCGACGTACCGGTCGGTCGGGAAGTTGTCGCGGTCGACCACGATCTCGGTCCGCCCGGGCCGGGCCGCCACCGCCGCCCGCATCGTCTTGTAGAGGAGCACGGTCGTGGAGTCGCCGACGATCGTCTGCCCGGCTCCAGCCCCGAGGCAGATCCGGCCGAGGTCGTCGCCGATCGTGGCGGGGAGGTCCATCCAGCCCTCGTCCCACCCGCGGATCAGCCGCCCGCCCCACTCCTCGTCGACGAACGCCTTCAGCCGGTCGCCGGTCACCCTCAGGGGCCGGCCGAGGCTGTTGCCGTCGAAGTACACCAACGGCGTCTCGGCCCCCACGAAGGCGTCCCGGTACGACGCCAGGGGGTCGGTCTGGTCGAGGTCGCTCGTCACCTGCGCAGGGTAGCCGCGCGACGGACGGCGTCGCTCAGCCGGCGGCGTCGGTGCTCAGCCGCTCGACCCGCTGGGCGAACCGCTCCCACGCGGCCTGCCGGGAGGTGCCCAGCGACTGCCCGATGGCGGCCCACGACAGCTTGCGCGAGCGCGCCAGCTCGACCCACTCGACCAGGAAGTCGTCGACCTGGGTCGCGGTCTGGGCGATCAGAGGGATCTTGGCGAGCAGCTCGGCGTCGGTCATCGACTCCCACGGGGGTCGCGAGACCGCCTCCGTGCGTTCCGGGGAGGAGAGGACCGCGTGGTACTCGTCGACGCACGAGTGGCACATCATCGCGCCCAGTCCGCCGGCGAACTTCATGCCCTTCTCACCCTGCACCCCGCAGAACGAACACGACTTGTTCTCGACTGAGAAGTCCACCGTCCGCTGTCTCCTTCCCCCCCGACCATCCTGCCAGATTGTCCGGAACCCGGACGTCACTGGAAGCTCACGAACCGGACCCGGGGCCGGAGCGCCTGAACGGCGCGAGCGTCCATGCGGTGGACGTCCTCGTCGTAGAACAGCTTGAAACCCATCGTGAACTGTCGGGGACGCGCCACCGCCCGGTAGGTCGCGCGCTTCTGCTGGCGGGTCCCGAACCCGTCGACGTGCTGGACCGAGGCGAGTCCCGGACGGCCGACGATCCGCTCGACGGCGGGGAGCATCGAGGTCCGGAACTGGTGCAGCACGAACAGCTTCTCGGGCAACCGCTCGCGGGTGACCAGGCGCGAGAGCCAGGCCGAGGTCCGGTTCACCTCGCGGGCGTGGACCCGGCCGACGACCCGCCCCGGCACCTGGTGGCGCGACATCCGCCACTCGGGGTCGAGCGCCAGCCCGACGTGCGGGTCGCGCAGCGCCCACTCCCAGCGCTTGGCCACGGTCAGGAAGTCGGAGCGTCCCGGCTGGATGTCGAGCAGCAGCAGGAGGCCGTGCTGCCGGGCGGCCCGGACGTAGCGGCGTACGTCGGCGCGCGGGATGTCGTGGCTGAAGTCGCCGTCGCGGCCGGGAAGCCCGTCGGCGACGGTGACGATCAGCTCGAAGACGCCCTGCACCGGGCGGCCCGGACGGCGGAAAGGCCGGGCGGCCCGTCGTACGGCGGCCGCAGCCCGGTCGGGCGACCGCTCCCCCAGCACGCCGAGCGAGCCCGTGCCGGCGGTGCCGTAGTGGGCCACCAGGAACCGGCCGCCCTCGAAGACCCGGGTGCGGCCGCCCGGCAGCGTGGCGACCGGCTCCCCCGAGACCGGCTCGGCGGGGGTGGCCGGCTCGGTCGGCTCCGCGGGTGCGGCCGGCTCCTCGACGGGCGCCTGGGCCGCCGGCGGCCCGGACACCGCAGGCGCGGCCTCCGGCTCGGCGCGCGCCGAGTCGGTCGACTGGTAGCCCGCCTCCCAGGAGACCGCCAGCAGCGCGAGCAGCACCAGCAGCACGAGGAAGAGGATCGGCCAGGTCGGCTCGGGGCGCCGGTCGCTCACGGGACCGGGTCCTGGTCGAACGCGGGTAGGCCGTCGATGCTGGTGCGGTTCTTCTGCACCCGGTAGGCGAGCACCCCGTCGGGTCCGCGCCGCTCCATGTTGGGGGTGAGCAGGTCCCGCTCCTCGTCGAGGCTGAGCAGCGGCAGCGCGTAGCCGCAGGAGTCGCTGACCCGCTCGACGTCGACCACGATCACCGCTCGGGCGGCCGGGTTGGCCGGGAAGCGGGCGGCCCAGGTGGCGAAGTCGTCGTCGTACACCGTGACGACGCGTCCGCGGCCGTGGAACCGGACCACGTTGGGGGTCCGCTCGAACGAGCAGAACATCAGCGTGATCCGGCCGTTCTGGCGCAGGTGGGCGATCGTCTCGGCCCCGCTCGCGGTCAGGTCGAGGTAGGCGACCGTGTGCTCGTCAACGACCGCGAAGGTGTCGGCGAGGCCCTTCGGCGAGACGTTGACGTGGCCGCCGTCGCCGGACGGTGCCGTCGCCACGAAGAAGACGGGTTGGCGCTCGACGAACGCCCGCAGGCGTCCGTCGATCGCGTCGTAGGTCTTCCCCATCCGGCGACGACCGCCTCAGCTGGTGACGGCGCCGTGGGCCGCGGACTGCACGACCTTGGCGTACTTGCCGAGCACACCGCGGGTGTACTTCGGCGGGCGCGGCGTCCAGCCCTCCTGGCGGGCGGCGTAGTCCTCCTCGGAGATCTCGACCTCCAGCGTGCGGTTCAGCACGTCGAGCACGATCGGGTCGCCGTCCTGCACGAACGCGATCGGTCCGCCGTCGACGGCCTCGGGCGCGATGTGGCCCACGCAGAGGCCCGTCGTACCGCCGGAGAAGCGGCCGTCGGTGACGAGCAGGACGTCCTTGCCGAGGCCGGCGCCCTTGATCGCGCCGGTGATGGCCAGCATCTCCCGCATGCCGGGACCGCCCTTGGGGCCCTCGTAGCGGATGACCACGACGTCGCGGGCCTGGATCTTCCCCTCCTCGAGGGCGTCCATCGCGGCGCGCTCGCCGTCGAAGACCCGGGCCGTGCCGCGGAAGACGGTGTCGTCGAAGCCGGCCGACTTCACGACCGCGCCCTCGGGGGCCAGCGTGCCCTTGAGGATGGTCAGGCCGCCGGTGGCGTGGATCGGCCGGTCCAGCTTGCGGATCACGTCGTCGTCGAGGGCCGGCGGGGCCAGCGCCTCGAGGTTCTCGGCCATGGTCTTGCCGGTGACGGTCAGGCAGTCGCCGTGCATGAGGCCCGCGTCGAGCAGCGCCTTCATCACGACAGGGATGCCGCCGATCTTGTCGACGTCGTTCATGACGTACTTGCCGAACGGCTTCAGGTCGCCGAGGTGCGGCACCTTCTCGCCGACCCGGTTGAAGTCGTCGATGGTCAGGTCGACGTCGGCCTCGCGGGCCATGGCCAGCAGGTGCAGCACGGCGTTCGTCGAGCCGCCGAGGGCCATCACGACGGTGATGGCGTTCTCGAACGCCTCCTTGGTCATGATCTGGCGGGCCGTGATGCCGTGCTTGAGGAGGTTCACGACGGCCTCGCCGGAGCGGTGCGCGAACCCGTCGCGACGCCGGTCGACGGCCGGCGGGGCGGCCGAGCCGGGCAGGCTCATGCCGATCGCCTCGGCCACCGAGGCCATGGTGTTGGCGGTGTACATGCCGCCGCAGGCGCCCTCGCCCGGACAGATGGCCCGCTCGATCCGGTCCACCTCGGCGCGGGTGATCTTGCCGGCCAGGCAGGCGCCGACCGCCTCGAAGGCGTCGATGATCGTCACGTCGTTGCCGTCGACCGAGCCCGGCATCGTGGAGCCGGCGTAGAGGAACACGCTGGACAGGTCGAGCCGCGCGGCGGCCATCAGCATGCCGGGCAGCGACTTGTCGCAGCCGGCCAGGAGCACCGAGCCGTCGAGACGCTCGGCCATCATCACGGTCTCGACCGAGTCGGCGATGACCTCGCGCGAGACCAGCGAGAAGTGCATCCCCTCGTGGCCCATCGAGATGCCGTCGGAGACCGAGATGGTCCCGAACTCGAGCGGGTAGCCACCGGCCGCGTGCACGCCGTTCTTGACGGCCTTCGCCAGCCGGTCCAGGGAGAGGTTGCAGGGGGTGATCTCGTTCCAGCTGGAGGCCACACCGATCTGGGGCTTCTCCCAGTCGTCGTCGCCCATGCCGACGGCGCGGAGCATGCCGCGCGCCGCGGCCCGCTCCAGTCCGTCGGTCACGTCCCGCGAACGGGGCTTGAGGTCGTGCGTGGTCGGGTCCTGCTCGCTCATGCCTCCGAGCCTAATCGGGGCCCGGCGCCGCCGTACGCCGGTCTCAGGGTCGGGCTCAGCGGGAGCCGGTCGGCGAGGGGTCGCCCTCGGCCACCTTCTTCAGCTTCGCCAGGCCTCGCTCGAAGTCCCGGCCGACCAGCCGATCCATCGGGATGACCGGGCTCAGCCACGACATCAGGCCGCTCGTCGCGCCCCGCATCCGCCAGGTCACCACCGTCGAGCCGGCGACCGGCAGCAGTTCGAACCACACCTCGTTGGTCGTCGAGAACGGCTTGAGGAAGCGCAGCACCAGCTCGATCCGCTCGGGCTGCGACGAGGTGATCTGCATCGACCCGGCGCCCGCCTTGCGGTTCCCGTGCCACGCGTAGCAGGCGCCCACGCCGTTCGGCGAGCCCGTGTGCACGCGCTCCATGCCGGGGTCGATGTCCTCCCAGGGCGACCAGGCGGTCCACAGGTGGAGGTCGTTGACGAGCGCGTGCACCACCCGGGCGTCCGCCCCGATGGTGGTGCTGCGGACGACCTCGAACGCTCCCATGGGCGGCAGTCTGGGCCCGGAGTGGCCGGAGTCTCAACACGTCCCGGGCGGGTTGTCTGGACGAGCGACCCCTCGGGCCCTCTAGCGTGTTCCCCGTGGCCGACTTCAGCTGGGACGACGTGGACGCTGCCCTGTTCGACCTCGACGGGGTGGTGACCCCGACCGCCGAGGTGCACATGCGCGCCTGGGCCGAGATGTTCAACGCCTTCCTCCAGGCGTACGACGGGGCCGGCGACCGGTCGCCGTACACCGACGCCGACTACTTCGCCCACGTCGACGGCAAGCCCCGCTACGACGGGGTGCGCGACTTCCTCGCCGCCCGCGGCCTCAAGCTGCCCGAGGGCACCAGCGACGACCCGGCGAGCGCCGAGACCGTGCGCGGGCTGGGCAACCGCAAGAACGACGCCTTCAACGCGGTGCTGGCCCGCGACGGCGTGACGGCCTACCCCGGCTCGGTCGCGCTCCTCGACCACCTGCGCGACCGGGGGATGCCGCTCGCGGTCGTCTCATCCTCGGTCAACGCGCCGGCCGTCCTCGAGGCCGCCGGCCTGGCCGACCGGTTCCGGACCGTGGTGAGCGGGGCGGTGGCCGAGGAGCTGGGCCTGCCCGGCAAGCCCGCGCCCGACACCTTCCAGCACGCCGCCGACGTACTCGGGGTCCCGCACGCGAGAGCGGTGGTCCTCGAGGATGCCGTCTCGGGCGTGCGGGCCGGGGCGGCCGGCGGGTTCGCCGCCGTCATCGGGGTCGACCGGGGTGCCGGTCACGACACGCTCAACGACGCCGGCGCGACGGTCGTCGTCAGCGACCTCGCGGAGCTGGTCCCGTGAACCCCCGCAAGGTGGGCCCGGACCCGATGGACCGCGGTCGGTTCCCGATCGACCCGTGGCGACTGGTGGAGACCAGCTACCACCCCGACGACCTGGGCGTGACCGAGACGCTCTTCACCGTGGCCAACGGCTACCTCGGCATGCGCGGCAACCCCGAGGAGGGGCGGCCGTCGTACGCCCACGG
The DNA here is from genome assembly GCF_037120545.1 of Nocardioides sp. CCNWLW216. Classification (NCBI taxonomy): domain Bacteria; kingdom Bacillati; phylum Actinomycetota; class Actinomycetes; order Propionibacteriales; family Nocardioidaceae; genus Nocardioides; species Nocardioides sp. CCNWLW216. The sequence goes on from NZ_JBBBBJ010000002.1 coordinate 29,574, forward strand.
GACGTTCGTCAACGGCTTCCACGAGACCTGGCCGATCCGGCACGCGGAGGCGGCGTTCGGCTTCGCCCGCACCGGCCAGACCATCGTCAACGTGCCCGACGCGAAGGTCGTCAAGATCTACGTCGACGACGAGCCGCTGACCTTCGGCACCTCCGACCTGGAGTTCTACGAGCGATCGCTCGACTTCCGCGACGGCCTGCTGCGCCGCAACCTGGTCTGGCGCACGCCGTCGGGCAAGCGGGTGCGGATCCACTCCACGCGGATGGTCTCGATGACCCAGCGGCACCTGTCGTTCCTGACGCTGGAGATCACCATGCTCAGCGGCGACGCGCCGGTGGTGGTCTCCTCGCAGATCATCAACCGCCAGGACGGCCGTGACGAGTACGTCGGGGCGGAGCAGCCCCAGGTCGCGATCGGGATGACCGACCCACGCAAGGCGGCGGCCTTCGCCGGGCGGGTCCTGGAGCCGCGACTGCACTACGCCCGCGACGACCGGATGCTGCTCGGCTACCGCTGCGCGACCTCGGGCATGACGATCGCGGTCGCCGCCGACCACGACCTGACCACCTCCGACGAGCACGAGATCGTCGTCCGCGGCGACGAGGACCTGGCCAAGACCGTCTTCCGGGTCGACGCCACCGAGGGCAACACGATCACCCTCTGCAAGACCGTCGCCTACCACTCCTCGCGGGGCGTCCCGGTGCGCGAGCTGTCCGACCGCTGCGACCGCACCCTCGACCGGGCCAAGCGGCAGGGGCTGAAGCACTACCTGGAGGACCAGCGCGCCTGGTACGGCCGGTTCTGGGACGCCGCGGACGTCGAGGTCGGGGGGCTCGCGGACGACCCCGTCGGTACGGCGAGCCAGGAACTCGCGGCCGTGCAGCAGGCGGTGCGGTTCAACCTGTTCTCCCTGGCCCAGGCCAGCGGCCGCACCGACGGGCTCGGCGTACCGGCCAAGGGGGTGACCGGCTCCGGCTACGAGGGTCACTACTTCTGGGACACCGAGGTCTACGTGATCCCGTTCCTCACCTACACGCTGCCCGAGGTGGCCCGCAACGCCCTGCACTTCCGGTCGCTCATGCTTCCGGCCGCCCGGAACCGGGCCCGCGAGATGGCCCAGAGCGGCGCCATGTTCCCGTGGCGCACGATCAACGGCGAGGAGGCGTCGGCGTACTACGCGGCCGGCTCAGCGCAGGTGCACATCGACGCGGACGTCGCCTACGCGCTCACCAAGTACGTCCGGGCCACCGGTGACCGGGGCTTCCTGGTCCGCGAGGGCATCGACATCCTCATCGAGACCGCGCGGATGTGGGCCGACCTGGGCTTCTGGCGCAGCAACGGCGACGAGAGCTTCCACATCCACGGTGTCACCGGGCCCGACGAGTACACGACCGTCGTCAACAACAACCTGTTCACCAACGTCATGGCCCGCTTCAACCTGGAGCAGGCCGTCGAGGCGGTGGAGTGGGTCCGGGAGGCCGACCCGGTCGAGTTCGACCGGCTCCGGGCCCGGCTCGACCTGAGCGGCGAGGAGGTCGACGAGTGGCGTCGCTGCGCCGCCGGCATGTCGATCCCGTTCGACGCCGGGCTGGGCATCCACCCGCAGGACGACTTCTTCCTGGACCGCGAGGTGTGGGACCTGTCCAAGACGCCGGCCGAGCTGCGGCCGCTGCTGCTGCACTACCACCCGCTGGTGATCTACCGGTTCCAGGTGCTGAAGCAGGCCGACGTCGTGCTCGCGCTGTTCCTGCAGGGCGACCGGTTCAGCGACGACGAGAAGCGCGCGGACTTCGAGTACTACGACCCGATCACCACCGGCGACTCGACGTTGTCGGCCTGCGTCCAGGCGATCATCGCCGCCGAGGTCGGCCACCACGACACCGCGCTGCGCTACTTCCACGAGGCGCTGTACGTCGACCTGAGGAACCTGCACGGCAACACCGTCGACGGCATGCACGTCGCGTCCTGCGGCGGCGTGTGGAGCGCCCTGGTCTCCGGCTTCGGCGGCATGCGCGACCACGGCGGCGAGCTGTCCTTCGACCCGCGGCTGCCCGTCGGCTGGCCGGTGCTGCGCTACCGGCTCGCCTGGCAGGGTGCCCGGCTGCTGGTCGAGGTCACCGAGCGGCAGCTGCGCATCACCCTGGAGGCCCCGCCCGCCGAGGGCGACACGGTGACGCTCAGCGTGCGCGGCACGTCGTACGACGTGAGCGCGGCGGCGCCGCTCGAGGTCGTCCTCGACGACCAGGGCCCGCGGATGACCGGCGTCGTCGACGACCACCCGATCACCGGCGGCATCCGGGCCGACGGCAGCACGATCACCGCGGGCGTCCCCGACCCGATCGTGCACGAGCCCGAGACCGGCGAGCTGCCGGCCTACCAGGAACAGACCCCGCCGATGGGTCCCCACGTGCCGCAGTCGTAGGACCGCCCCGGAGTGGGTAGAACGAGAACGGGTTGCAGAACTCCCGTCTCGTCCCGCCCTACCCCGGAGGCACCATGCGCACCGTCCGTCCTCGCCCGTCCCGGTCGATCCTGTACGCCGCCGCCGCGCTGGTGCTGGCGGCCACGCTCGGGACCGCACCCGGGGGACCGGCCGCCGCCGGACCGGCCAGCGACGTGGTGGCGAGCGGCGAGCCGATCGACTACGTCGCCCTCGGCGACTCCTACAGCGCCGGCCCGCTCGTGCCGGCCCAGCGGCTCGATCCGCTCGGCTGTCTGCGCTCGACCAACAACTACCCGGCGTTCCTGGCCGGCTACCTGAAGGTGCGCAGCTACGTCGACGTCACCTGCTCGGGCGCCGAGACGGCCGATCTCGACCGGCGCGCCCAGACGACGATCATCCCCGGGCCCAAGCCACCCCGGCAGATCGACGCCCTGAGCGCCGGGACCGACCTGGTGACCGTCGGCATCGGCGGCAACGACCGGAAGCTCTTCGGCTCGATGATCGAGGTCTGCCAGAAGGTCGCCGAGCTCGACCCGCAGGGCGACCCCTGCCGGCGCCACTTCACCAACCGTCGTGGTGTCGACACCAAGCTCCGCGACGCCACCCGGATCCAGCGGTACGTCGGCCGCACGCTGCGGGCGGTCGGCCGGCGCGCGCCGAACGCCGAGGTGTACGTCGTCGGCTACCCGCGGCTGCTCCCTGAGCGCGGGACCTGCAAGGCCGTGAAGTTCGCGGCCGGAGACTACCGCTGGGGCAACCGGATCGAGCGGCGGCTGAACCGCTCCCTGCGCCGGGCCGCGGTCAACAACGGCGCCGCCTACCTGAACCTCTATCCCGCCTCCCGCGGCCACGACGCGTGCGCCGGCCAGGAGGCCTGGATCAACGGCAGCACCCTCAAGCCGCTGCGGGCGGCCGACTTCCACCCGTTCCTGCGGGGCATGCGCGGCTCCGCGCAGGAGATCTACCGCCAGCTGACCGGCGGGCGGACCGCGCCCGGCCACGGAGTTGCCCAGCCGCCGATCGGCTCGATCGGCCGGTCGTCCACCACGCCGCCTCCCGGCGTCGTCGCCGCCTGGCGGGGGCAGTCCGGCTGATCCGCAGCTCCCTGAGAGGCAGGCAGCACGCCACCGGCCCTAGCGAGCCAGTGCGGCCAGGATCCGAACGAGCACGGCTCGCTGGGTCGGGTTGAGCAGGTCCCGGCTGTGGGCGTCCAGGAGCGCCTCACCCGCGTCGAGGTCGAGCTCCTCGCCGCCGAGGTCGGCGACCATCCGCCCCAGGAAGGACGTGGTGTCGGCGACCAGGCGGTCGACCTCGGCCGCCGCGGTCTCCGCGGTGAGTCGCTCGAAGCGAGCGCCGAGCTCCAGGTACGCCGCCCGCTGCCCCGGATCCTCGACCTGGGCGTAGAGGCGGGCGACCATCGAGACCGCCCGCGCACCTCCGAGCTGGACCAGGATCAGGATCTGGTCCCGGTCGAGTTCGGCCAGACGACGGGGCTGCCCGGCCTCGACGAGCGCGTGCCACTGCCGCGCGAGCTCCGGAGGCAGGTCGGGGGACGCCCCGTCCCGGCGCAGCGCCGCGATCACGGCCCGCTGCTCCTCGAGCCCGGCCACCTGCGCAGCCAGCTCCGCGTCAAGCTGCTCCAGCACCTCGGCGTGCCCGTCGCCGGTGTCGTCGAGCACGCCCGGAATCGCCTCGAGGCCGAGGCCGAGGTCGGCCAACCGCCTGATCCGCAGCACCCGGACCAGGTCGTGGACGTCGTACTCCCGGTAGCCGTTGGCCGCCCGCTCGGGCTCGTCGAGGATGCCCAACTGGTGGTAGTGCCGCAGGGTGCGCACGGTGACTCCGGCGAGGGCGGCGAGCTCACCGCTGCGCATGCTCGTCCTCCTGCAGGGCCGGGGCGGGGGTGACCGGGAGGTCCAGCCATCGACCGGGAGCCGCGGCCAGGGCCGCCAGCACCCAGACCGCCGCGACCAGCATGGCAGCCTCGCGGAGGCCGACGTACTCGACGATGACCGCCGCGACGACGATGGCCAGCGGGCCCACCGCCGTGACCAGCGCGTTCTGGGTGCCGGTGATCCGACCTCGCAGCGCGTCGGGGACGCGCTCGACCGTCAGGACGCCGAGCAGGCTGGAGAAGAGGCCGCTGAAGACGCCCACGACGAAAGCGCCGACCAGGACGAGCCACCACGACCCGAGGGCCGCCATCACCCCGAATCCGACGACGGAGCCCAGCAGCCCGGTGAGCAGCCAGGTCCGGCGCCGGACCCGCGGACCAGCGGCAAGGTAGGCACCGCTGCCCAGCAGCAGGCCGGCCGCAAGAGCGGTGAGCACCAGACCCAGGCGCCCGGGCTGGTCCTCGGCCGTGAAGTAGACGGGCAGGACCAGACCCTGGAAGGCACCGAGCACGAACACCGACACCAGCGTGAGCCCGGTCAGGACGACCAGGAAGCGACTGGCGAGCAGCGTGTGCCACCCCTCGCGGACCTGTGCCCACGAGGAGGACACCGCGCTCCCCTTCTCCACGCGACCGACCGCGTGCGGCACCAGGAGGGTGGTGAGCGCCGCCAGCAGCGAGGTCGCAGCCGTGATCCACAGAACCGTCGCTCCGTCGAGCAGCGCCATCAGCAGCCCCGCGGCCGCCGGGCCGACCAGCAGGGCGAGCGCCCCGAGCGCCTCGCGGGCCCCGACCAGCCGCTCGACGGAGAGGTCCCCGTGCCGCGCGATCGCCGGCAGCAGCGCCTCGCGCGCGGTCATGCCCGGGACGTCACCGAACGCCCCGATCGCTCCGAGCAGCACGAACCAGCCGAGGCTGAGGCCGGTGACGAGGTCGACGACCGGCAGGGCGGCGACCGCCCCGGCCGAGACGAGGTCGGTCACGACCGAGGAGGTACGGCGGTTCACCCGGTCGATCACCACGCCCATGAACAGCCCCGCCAGCACCGCAGGTACGGCGGTCGCCGCAGCCACGGCCCCGGCGGACAGGGCGCTGCCGGTCGTCTGCAGCACGATCAGCGGCAGCGCGACGGCGGCGACGGAGTTGCCGAGCACCGACATCAGGTAGGAGCCGAGATAGGCGACGGGGATCAGGCGCATGCCCCCAGCACAGACCCTGACGTCGCGTCGGGGTCAAGCGGAGCTAGAGGTAGGGGGCGACGGTGAGCGCCGGCCACGCTCCGGCGGCGACCAGGCCCACGAGCTCCACCCGGCCGGGAAGCTCGTCGTAGCGGTGCCGCGCCCCGGCGAGCGCGAAGACCACTGTCATCGCCGCGCCCCTCCCCACGCCCAGCCACTCCTGCCGGGCGAGCGCGAGGGCCAACCCCGACACGCCGACGAGGGTGGCCAGCACGAACAGCCAGCCGATCCACGCACCGCGGCGCCGGGGCAGGGCGGTGGGAGGTCGAGGGCCGGGTCACTCACCCGGCCATCATCGGAGAGCGGCGGCCCAGCCGGGGGCCGAACACCTGCCCCCGCCACTAGACCCGGGCGGCCCTGACCACCAGCACGTCCGGGAGGTTGGCGACGACCTGCGTCCAGGTGCCGCCGGCGTCGGCGGAGGCCCAGACCGCGCCGTTGCGGGCGCCGACGTACAGGCCGGTGGTGTCGTGGTCGTCGGCGCACATGGCATCGCGCATGACGCCGACGTAGAAGTAGTCCGGGAGGCCGTCGCCGAGCTCCTCCCAGCGCTCCCCCGCGTCGCGGGAGCGCCAGACGCGGGCCTTCCCGTCGGTCGGGTAGCGCCCCTCGCCGGCGTTCAGCGGGAAGACGAAGACGGTGTCGGGCTCGTGCGGGTGCACGACGACCGGGAAGCCGAAGTCGGCGGGCAGGCCGTCGGCGATCGAGACCCAGGTCGCGGCGTGGTCGTCGGATCGGTAGACCCCGCCGTGGTTCTGCAGGTAGAGCCGCTCGGGACGCGACGGGTGCCGGGCGACCTTGTGGACGCACTGGCCGAAGCGCGGGTACTGCTCCCCCTCCGGCAGGAACTCCGCCCGGATGCCGGTGTTGCGCGGTTCCCAGGACGACCCGCCGTCGGCGGTCTGGTAGACGCCGCCGGTCGAGATGGCCACCGTCACCGAGGCCGGGTCGGTCGGGTGCGGGAGGATCGTGTGGAAGGCCTGGCCGCCGAAGCCGGCGCCCCACTGCGGCCGGTCGGGGTGCTCCCAGAGCGCGCGCTCCAGGGCGAACGACGCACCGCCGTCCGTCGAGCGCCAGACCGCGCCGGGTTCGGTGCCGGCGTACACGACGCCGTCCTCGGCGCCCGGCACCAGCTGCCACACCCGCTCCACGGAGGCGCCGTCGTCCTCGGCGAAGCGGATCGCGCCCGGTGTCTCGGTCCACGAGCGACCGAGATCCTCGCTGCGACGCACCTGCGGCCCCAGCCAGCTGGACGAGGAGCCGGCCAGCAGCCGCGGCGACGCCCCGCGGGTGTCGACCAGGCAGGAGTAGACCTCCTCCATGTCATGGTGCGGCCCCGTGAACTCCCAGCCGCTGCGAGCGTCGTCGGACGTCCCGATCCACAGTCCCTTGCGCGTGCCCACCATCAGCACCGTGCCCATCCCTGCCTCCTCGCTCGCCGGGCCTCGTCGGTAGGTTGACCCGGTGACGGCGAGGAAGTCATCGGCGGTCTCCCCGATCTGGTTGGTGCTGATCGGCATCCTGTCCGTCCAGTTCGGCGCCGGCATCGCCAAGAGCCTCTTCGACGAGGTCGACCCGACCACGATCGTGTGGCTGCGGCTCGCCGCCAGCGCGCTGGTCATGCTGGCCATCGCCCGGCCGGTGCTGCGCGGCAAGACCCGCGACGACTGGCTCGTCGTCCTCGCGTACGGCGCCAGCCTCGGGCTGATGAACTGGTCGATCTATCAGTCCTTCCAGCGGATCCCGCTGGGCCTCGCCGTGACGATCGAGTTCGCCGGACCGCTGACCCTCGCGGTGCTCGGCTCGCGGCGGGTCCGCGACCTGCTCTGGGTCGGCCTGGCGGGGCTGGGCGTGCTGCTGCTCGGGTTCGAGCGCAGCGACCTCGACCCGGTCGGGGTGCTCTACGCGCTGCTGGCCGGCGCCGCGTGGGCGACGTACATCCTGATGAGTGCGCAGACCGGCCGCCGCTGGCCGGGCTTCGACGGCCTGGTGGTCGCCAGCGTGGTGGCGATGCTGCTGCTGACCCCGCTCGCCCTGGGCGCGCACGCCGACGAGCTCGGCGACGGACGGATCCTGCTCCTCGGCGCGCTCGTCGGGCTGCTCAGCTCGGTGATCCCCTACACCTGCGAGCTGGTCGCGCTCCGGTCGATCCGACCCGCGGTGTTCAGCATCCTGATGAGCCTGGAGCCGGCGGCTGCGGCGCTGGCCGGCATCGTGGTGCTGGCCGAGTTCCTGAGCCCGGTGCAGTGGGCGGCGATGGCCTGCGTCGTGGTCGCCAGCGTCGGCGCGACCCGCTCTGGACGGGTGCTGGCCGAGCCCGCTCCCGACTAGTTCACGACCTCGTCACACGCCGGTGACCGCGAGGACGCCCGCAGCATCTAGCGTGGGGATCTCCCCACCCGCAGCACCTCCCTCTCGGAGCAGCCATGTCGGTCGCCGCGCTCACGCCTCTGTCCCTGCTGCGCCGCGCCGAGCGGCGGCTCGACCAGTGGTCGGTCGAGTCCCAGCTGCGCGCCCGACGCAACGCCATGGTCGCCTCGACCGCACTCGCACAGCGCCGGGCCGAGCGCGAGGAGGTCGAGGACTTCTTCGCCGCCCTGGCCGCTCCGCCGGCCCCGCCGACGGCCGAGGTGCGCGCCGCGCGCTGACGGAGCACCTAGTCTGCGGGTCATGCCGACCTCCGCCGCCCGCATCGACGATCGCGCCGTCCTGGCCTTCCGCGACGTCCTCTCCGACGACGGCACCCGGCTCCGGGCCTGGACCAACGACCCCGACGGCAGCATCGACGGCCCGACGGTCGTGCTCTGCAACGGCCTCGGCACCAACCCCTGGACCTGGCCGGCCCTACTCCGACCGGACTGCGGCGTCCGCGTGGTCTCCTGGAACCACCGCGGCACCGGCGGCTCGGACCGCCCCGTCGACGTCGACCGCGTCGGCATCGACGAGTTCGTCGAGGACGCCCTGTCGGTGATGGACCACTTCGGCGTCGACCGGGCCGTGCTGGTGGGCTGGTCGATGGGCGTGAACACCATGTTCGAGCTGGCCGCCGACCACCCCGAGCGCGTGACCGGCCTCTTCGCCGTGGCCGGGGTCCCCGGCGACACGTTCTCCACGATGCTCGGTCCGCTGCTGCTCCCCCGCCCGGCCGCGCGCGCCCTCACCGTCGGCCTGGCCCACGGGCTGCGCCTCGGAGGCCGCGCGCTCACGCCGATCGCGTCGCGACTCCCGGTCGGGCGTCGGGCGATCGACCTGCTCTCCCACTCCGGCTTCATGTTCCCCGTCGCCGACCCCGAGCTCGCGGTGGAGGCGGTGCGCGAGTTCCTGACCACGCCGCTCGACTGGTACGCCCACCTCGCCCTGCGCTCGTCCGAGCACCCGCGCGTCCCGCTCAGCCGGATCCGGGTGCCGGTCGCCTTCGTCGCGGCGTCGTACGACGTGCTCGCGGGCTCGCGCCACATGCGGACGGCGGCCGCGCGCCTCGTCGACGCGACGTACGTCGAGCTGCGCGGCAGCCACTTCATCCAGATGGAGCAGCCCGAGCGCGTGCACGAGCTGCTGTTGGCCTTCCTCCGTAGGGTCGGCTGACATGAAGCGAGCACTCGCCCTGGTCCTGTCGGCCGGACTGCTGGCGGGCTGCTCGCAGGGCGGGTCCGAGGTGACCTACGAGATCGAGGGCACGCCGACCCCGACGCCCACCCCGAGCGCCCCGACGAGCGCCGCCGCGCCGTCGTCGCCGACGGGGACCGAGTCGACCGAGGCCGTCACGACGAAGCCCCCGAAGGTGCTGGGGACGATCGCGACCGGCCTCGCTGCCCCCTGGGGCCTGGACTTCCTCCCCGACGGCGACGCGATCGTCACCGAGCGCGACACCCGGCGGGTGCTGCGGATCGGCGGCGAGCGGCCGCACCGGGTCACCGAGCTCGGCACGATCGACGCTGCCGCGCCCCAGGGCGAGGCCGGGCTGCTCGGTGTCGCCGTGTCCCCCACCTTCGACGAGGACCGCTTCGTGTTCCTCTACGTCAGCACCGCCGAGGACAACCGGGTGGTCCGCGCGACGCTGCGCGGCAACCGGCTCAGCACGCCCGAGCCGATCCTCACCGGCATCCCCAACGGCTTCCGCCACGACGGCGGCCGGCTGGAGTTCGGGCCGAACGGCTACCTCTACGTGACCACCGGCGAGATCGGCGAGCCCGACCGCGCCCAGGACCGCGAGGACCTGGCCGGCAAGATCCTGCGGATCACGCCCGACGGCGACCCGGCCCCGGGCAACCCGTTCGACAGCCCGGTGTGGTCGTGGGGCCACCGCAACGTCCAGGGCCTGGCCTTCGTCGACGACCAGCTGTGGGCCTCGGAGTTCGGCGACCAGACCTTCGACGAGCTCAACAGGATCCGGGCCGGAGACAACTACGGGTGGCCGGAGGTCGAGGGCGAGGGCGGCACCGACCAGGGGTTCACCGATCCCCAGGTCACCTGGGGCACCGACGAGGCCTCCCCCTCGGGGCTCGCGTACGCCGGCGGCCACCTCTGGCTGGCCGCGCTGAAGGGCGAGCGGCTGTGGCGGGTCGACCTGGAGGACGGCGAGGCGACGAACCCGACGCCGTACTTCGTCGGTGACTACGGGCGGATGCGCACCGTCGTCACGGCCCCCGACGGGCGGCTGTGGCTGACGACGAGCAACCGGGACGGCCGGATCGACCCGCGCGAGGGCGACGACCGGATCCTGGTCATCCGGCCGTAGTCGGCTCCTCGACACGACCGGTCACCGTCGCCCGCCGGGCCGCCCGGCGCAGGGTCGTCAGCACCGCCGGTCCGAGGACGACCACGGCGACCGCCGTCGTGACCGCCCGCCCGGTGTCGAAGCTGCTGGTCGAGGTCAGCAGCGTGTAGACGAGGAAGGTCTGCAGGTTGTCCAGCAGCGGCGCCCCCGGCACGTAGGCCAGCGAGCCCTCGTGGCCCGGCACCTGCACGCCGAGCAGGAACGGCCAGCCGGAGAGGTTCATCAGCAGGCCGTAGGCGTACGCCGCGACCACGCCGTACGCCGCCAGCATCACGACCTCGGCGCGTCCGGTGACCCGTCGGGGCAGCAGCCCGGCGCCCATGCCGATCCAGGCCGAGCAGATCATCTGGAACGGCAGCCAGGGGCCGACGCCCGCGGTCATCAGGGCCGACGCGAAGAGGGACGTGCAGCCCAGGACGAAGCCGAACCCGGCGCCGAACACCCGGCCGGCCAGGATCAGCAGGAAGAAGACCAGCTCGACGCCCGCCGTACCGGCCGAGATACCGCGCAGCACGGCGTTGATGGCGCTCAGCACGCCGAGGACGGCCAGCACCCGAGGGTCCAGCCCGCCCTCGCTGACCTCGGCGAGCACCACCGCGATCACCACCGGCAGCAGGGCCAGGAACAGGAAGGGCGGATCGACCCGGGTGGTGCCGGCGTCGACCTGCACGAGCAGCGGCCAGCAGAGCATGCCGAGCCCGGCGACCGAGGCGACCAGGAGCACCGCGGCCGAGCGGCGCGAGAGGGCGACGGCGCCGCTCACCGCACGCCGTCCAGGGCGGCGACGACCTCGTCGACCCGCAGCCAGGGCGCGCCCAGCACCTTGGTGACCTGGGGCGCGAAGGCCGGGGACTCGGCGACCACGCGTCGGACCGGACCCGACGAGACGACCTCGCCCTCGGCCAGCACCACCACGTCGTCGGCGGCCTGGGCCACGAACTCGACGTCGTGGGTGGCGACCAGGACGGCGTGCCCGTTCGCGGCGAGGTCGCGCAGGATGGTGGCCAGCACCCGCTTCGCGGCGTAGTCGAGACCCCGGGTGGGCTCGTCGAGCAGCACCACGCGCGGCCGGGCGGCCAGCACCAGGGCGAGTGCGAGCGCGAGCCGCTGGCCCTCCGAGAGGTCGCGCGGGTGCCCGTCGTCGGGGATGCCGGGGACCAGCCGGTCGAGGATCCTGCGGGTGGCCGGGCCGCCCGCGGCGCACTCCTCGGCGACCGTCTCCAGGTAGAGCAGGTCGCCGGCGGTCTGAGGCAGCAGGCCGACCAGCGCGCGGCGGTCGGCCGCCTCCAGCCGGGCCGGGTCCAGCTCGCCGACCTGGACCGTGCCCGCCTGCCGGCGGCCGGTGCCCTGCAGGCTCCACAGCAGGGAGGACTTGCCCGAGCCGTTGCGCCCCATCAGCGCCGTCACCCGGCCCGCGGGGACACGGACGTCGACCTCCCGCAGCGCCACGGTGCGGCCGTGCACGACGGTGACCCCGGTGGCCATCAGGCCGGGTGCCGCGGCCGGCTCGGTCGCCGGCTCGGGGAGAGCCAGGGCCGGCAGCTCTCGAGCCCGCCGGCGCGCGTCGCGCACGCTCAGCGGCAGCGGCGACCAGCCGGCCGCGCGGCCCAGCTCGACGATCGGAGGTACGACGGGGGACGTCGCCAGCAGCTGCGCCGGCTCCCCCACGGCGACCCGTCCGTCACCGGTCAGCAGGCACATCCGGTCGGCGAAGGGGACCACCCGCTCCAGGCGGTGCTCGGCCAGCAGCACCGAGACGCCGAGGTCGTGGACGAGCCGGGTGAGGGTGGCGAGCACCTCCTCGGCCGCGGTGGGGTCGAGCGCCGAGGTGGGCTCGTCGAGCACCAGCAGCCGCGGGTGCATGGTCAGCACCGCCCCGATCGCCACCCGCTGCTGCTGGCCGCCGGAGAGCGTGCGCAGGTCGCGGTCGCGCAGCTCGGCGATCCCGAGCAGGTCGAGGGTCTCCTCCACCCGGCGACGCATCGTCTCGGCGGGCAGGCCGAGCTGCTCCATCCCGTAGGCGAGCTCGTCCTCCACGGTGTCGGTCACGAAGCCGGCGGCCGGGTCCTGGCCGACGTACCCGATCGCGTGGGCGCGCTCGCGTGGCGGCGTACGGACGATGCTGACGCCGTCGAGCAGCACGTCGCCGCCGAGCACCCCACCGGAGAAGCGCGGCACCAGGCCGGTCACCACGCCCAGGAGGGTGGACTTCCCGACACCGGTCGGGCCGGAGACCAGGACCAGCTCGCCCTCGTCGAGGTCGAGGTCGACGCCGTCGAGGATGCGGTGGTCGTCGTAGGCGAAGGTGATGCCGCGCAGCTCGATCACGCCAGCACCACCCGGGGCGGTGGCGCCAGGGCGGCGGCCGCGAGCCCGATCAGGGCGCCGGCCAGGGCGACCGCGCTGACCTGCGGGACGGAGGCCAGTCCCGGGTAGGCCAGCAGCGGCGTCTCGTGGGCGACCCACCAGCCGCTCACCCCGGCGGCCAGTCCGCAGAGCGCGACGCCGGTCTCGGGCCAGCGCCACGGGTCGGGACGGTACGTCGTCCGCTCGGCCCGCCGGCCCGCGCTGCGCAGCCCGGCAGCCGCGAGCACCAGGCCGAGGACGACCATCGGCAGCGCCAGCCAGCGCGGAGCGGTGGCGTCCAGGACGGCGTACGAGCCGACGCACAGCCCGCACAGCCCGAGCAGGAGCAGCGCGCCCGTGGTCCGCCGCTCCCCGCGCGACGCCCCGGAGCTGCGGCCGTAGCCGCGGGCGTCCATCCCGGCGGCCAGCGCCAGCGACCGCTCGAGGGCGTCCTCCAGCACCGGCACGAGGGTACGGCGGAGCCGGCCGACCCGGCGCTCGTCACCGGCCCGCAGCCGCTGGGCGGCCCGGACCCGGCGGACGCTGTCGGCCAGCTGGGGCAGCACCGTGACCGCGACGACCAGGGCGGTGCCGATCTCGTAGAGCGCCGACGGCATCGAGCGCAGCAGCCGCTTCGGGTTGGCCAGCGCGTTGGCGGCGCCGAGGCAGATCACCACCGCGGCCAGCCGCATCCCGTCGTACAGCCCGGCGAGGAGGGCCTCCTGCGTGACGGGGCCGAGCAGGGTGATGCCGAGGACCCAGTCCGGAAGCGGGATCTCTGGCAGATCGAGCAGGACGGTCCCCTCGTAGGACCCCCCGAAGATCAGGCGGAAGACGACCCGGATCACCACGATCGCCAACCCCAGCCAGAGGTAGAGGCGGAACGAGCGGGCCCACGGCTGCTCGGAGCGGCGGGCGGTCACGACCAGGGCTGCGACGCCCACCAGGAGCAGCAGCACGAACGGGTTGGTGGTCGCCGAGGCCGCCGCCGCGAGGCCGATCGCCCACGCCCACCAGGCCAGCGGGTGCAGGTCGCGCGGCAGCCGACCCGCGCGGACGGCGGTGGCCGCGGTCACGGTCCCGACGAGCGAGCGGACCGGCGACGGAGGACGACGGCGCCGGCCGTCCCGCCACCGATCGCGACGAGCAGGATCAGCACCAGCCAGGTCGGGACGCCCTCGTCCTCGGTGGTCTGCTGGGCCGCGGGCGAGAGCACCGGCTCGTCGACGTTGCCGGCACCGGCGGTCGGCGACACCGCTGGGTCGGTGCTCGGTGCCGCGGTCTGCGCGCTCGTGGCGGAGGGGGACGCGGAAGGGGCGGACGGCGTCGCGGACGGGCTGGTGCTCTCGGACGTGGCCGACTCCGTGGGGGCGCCCGACGGGGTGCCGGCGCTCGGGGCGCCCGTGGTGGGCGCGCTCGACGGCTGCCGGGTGGGCGTCGCTGACGGCTTCTTCGTGGGCTTCTTGCTCGGCTTCGCCGACGGCTGCTTGGTCGGCTGGGCGGACGGGGTGGCCTTGGCATGCACCGGCGGTGTGGCTCCCGGCGCCCTCGCCCCGTCGACGTCGTCCCAGGCGAACGCCACGCTGCCCCCCGCCGGGATCCGGAGCGACTTCACGCCCCGGGTGGCGTAGGTCCAGCTGCCGGACGTCCCGTCCGACCACCACAGCGACCAGAAGCGGTCACCGGGCGGCATGCCCTGGCAGGGATCGTCGGCCGGCGCGCCCTTGACCCGGCAGACGGCGCCGGCGAACTCCTGCGTGTAGGTCAGCTCGTAGTCGGCCGCCGGGAACAGGTCCTTGGCCAGGCCGCTGGTCCCGACGCAGGACTGCCCGACCCCGCCTCCGAGGGAGCCGTAGTCGACGACCACGGTCACCCCCGTGCCGGTGGTGCAGGCCGCGGCCTGCGCGGTCGGGGCCGGTACGACGACCGCCGCCGCGGCCACGAGGGCCGCGGCGACGAGTCGCACAAGGTGGTGTCGCACGGTCAGCGGACGACCCGGAAGGCACCCTTGCCGGTGCGGTTGGTGAACTCGCCTCGGACGGTGACCTTGCGCTTGCCGACCTTGCCGGTCGCCTTGACCACGGTGCGGAAGACGCCATTCGCGTTCGCGGTGCCGCGCACGACGCGCTTGCCCGTGACCCGGAGCGTCACCGACTCGCGCGGGGCCAGGCCGGTGACCCGCGCCCGGACCTTCTTGCCCTTCGCGACCCGCTTCGCGACGATCACCCGGAACTTGGTGGCGCCGAGCGCCTTCACCGTGGCCGTCGCCGGGCGGCCGGCGGTGCTGAGCGTGAGGACGTGGTTGCGCGTGCCGGCCGGGATCGCGACGGCCACGGCACCCGGTCCGGAGACCTGCTTGCCGGTGCCGACGCCGGAGACACAGCCGCGCTCGCCGGCGTTCAGGCCGGAGACCTTCAGCGAGATCGTGCGACCCGCCTGGACGTAGTCGGTCGGACCCGAGAGGGCCGGCTTGCTGGTGGGCAGGTAGGCGAGCCCGGCGAGAGCCTGCGCCGTCGCGAAGACGGTCTGCTCACGGTTGTCCTCGGTGACGCCCTCGGGGAAGGTGCTCGACGTCCAGCTCACCGCGCCGGCGGCAGGCGCAGCCGCGCCGCAGGCGGGCAGCGAGACGTACTGGTGGGCGGCGACCCAGGCGGCCGCCTTCGCCGCCGGCGCGTTCGCGCCCGCGAGACCGAGCGACCAGGCGGCCAGGCCGGTGTCGTTGGCGTTGTCCTCGGACTTCAGGCACTCGTAGTTCGGCGGGCCGGCGTACTCGGTGCAGTTCTCGAAGCCGCCGGTGGCCGACTGCTTGCCTCCGAGGAACGCGACCGCCTTGTCGATCGCGGCCTGGGTCGGCGCGTCCTTGACCTCGAGCGACGCCAGGGCCGCCAGCGAGTAGTAGGTGGCGAACTGGTCGCCCTCACCGACACACGGGGTGGAGTAGCCCCAGCCGCCGTCGGCGCACTGCCCGGAGCGGAGGTACTCGGCCGACTTCGCGGCCTCGTCGCTGCCGCCCTCGACCAGCGCGAGGGTCCCGAACCACTGCTGGGCGTACTGACCGCCCAGGGCACCGGTCGTGTCGTCGGTGTTGTCCTCGACCAGGCCCAGCAGGTTGAGGTCCGTGTCGCCGGCCGACGTCGGGTCGCCGACGAGCCCGTAGAACCACGCTGCCTTGGCGATGCTGTTGTTGCCGGTCGCGTAGCTGGCGACCCGAGCGTCGACGCCGGTCTTGACGGCGGCCAGCACCTGCGGGGCAGCGCCCGAGGCCTCCAGGCCGACGCCGAAGTCGAGCGTCTGGCCGAGGCTCGGCAGCGTGCCCGCGGTCGTCTGGGTCGCGAGCCAGGTCGCGGCGGCGGTGGCCGCCGGGGTCGGCGGCGTGGTGGGCGCGGCCAGGGCCGGCGCACCGGAGACGGCGACGACAGCGGCCGACGCCAGGACGGGCGCGGCCACCAGGGCGGCGGCGCGGCGTACGAGGTGGTTCATGGGTTCCTTCCCGCTGCTCAGCGAGAAGGCCGTCGAGGCCGACCCGCTGGTTTCCTCGACAGCGAAGGGTCAGGACGCGTCACGGCAGGTGCTCCGGCTCGCCGCGGAGTACGTCGTACTCCGCGCCACACGGTTGCGGGTCAGCGCCGGGCTCGCACCGGCTTCCCCTGCTGCGGGCGTTGGTGAATGTGTCCCGGCACCATAACCCCGCTCCCGGCGCAGGACGTCATGCGGACCGAGCCCCCGAGGGCTCCCTCCGCATGACGTCCGTCACGCGGGGCTCAGGCCAGCTTCTCCAGGATCAGCTCGCGCACGCGGGCGGCGTCGGCCTGGCCGCGCATCTCCTTCATCACGGCGCCGATGAGGGCGCCAGCGGCCGCGACCTTGCCGTCGCGGATCTTGTCGGCGACGTCGGGGTTGGCGGCGATCGCGGCATCGACCGCGGCACCGAGCGCGCCGTCGTCGGAGACGACCGCGAGCCCGCGGGCCGCGACGATCTCCTCCGGCGTGCCCTCACCGGCCAGCAGGCCGTCGAACACCTGGCGGGCCAGCTTGTCGTTGATCGTGCCGGCGTCGACCAGGGCCTGGACGGCGGCCACCTGGGCCGGGCTCACGCCGAGGTCGACGACGTCGACGCCCGCGTCGTTGGCCCGGCGGGTCAGCTCGGCGATCCACCACTTGCGGGCCGCCTGGGCGGACGCACCGGCGGCGATGGTCTCCTCGATCGGGCCGAGCAGGCCCGAGGCGACCACGTCGCGCATCTCCAGGTCGGTGTAGCCCCACTCGGCCTGCAGCCGGGCCCGGCGCTCGACCGGGTTCTCGGGCAGCGTGCCGCGCAGCTCCTCGACCCACTCCCGACTCGGCGCCACCGGCACCAGGTCGGGCTCCGGGAAGTAGCGGTAGTCGTCGGCGTCGGACTTGGGACGGCCGCTCGTGGTGACGCCGGTGTCCTCGTGCCAGTGCCGGGTCTCCTGGAAGATCGCCTCGCCGCTGTCGAGGATCGCGGCGTGCCGCTGCATCTCGTAGCGGACCGCGCGCTCCACCGAGCGGAAGGAGTTGACGTTCTTGGTCTCGGTGCGGGTGCCGAGCGTGCCGGAGCCCTTCGGGGCGAGCGACAGGTTGACGTCGGCGCGCAGGTTGCCCTGGTCCATCCGGGCCTCGGAGACGCCGAGCGCGACGATCAGGTCACGCAGCTGGCTCACGTAGGCCCGGGCCACCGCCGGCGCCTTGGCCCCGGCGCCGCGGATCGGCTTGGTGACGATCTCGATCAGGGGGATGCCGGCGCGGTTGTAGTCGACCAGCGAGTAGTCGGCGCCGTGGATGCGCCCGGTGGCGCCCCCGACGTGCAGCGACTTGCCGGTGTCCTCCTCCATGTGGGCGCGCTCGATCTCGACGCGGAAGGTCTCCCCGTCCACGTCGACGTCCATCCAGCCCTCGAAGCAGATCGGCTCGTCGTACTGGGAGGTCTGGAAGTTCTTCGGCATGTCCGGGTAGAAGTAGTTCTTCCGTGCGAACCGGCACCACTCCGCGATCTCGCAGTTGAGCGCCAGCCCGATCCGGATCGCCGACTCGACGGCCTTGCCGTTGACGACCGGCATCGCGCCGGGCAGGCCCAGGCAGGTCGGGCAGACCTGGGTGTTCGGCTCGCCGCCGAAGACCGCCGGGCAGCCGCAGAACATCTTGGTCGCGGTGTTCAGCTCGACGTGGACCTCGAGCCCGAGGGCCGGGTCGTACGACGCGAGCACGTCGTCGAAGGCGACGAGGGTGTCACTCATGCCGAATCTCCGTCCAGGGAAGGTGCCTTGTCCAGCAGCGGGGCGCCCCACTGCGCCTCGAGGGCGGCCTCGAGCGCCGCGCCGACGCGGTAGAGGCGGTCGTCGGCGAGCGCGGGGGCCAGGATCTGGAAGCCGGCCGGCAGGCCGTCCTCGTCGGCGAGCCCGCTGGGCAGCGAGATGCCGGGAACGCCCGCGAGGTTGGCGGGGATGGTCGCGAGGTCGTTGAGGTACATCGCGATCGGGTCGTCCAGCTTCTCCCCCAGCTCGAACGCCGTGGTCGGCGCGGTGGGCGAGACCAGCACGTCGACCTGCTCGAAGGCGGCCTCGAAGTCGCGCGTGATGAGCGTGCGCACCTTCTGGGCCGTGCCGTAGTAGGCGTCGTAGTAGCCGCTCGACAGGGCGTAGGTGCCCAGGATGATCCGGCGCTTCACCTCGTCGCCGAAGCCGGCGTCGCGCGAGGCCCGCATGACGTCCTCGGCGCTCGGGTTGTCGATGCCCTCGGGCAGCACCCGCAGGCCGTAGCGCATGGCGTCGAACTTGGCGAGGTTGGAGGACGCCTCGCACGGCATGATCAGGTAGTACGTCGCCAGCGCGTGCACGAAGTTCGGGCAGGACACCTCGACGACCTCGGCGCCGGCCTTGACCAGCAGGTCGACCGACTCCTGGAAGCGGGCCAGCACGCCCGCCTGGTAGCCGTCGCCGGACAGCTCGGTGATCACGCCGACCTTCAGGCCGCTCAGGTCGCCAGCCGCACCCTCGCGGGCGGCCGCGACCAGGTCGGGCAGCGGCTGGTCGATGCTGGTGGAGTCGAGCGGGTCGTGGCCGCCGATCAGCTCGTGCAGCAGCGCGGCGTCGAGGACCGTGCGGGTCACCGGGCCCACCTGGTCGAGGCTGTTGGCCATCGCGACCAGGCCGTAGCGCGAGACCCCGCCGTACGTCGGCTTCACGCCGACCGTGCCGGTCACCGCGCCGGGCTGGCGGATGGAGCCACCGGTGTCGGTGCCGAGGGCCAGCGGCGCCTCGAAGGCGGCGACCGCGGCCGCCGAGCCGCCGCCCGAGCCGCCGGGGATCCGGGTCAGGTCCCAGGGGTTGTGCGTCGGCCCGTACGCCGAGTGCTCCGTCGAGGAGCCCATCGCGAACTCGTCCATGTTGGTCTTGCCGAGGATCGGCAGGCCGGCCGCCTTCAGCTTCGCGACCACCGTGGCGTCGTACGGCGGGACCCAGCCCTCGAGGATCTTCGACCCGCAGGTCGTGGGCAGCCCGTCGGTGGCCAGGACGTCCTTGACCGCGATCGGCACGCCGTCGAGCGCGTGCAGCGGCTCGCCGGCCGCGCGTCGGGCGTCGGAGGCCGCGGCCTGCTCGAGCGCGCCCGCGGCGTCGACGTGGAGGAAGGCGTGCACGGCGCCCTCGACCGCGGCGATGCGGTCGAGCGCGGCCTGGGTCAGCGCCACCGAGGTGGTCTCGCCCGCGGCCAGCGCGTCGGCGGCCTGGGCGGCGGTCAGGCGGGTCAGGTCGCTCACTGCTCGTCCCCCAGGATCCGCGGGACGGCGAAGCGCTGCTGCTCCGAGGCCGGGGCCCCGGAGAGCGCCTGCTCCGGCGTGAGCGAGGGCCGGACGACGTCCTCTCGGAAGACGTTCGTCAGCGGCACGGGGTGGGACGTCGGGGGCACGTCGTCGCCGGCGACGCCGCTGATCGAGGCGACCGACTCCAGGATCACCGACAGCTGCGGGGCCAGGTGGTCGAGCTCGGCGTCGTCCAGGTCGATCCGGGCGAGCGTCGCCAGGTGCGCGACCTCGTCTCTGGTGATCTCAGGCATGGACTCCATCCTAGGAGAGGGAGTCGTTTGTCCCGTCGGCGGTCGGTTACCGGTCTGGTTGAAGGCTCAACCGACCTGCGGATGGAGATCCACCTGATGCCCACCAAGATCGCGATCGTCTACTACTCCTCGTACGGCACGACCCACGCCATGGCGCAGCGGATCGCCGAGACCGCGGAGAAGCACGGCGCCGAGGTCCGGCTGCGGCACGTGCGCGAGACCGCGCCGGCGTCGGCGTACGAGGGGCAGGACGCCTGGAAGGCGCACGTCGAGGAGATCGCCGACGGCCCGTTCGCCGAGCCCGACGACCTGGCCTGGGCCGACGTCGTCGTGATGGGCTCGCCGACCCGCTACGGCCACGTGACCAGCCAGCTGCAGTCGTTCATCGACACCCTCGGCCCGCTGTGGTCGGAGGGCAAGCTGGCCGACAAGGTCTACACCGCGTTCACCTCGTCGCAGACGCTGCACGGCGGCCAGGA
The DNA here is from genome assembly GCF_037120545.1 of Nocardioides sp. CCNWLW216. NCBI lineage: Bacteria > Bacillati > Actinomycetota > Actinomycetes > Propionibacteriales > Nocardioidaceae > Nocardioides > Nocardioides sp. CCNWLW216. The sequence goes on from NZ_JBBBBJ010000002.1 coordinate 49,822, forward strand.
GTCGACGCTGCTCGCGCTGCACACGACCTTCGCCCACCTCGGCGGGATCATCGTCCCGCCCGGCTACACCGACGCCCTCAAGTTCAACGACGGCAACCCGTACGGCGTCGGCAAGGTCACCGGGTCCTCCCCCGAGCTCGACGACACCGACCTCGCCGCCCTCGACCACCTGGTCACCCGGGCCCTCGACATCGGCGCGAAGCTCGCCGTCTGACTCCTTCTTCCCCCACGAAGGAAGCGCCGCCACCCGACCGGGTGGCGGCGCTTCGTCGTACGACGGCGATCAGCAGCGGCGGATCTTCTTCAGCTTGATCGGGCCACCGTCGCCCATCTGACCCTGGAACTGGAAGGCCTCCAGGACGAATCGCTTGTCGTTCTTGCGGATCCGCACGGCCACCGGCTTCGAGGTGACGCCCTGGCCGACGATCGGGGTCGCGGCGCGGTCGATCTCCTTCTCGCCCTTCCGCACGATCAGGCCGACGCCGACCTCCGCCTCGCGGCCGTTCACGACCCGGGTGACGACCTTCCAGCTCTTCCCGTTGGGCGTCGACTTCTTGCAGGCCTGCTGCTTCGCGCCCGACCAGGTCTTGATCGTGGCGAACTTCGTCGTCGCACGCTCGGCCGGGGCCGCCTGGGCCTGGGCGAGCGAGGGCACCGCGACGAGCACGGTGGTGGACAGGGTGAGGGCGATGAAACGCCCGATCTTCTTCATGCAACGACAGTTCCACCGATCCGCGGTTCCCGTGGCCGAAGCACGGAACCGAAAGGGTGAATCTCGGACCGCCCAACCGACTACCGGGTCCGCCGCATCTGTGAGGGTGACCCACCGAGGGAGGCGCCGATGCCCAGACCCCCGTCCGACGCGGAGTTCACCGACTTGGTCCATGCCAGCTGGCCGCGCCTCTACCGCACCGCCTACCTCCTGGTCGGCGAGCACGCGCTCGCTGAGGACCTGGTACAGACGGCGCTGGCCAAGACCTACGGGTCCTGGTCCCAGGTGCGCTCACTGGACGCCGCGCCGGCGTACGCCCGCACCGTGCTGGTCAACACCGCCACCTCCTGGTTCCGCCGCCGCTCCTGGCGCAACGAGCGCCCGACCGAGCAGTTGCCCGACCAGGGGTACGACGCCGACCCGGCCGAGCGTCCCGCGATGGTGGCGGCACTCGCCCAGCTGCCGCCGCGGCAGCGTGCCGTGATCGTGCTCCGCTACTACGACGACCTTGGCGTCGCCGAGACCGCCGCCGCCCTCGGCTGCTCCGTCGGCACCGTCAAGAGCCAGACCTCCGACGCCCTCGCCAAGCTGCGCCTGCTGCTCGGCGACGCGGTCGTCCCGCACCCCCTGGGAGCCCCGCATGACTGACCGGCTCAGCACCCTCCTGCACGACGAGGCGGCCGCGCTCGACGTCCCCGCCGCTGACGCGGCCACCGTCCTGCACCGCGGCCGGGCCGTCCGACGTCGCCGCCGGACGGCCCGGATCGCGGGCACCGGCGCCGTCGCCGCGGGTCTCGCCGTCGCGGCCACCCTGGTGGCCGTCTCCCGTGGCGACACCCCCCGCACGGTCGAGCCGGCCGACCCCGAGCCGCACCCGGTCGCCGACACCGGCGTCACCTTCAGCGTCGGCACCACCCTCTGGTACGACGACGCCACCCGCAGCGTGCAGGTCCCGGACGCCGCCGTGAAGTCGCTCTACTACACCTCGGCCGGGGTGCTGGTCCGGCACGGCGACAACGGCTACAGCGACGGAGGTGGCGAGCAGCGCTTCTCGCTGGTCACCCCCGACGGCGAGATCCGACCCGTCGGAGTGGTCACCGAGGAGGTGGCCCACACGACCGATCCCACGCAGCCCTACCTGGCCTGGACCCAGTCGGTGGACGGGGTGGCCGAGCTGGTCGTGCACGACGTCTCCACCGACCAGGAGGTCGCTCGGGTCGCGCTGCCCGATCTCGACACCGATGGCTTCCAGCAGACCGTGCTCACCGGCGACACCGCGTACGTGAGCTCCGGGGACGAGTCGGTCCGGGTGAGCTGGCGCAACGGCGAGACCGAGTCGCTGGACGAGGTGATCACCGAGGTCGGCGGGGAGCATGCCCTCGTCGACGGCTCGGTGATCGACCTGGCCAGCGGCCTCACGGTCTACCGTCCGAGGCAGCGTGACGTCTGGCTGGACCTCTCCCCCGACGGCCACTACCTCCTGATCGGCCGAGAAGTCTCGACCAGGACGTCGTTCAGCGTGGTCGACCTGGACGAGCAGCGGGGTGCCGTTCGCCTGGCCGGCCCGACGCCGTACACCTGGACCGCCGGCAGCGTGCTGGCCAGCGTCTCCGTCGGCGAGGTCGCGGTCTGCGCCCCCGACACCGGCGTGTGCGCGGCGTCGCTGAAGGACTTCGGGATGGACGAGCAGGAGTTCCGGGCCGGCCTCCGCCTAGGCGGCGCGACCTACGAGTCCTGAGCCTCCTCGGCCGGCGGCGGACCGTTCTCGAGCAGCGCCGTGAAGCCGGCCTCGTCGAGCACGGGGACACCGAGCTGCTCGGCCTTGTCGGCCTTGGAGCCGGCGTTCTCGCCGACCACGACGAAGTCGGTCTTCTTCGACACCGAGCCGGACGCCTTGCCGCCGCGGGACAGGATCGCCTCCTTGGCGGAGTCGCGGCTGTAGCCCTCGAGGGAGCCGGTGACCACGATGGTCAGGCCCTCCAGGGTGCGCGGCGTCGACTCGTCGCGCTCGTCCTGCATGGAGACGCCGGCGGCGGTCCACTTCTCGACGATCGCGACGTGCCAGTCGACCTCGAACCACTCGATGACGGCCCGCGCGATCGTCGGCCCGACGCCCTCGGCGGCGGCCAGCTCCTCCTCGGTCGCGGCGCGGATCGCGGTCATCGAGCCGAACTCCTGCGCGAGCGCGCGGGAGGCGCTCGGGCCGGTGTGCCGGATCGACAGCGCGACGAGCACCCGCCAGAGCGGGACGTCCTTGCGGGAGCCGAGGTTGTCGAGGAGCCGCTGGCCGTTGGCGCTCAGCACCCGGTCGCCGTCCTCGCCCTTCTTGGCCGCGCGGGTGAACAGCTCCGTCGCGAGCAGCTTGTCCGCGTCGAGGTCGAAGACGTCGCCCTCGTTGGCGATCACGCCCGCGTCGAGGAGCGCCGTCGCCGCCTCGTAGCCGAGGCCCTCGATGTCGAAGGCGCTGCGGCCGGCCACGAAGTAGACCCGCTCGCGCACCTGGCCCGGGCAGCGCTCGTGGTTGGGGCAGCGCCGGTCCTTGTCGCCCTCCTTCTGCTCGACCAGGCCGGCCCCGCAGGCGGGGCAGGTGGTCGGCGGCACCCACGGCTGGAGCCCCTCGGGGCGCAGCGCGAGCACCGGGCCCACGATCTCGGGGATCACGTCGCCGGCCTTGCGCAGGATCACCGTGTCGCCCGGGCGGACGTCCTTGCGCTCGACCTCGTAGAAGTTGTGGAGGGTGGCGTTCTCGACGGTCGAGCCCGCGACCCGCGTCGGCTCCATGACGCCGTACGGCGTGACGCGGCCGGTGCGACCCACGTTGACCTCGATGGAACGCAGCTCGGCGTTGACCTCCTCGGGCGGGTACTTGAACGCGATCGCCCAGCGCGGAGCCCGGCTGGTCGAGCCCAGCCGGCGCTGCAGCCCGACGTCGTCGACCTTCACCACGACGCCGTCGATCTCGTAGGGAACGATCGTGTGACGCCGCTCGCCGGCGTCGGCGATGAACGCCTCGACCTCCGCGAGGGTCGGCACCACGCGGACCGCTTCGCTGGTGGGCAGGCCCCAGGCGGCCAGCGCCTCGTAGGCGTGGGACTGGGCCTGCGGCTCGAAGCCGCGGCGCTCGCCGATGCCGTGGCAGACCATCCCGAGCGCGCGGGTGGCCGTGACCCGCGGGTCCTTCTGCCGCAGGGAACCGGCGGCCGCGTTGCGGGGGTTGGCGAAGACCGGCCGGCCGGCGTCGGTCATCGACTCGTTGAGCCGCTCGAAGGCCGCGACCGGCAGGAACACCTCGCCGCGGACCTCGATCAGCTCGGGCACCGGGAACTCGTCGGTGCCGCTCAGCCGCCGCGGGACCGAGTCGATGGTGCGCACGTTGGGCGTGACGTCCTCGCCGGTCGTGCCGTCCCCGCGGGTCAGCGCCCGGACCAGCAGGCCGTCCTCGTAGAGCAGGTTGATCGCCAGGCCGTCGACCTTCAGTTCGCACAGCAGCGCCGGTGCCTCGATGCCGTCGCGGCCGAGCCGGGCGTACCAGCTCTCCAGCTCCTCGGTGGAGAACGCGTTGTCGAGGCTCTCCATCCGCCGGAGGTGGTCGACCGCGGTGAACTCGGTCGACACCGCGCCGCCGACGGTCTGGGTCGGCGAGCCGGGGGTGCGCAGCTCGGGGAACTCCTCCTCCAGCGCCTCCAGCCGCCGCAGCCGCTGGTCGAAGTCGGCGTCCGACAGCGTCGGGCTGTCCAGCACGTAGTAGCGCCAGCGCGCGTCCTCGATCTCCTCGCTGAGCCGGCGGTGCTCCTCGCGGGCGTCGGCCGTGGCGGGCGTCGGGTCGGTCATGGGGCTATCTTGCCGGTCCGCACCGACAGTCGGGCCGACCCCCATCCACCCGGCCGGCCGCGCCGAACACCGGAGGTGCCCGACCTCCACCTGACCCGCCTCGACCCGCCCGGGGCGAGCGGCGTCGTCCTGCTCCTGCACGGCGGCAAGCCGACCTCCACCCGCCCGGTCGACGGCCGCAGCGCCTCCTGGCGCCGGATGGCGGCCCTGCAGCGCGACCTCGCGCCGGGGTACGCCGCGCACGGGCTCGCGACCTGGCTGCTGCGCTACTCCCACCGCGGCTGGAACGGCGACGGCGCGGGTCCGGTCGCCGACGCCCGCGCCGCCCTCGACGAGGTACGGCGGGCGCACGGCGCCGTCCCGGTGGTGCTCCTGGGCCACTCGATGGGCGCGCGCACCGGCTCCCGCGTGGCCGACGACCCGTCCGTGCGGGGCCTGGTCGCGCTGGCCCCCTGGTTCGAGCCGGGCGACCCGGTCGCCGCGCTGGCCGGCCGGCACCTGCGGGCCGCGCACGGGCGTGCGGACCGGATCACCTCGGCCCGCCGTACCCGGGAGTTCGTGAGGCGGGCGGAACACCTCGCCGCCTCCGTGGCGTTCACCGACATGGGACCGGTGGGCCACTACCTGCTGCGCCGGGTCGACGCCTGGCGGGCCTTCGCCCTCGACGCCGTGGTCGACATCACCGGACGATCGGCCGGTCTAGACCGGAAATGAGCTGGCGGGAACATCTCGGCCGCCCTACGCTGTTGCCGATGAAACGAAACGGTTTCGTTTCATTGTGTCCACCGTCACAGGAGTGCAGATGACCCCGTCCGAGGCAGCCGCTGTCGTGCGGCCGCGCGTCGAGGGCGACCGTGAGCTGGAGATCCTCACGGCCACGCTCGAGGTGCTCGCCGACCTCGGCTACGACCGGTTGACCATGGACGCCGTCGCCACGCGGGCCAAGGCGTCCAAGGCCACGCTCTACCGGCGCTGGACCAACAAGGTGAGCCTCGTCATCGACGCCGTGGCGCACTCCAAGGGCCCCCACGAGCTGCCCGACACCGGCAGCCTCGAGGGCGACCTGAAGGCCATGTTCTGCGGGATGGGCGGCCTGGCCGACCAGGAGACGGTCGCGACGTTCGCCGCGGTCGTCACCGCCCTCACCCGGGACCCGGCCTTCGCCGAGGCGTTCCGCCGCGACGTCATCGGCCCCAAGATCGCGGCCTCCCGACTCGTCTGGGAGCGCGCCGCCGCTCGCGGCGAGCTCAAGGACGGCCTCGACCTCGACCTGTTCGAGCCGGCCCTCGCCGGCATCGTCATGCACCGCCTGTTCGTGATGGGCGAGATGCCCGACCCCGACCTGATCACCCGCGTGATCGACCAGATCATCCTGCCCTCGGCGACCCGCTGAGCGTGCGAGCAAACCCTCCGGCCACCACCCCGGAAGACCCAGAGAAGGAAATCCCTCCCATGACCGACACCGCGACTCCCCCGGTGCACGCCGCCACGGGCAAGGCGCTCCACCTCGGATGGGCCCTCGTGCTCATCTCGATGGCGCAGCTGATGGTGGTGCTCGACGCCTCCATCGCGAACATCGCGCTGCCCTTCATCGGCAACGACCTGAACATCAACGACGCCAACCTGACCTGGATCGTCACCGGCTACGCCCTCGCCTTCGGCGGCCTGCTGCTGCTCGGCGGCCGCCTCGGTGACCTTTACGGCCGGCGCCGCGTCTTCATGATCGGCCTCGCGGTCTTCGCGATCGCCTCGCTGCTCGGTGGCTTCGCCCAGAACGAGGCGCTGCTGCTCGCCTCCCGCGGCCTCCAGGGCCTCGGAGCGGCCCTGGCCTCCCCCGCCGCCCTGGCGCTGATCACCACGACGTTCCCGGCCGGCCCGGCGCGCAACCGCGCGTTCGCGGTCTACGCCGCCATGTCGGGTGCCGGCGCGGCCGTCGGCCTGATCCTCGGTGGCTGGCTCACCGGGCTCGACCCGGTCCTCGGCCTCGAGGGCTGGCGCTGGACCTTCCTGATCAACGTCCCGATCGGCCTCGTGGCGGCCTTCCTCGCCCCGCGCTTCCTCAACGAGTCCGAGTCGCACCCGGGCCAGCTCGACATCCCCGGCGCCATCACCGGCACCCTCGGCCTGCTCGGCCTGGTCTACGGATTCAGCCGGGCCGGCGAGGAGGCGCACGGCTGGGGCGACACCTGGACCATCGCGTCCCTGGCGGCCGGCGCCGTCCTGCTCGCCGTCTTCGCCGTCGTCGAGTCCCGGGTCGCGCACCCGCTGCTCCCCGTCCGGGTCTTCGCCAACCGCACCCGCGCCACCAGCTTCCTGGTGATGGCGCTCGTGCCGGCCGCGATGTTCGCGATGTTCTACTTCCTCAGCCTCTTCATCCAGCTGGTCGTGGGCTACAGCCCGCTGCACACCGGCTTCGCGTTCCTGCCGTTCTCGGTCGGCATCGTGATCGGCGCGGGTCTCTCGTCGAACCTGGTCAACCGGGTCGACCCCCGGTTCATCGCCGGCATCGGCACGCTGATGGCCGCGGTCGCCCTGTTCGGGTTCTCGCGCCTCGAGGTCCCCACCGGTGCAGCCGACCTGCTGGCCGTCACCCAGGACAACTTCCTCGGCGACGGCGTGAACTACTGGAGCTCCATCTTCCCGTTCATCGTCCTGATGTCGGTCGGCATGGGCATGGTCTTCGTGCCGCTCACCCTGACCGCGGTGCACCACCTCCGCGCCGAGGACTCCGGCATCGGCTCGGGCGTGCTGAACACGATGCAGCAGGTCGGCGGCGCGCTCGGCCTGGCCATCCTCAGCACGGTCTCGCTGCAGGCCGCGGACGGCACCAAGACCGACCTGTTCCGCGACCTGGTCGCCCAGGGCGCGACGCCCGACCAGGCCGGTTCGCTCGCCTTCCTCGGCTCGTTCACCGAGGGCGCGACCGCCGCGTTCCTGGTGGGCGCGGGCCTGATCGCCGTGGGCTCGCTCGCCACCTGGCTCTTCCTCAACGTCAAGCACGAGGAGCTCGCGACCGACGGTCCCGAGGGTGGGGTCCACGTGGGCTGACCGCCCACCACGCTCCACGTCGTACGACGGCCCGCCCGGTGATCCCGGGCGGGCCGTCGCTATTTGCTTGGCAGGGAGAACCGGTTCCACCTACGCTGATCGCCGACAGAACGGAACCGTTTCGTTCCATCTGCGGCCGCGACCGCCGAGGAGTGCCGATGACCCCGACCGAGGCCGCCGTCCAGCGCCCCCGGGTCGAGGGCGACCGCGAGCTGGAGATCCTCGCGGCCACCCTCGCCGTGCTCGCCGACGTCGGCTACGACCGGCTCACCATGGACGCCGTCGCCACCCGGGCCAAGGCCTCCAAGGCGACGCTCTACCGGCGCTGGACCAACAAGGTCAGCCTGGTCATCGACGCGCTCGTCCATTCCAAGGGCCCCCAGGAGGTCCCCGACACGGGCAGCCTGCAGGGCGACCTGGAAGCCGTCTTCTGCGGCATGGGCGGCCTCGTCGATCCCGAGACGGTGGCCACCTTCGGTGCCGTCGTCACCGCGCTGACCCGCGACCCCGCGTTCGCCGAGGCGTTCCGGCGCGACGTCCTCGGGCCCAAGATCGAGGCCTCCCGACTGATCTGGCAGCGCGCGGCCGAGCGCGGCGACCTCCGCGACGACCTCGACCTCGACCTCTTCGAGCCGGCGCTCGCCGGCATCGTGCTGCATCGCGTCTTCATCATGGGCGAGACCCCGGACCCGGGCCTGATCACCCGGGTCATCGAGCAGATCATCGTGCCGTCCGCCTCGCGCCCGGCCCCCTCCCAGCAGGCAGGAACCCCGTCATGACCGACACCACACGCGACACCGAGTCGAGCTCCGCCGCCGCGGGCCAGCACCTCGGCTGGGCCTTGGTCCTCATCTGCGTGGCCCAGCTGATGGTCGTGCTGGACGGCACGATCGCCAACATCGCCATCCCGTTCATCTCCAACGACCTCGAGATCGACGAGGCCAACCGGACCTGGATCGTCACCGGCTACGCCCTGGCCTTCGGCGGCCTGCTGCTGCTCGGCGGTCGCCTCGGCGACCTCTACGGCCGCCGCCGGCTGTTCATGACCGGCCTCATCCTGTTCGCGGTCGCCTCGGGCCTCGGCGGCCTGGCGACCAACGAGGCGATGCTCATCGGCTCCCGCGCGCTGCAGGGCGCCGGCGCGGCGATGGCGGCGCCCGCTGCCCTCGCGCTGATCACCACCACGTTCCCGGCCGGGCCCTCGCGCAACCGGGCCTTCGCCGTGTACGCCGCCATGTCCGGCGTCGGCGCCGCCGTCGGGCTGATCCTCGGGGGCTGGCTGACCGGCCTCGACCCTGAGCTCGGCTGGCGCCTCACCTTCTTGATCAACACCCCGATCGGCCTGGCCGCCGCCCTGCTGGCGCCCCGGTTCCTCGCCGAGTCGGAGCCGCACCCGGGCGAGATGGACGTCCCCGGCGCCATCACGGCCACCCTCGGTCTGCTCGGCGTCGTCTACGGCATCACCCGCGCCGGCGAGGACGGCTGGGGCGACACCTGGACCATCGCGAGCCTGGGCTCCGGCCTCGTGCTGCTCGTCGCCTTCGGCGTCATCGAGAGCCGGGTGGCCCACCCCCTGCTGCCGTTCCGCGTGTTCCTGAACCGCACCCGGGCGTCCAGCTTCGTGGCGATGTTCCTCGCGCCGGCGGCGATGTTCGCGATGTTCTACTTCCTCAGCCAGTACATCCAGCTGGTCATGGGCTACAGCCCGCTGCACGCCGGCGTCGCGTTCCTGCCGTTCTGCTTCGGCATCATGGCCGCGGCCGCGATCGGCTCCAACCTGATCAACCACGTCGACCCGCGCTTCCTCGCCGGGGTCGGCACCCTGATGGCGGCCGGCGGCCTGTTCGGCTTCTCGCGGCTCCCGTACGACGACACGTTCCCGCTCGGCCACACCGAGGCGAGCTACTGGACCGACCTGCTGCCGTTCATCCTGGTGATGTCGTTCGGCATGGGCATGACGTTCATCCCGCTGACCCTCACCGCGGTGCACCACCTGCGGACCGAGGACTCCGGCATCGGCTCGGGCGTCCTCAACACCATGCAGCAGGTCGGCGGCGCGCTCGGCCTCTCGATCCTGGCGACCGTCTTCACGACGGTCCTCAACAACCGCCAGGACGACGTCGCGGCCGCCGGGGCCAGCGGCACCAACCCCGGCGATCCCGCGGCGATCGCGTCCCAGCTCTTCACCGAGGGAGCGACCCACGCCTTCCTGGTGGGCGCGCTGATGATGCTCGCCGCCTCGGTCATCGTGTGGGTCTTCCTCGACGTCAAGCACGCCGAGCTGGCCACCGACGGCCCCGAGGGCGTGCACGTCGGCTGATCGTCAGGCGAGTGCGTCCTGCAGCGCCTTCTCGAGGGCACCGATGAACGCGGGCAGGTCGTCGGGGTCGCGGCTGGTGATCAGGCTGCCGTCCACGACGACCTCCTCGTCGACCCAGGTGCCGCCCGCGTTGCGGACGTCGTCGGCCAGCGAGGCGTAGCTGGTCAGCCGACGCCCCTCGGCGAGCCCGGCGGAGACGAGCAGCCACGGCCCGTGGCAGATCACCGCGGTCGGCTTGCCCGCGGCCAGGGCCTGCCGGACGATCTCCTGCGCGCGCGGCTCGGTGCGGATCCGGTCGGCGTTCACCGTCCCGCCCGGGACGACCACCGCGTCGACCGAGGCGACGTCGAGGTCGTCGAGGGTCCCGTCGACCTCGACCTTCCGCGTCGGGGAGGTGTCGCCCTCGACGGCCTGGATCGGGTCGGTCCCCGTCGAGTGGACCACCACCGTCGCCCCGGCCTCGCGCAGCGCGTCCCGCGGCTGCACGAGCTCGGCCTCCTCGAAGAAGTCGGTGGCGATGATGGCGACGGTCTTGCCGGTCAGGTCGGTCATGGCGGACCCGTACCCGACAGCGACCGCCGCGTCCCTCACCCGGTCAGGTGACCGGCGGCCTTCCCGAGCAGCGCCAGCGCCGCGCGGGGGTACGCCGAGCCGGCCCCGGCCAGCCCGCACGCCGGCGTCAGCACCAGCCGCTCCCCGACCTCCTCGGGGTCCAGCCCGAGCATGTCGAGCCACCGCAGCACCGACTCGGTGACCTGGGTGTCGGTCGGCAGGCTCGCGGGGTCGGTGCCCGGCAGCACACCGAGCGCGACCGTGTCCCCCGCCTCCAGCGCCTCGGCCAGCGGGTCGTGGTCGGCCGCGGCGAGCATCGCCAGGTCGACCGAGAGCCCGCGGGCGCCGGCCTTGCGGAGCAGCTCCCACGGCGCGCCCGGCGCGCAGGAGTGCACCCACGGCTCGGCCCCCTCGCCGCTGATCGCGTCGAGCACCCAGCCGAGGGTCTCGGACACCTCCGGCGGGTGCACGGTCCGGTGCCGGCCGAAGCCGGACGCGGTGCGCACCTGCCCGCCGAGGACGGCCGCGACGGACGGCTCGTCGACCTGCACGACCAGCCGCTCGACCCGCGGCAGACGGCGCCGTACGTCGCGGACGTGGTCGCGCAGCCCCTCGGCCAGGGCCTGGGCCAGCTCGCGCCGGGCGCCGTGGTCGGAGAGCACCTTGTCACCGCGCGGCTTCTCCACGCTGCTGGCCAGGGTCCAGGGTCCGGCGACCTGGACCTTGAAGGCCCCCGCGCACTCCTGCGCCTGCTCCTCCAGCCCGTCGAGGTCCTGCGCGAGCAGGCTCCGCGCGCGCCGGTGGTCGACGCCCGAGGAGCCCCCGCTGCCGGTGAGCCGCCAGCCCGCGGGCTGCAGGTCGACCCCGAGCTCGGCGACGAGGCCGAGCGCGCGGCCGACCATGCCCGCGGTGACGCCGCGCCCGGGCAGCTCCACGAGGTGGGGCAGGTCGCCCAGCTCGCCCAGGACGACGCGCTGGGACTCGGCGAAGTCCTCACCCGGCATCGACCCGACCCCGGTCGCGGTGCTCATCGGACGCTCATCGGACGGTGCTCACGATCGTCGCCGAGCCCACGACGCGGGTCCCGTCGTACACGACGGCGGCCTGGCCGGGCGCGATGCCGTACGCCGGGGCGTGCAGCTCGACGTCGACCTGCTCGCCCGCGACCGTGACCGTCGCCGGCAGCTCCTCGCCGTGCGCGCGCAGCTGCACGCTGCCGTGCAGCACCGCCGGGACGGTGCCGCACCAGCGCGGCTTGGTGCCGCTCAGCCGGTGCACGGCCAGCCGCTCGCGCGGGCCCACGGTGACCGTGCCCGAGACCGGCTCGATGTCGAGCACGAAGCGCGGCTTGCCGTCGGGCGCCGGCCGGCCGATCCGCAGGCCCTTGCGCTGCCCGATGGTGAAGCCGTAGGTGCCGTCGTGGCGGCCGACCTCCTCGCCGGTGGCCTCGTCGACGATCGCACCGCCGTGGTTGGGCGCGCGATTGCCGAGCTTCTCGCGCAGCCAGCCGGCGTTGTCGCCGTCGGCGACGAAGCAGATGTCGTGGCTGTCCGGCTTGTCGGCCACCAGCAGCCCCCGCCGGGCGGCCTCCTCGCGGACCTCGCTCTTGGGCGTGTCGCCGAGCGGGAACAGCGAGTGCGCGAGCTGCTGCTGGTCGAGCACGCCCAGCACGTAGGACTGGTCCTTGCCGTGGTCGACCGCCCGGTGCATCTCGATCAGCCCGTCGGCGCCGGTGCGGAGCTGGGCGTAGTGGCCGGTCGCGACCGCGTCGAAGCCGAGGGCCAGGGCCCGGTCCAGCACCGCGGCGAACTTGATCTTCTCGTTGCACCGCAGGCACGGGTTGGGCGTGCGGCCGCCGGCGTACTCGTCCATGAAGTCCTCGACCACGTCCTCGTGGAAGCGCTCGGAGAGGTCCCAGACGTAGAACGGGATGCCGATGACGTCGGCCGCCCGGCGGGCGTCGTTGCTGTCCTCGATGGTGCAGCAGCCCCGCCCCCCCGAGCGGTACGACGCGGGGTTGCGCGAGAGCGCGAGGTGGATGCCGGTGACGTCGTGGCCGGCCTCCGCGGCGCGCGCGGCCGCGACGGCGGAGTCGACGCCTCCGGACATGGCGGCGAGGACCTTCATCAGATCCGGGCCGCCCGGGCTCGTTCGACGCACGGGCCGATCGCCTCGACCAGCGCGGCGACGTCGGCGGCGGTGGAGGTGTGGCCGAGCGAGAACCGGAGCGAGCTGCGGGCGTCGGCCTCGGAGCGGCCCATGGCCAGCAGGACGTGCGAGGCCTGCGGGACGCCGGCCGAGCAGGCCGACCCGGTCGAGCACTCGATGCCACGGGCGTCGAGGAGCATCAGCAGCGAGTCGCCCTCGCAGCCCGGGAACGAGAAGTGGGCGTTGCCGGGCAGCCGGCGCTCCGGGTCGCCGTTGAGCACGGCGTCCGGCACCACCGCGCGCACGCCGCGCACCAGGTCCTCACGCAGCGTGGCGACCCGGGTCGCGTGCTCGGCCTGCTGCTTGACCGCCAGCTCCACCGCGGCCGCGAAGCCGGCGATGGCGGGGGTGTCGAGGGTGCCGCTGCGGATGTCACGCTCCTGACCGCCGCCGTGGACGAGCGGGGTGAGCTGCAGCTCACGTCGTACGACGAGCGCACCGACGCCGTACGGGCCGCCGACCTTGTGACCGGTCAGGGTGAGCGCGTCGACGCCCGAGCGGGCGAAGTCGACCGGCACCGCGCCGACGGCCTGGACGGCGTCGGTGTGCACCGGGACGCCGTGCCGGGCGGCGAGGGCGACGACCTCCTCGATCGGCTGGAGGGTGCCGACCTCGTTGTTGGCCCACATCACCGAGACCATCGAGACGGCGCGCTCGGCGAGCAGCGCGGCCAGCTCGTCGAGGTCGACCCGGCCGTCGCCGTCGACCCCGAGCAACCGGACCTCGGCCTCCTCGCCCTCGGAGAGCCAGTGCAGCGGGTCGAGCACGGCGTGGTGCTCGACGCTGCTGGAGACCAGCCGCGGGGCCGGGCCGAGCTCGGCGGCCCGGGACCAGTGCAGGCCCTTGATCGCCAGGTTGTCGGCCTCGGTTCCCCCGGAGGTGAAGACCACCTCGCCGGGGCGGCAGTTGAGCGCCTGCGCGATGGTCTCGCGCGACTCCTCGACCACCCGGCGGGCGTGCCGCCCGGAGGCGTGCAGGGAGCTCGGGTTGCCGACCTCGAGGAGGTGCTTCGTCAGTGCCTCGACCGCCGCGGGCACCATCGGGGTGGTGGCGGCGTGGTCGAGATAGACGGGACGGGCCATGACGGCTCCAGCGTACGGCGCGGTGCCCGCGCCGTACGCATCCGCTCAGCTGGCGACCGCGGAGGCCAGGTTGCCGAGGGAGTCCTCCAGCTGGTCCTCGGTGACCAGCGGGAAGCCGATCTGCCGCAGCAGGGCCCGGTCGGTGACCTTGGACCAGTCGTAGGTGAGTCGCACCTCGGTGCTCTCGCTGCCCTGCGCCTCCAGCTCCCAGACCCACTCCCAGCCGGGAGGCTCGGTGTCGGCGGGCGCGGTCTGCCAGGCCAGCAGGTGGTTGAGGTCGTAGCCGGTGACGGTGTTGTCGGTCTGGTAGTCGCCACCCATGTGGTCGCCGGTCATGTTCATCCGGAACACCTGGCCGCTGCCGGTGATCCGATCGGTCTTCTCGTCGCTGACGACGAAGCCGGAGCCGTCCAGGTCGACGTGACGCTCGGGGTTCGAGAGCACGTCGAACACGACGCTCGTCGGCGCGTCGATGGTGCGGCTGACGGTGATGCTCGTGTCGGAGGTCATGCCTCGACCGTTGCTCGCTCGACCGCCCCGTTCAAGCAAGTCACCCCGACGGGTGGGTCAGGTCCGGGCGACCTCGGCGACCAGGGCCCGGTGGTCGGAGCCGTCGATGCCGACGGTCCAGGTGCGGGTGGCCGTCCAGCCGTCGTCGACCAGCACGTGGTCGATCTGCACGACGGGGGGCAACAGGCCGCGGATCCCGGATCCGTCGGCGGGCCAGGTCGGCTGGAAGCCGCCTCCGGACAGCTCGGTGGCGTCCCGGTAGCCCGCCGCGAGCAGCCGCCGCACCGGCGCGTGGTCGAGGGTCGCGTTGAGGTCACCCACGATCAGGTCGGGTGCCTGCTCCTCGGCCGCGGCCAGCAGGGCGGCGTGCTCGTCGCGCCAGGCCTCGATGTGCAGCGGGTACGCCGGGTGCACCACGAACACGTCCGTCTCGCCGCCGATCCGCACCGACCACGACCCCATCACCGTCGGGAGCTGCTCGACGTCGGTGATCGGCTCGCGCGCGAAGACCATGGTCCCGGGCACCCCTCCCGGGTCGGGGGCACCCGCCCGGTAGGGGAACAGCTCGTCGAGACCGGCCGCCTCCATGTCCGCGAGCGCTCCGGTGCTCAGCTCCTCGACCGCGAGGACGTCCGCGTCGGCATCGGCCGCCGCGGCCACCAGCCCCGGGCCGTCGCCGACGTCGCCGAGCAGGTTGGAGGTCATCACCCGCAACGGCTCGCCGTCGGCCGCGGCCGCGCCGTCGACGTACCAGGGCGCGACCCAGGCCAGGTGCAGCACCAGGCCGGCCAGCGCGAGCACCGCCGTCAGCCCGGGCAGTCGCCGCGCGCCCCGTCGTACGACGAGCACGAGCAGCAGGACGAGCACGCCGGCGTACAGCAGGACGCCGGCCGGCGTGAACGACACCAGCTTCACCACCGGGGACGCGTCGCTGCCGGAGAGCCGGGCCGCGGTCAGGAGCACGGCGGGCACCAGCAGCAGTCCCGTGAGGAACCAGAGGACCACCCGCACGCGCACGCCCAGAACCTAGCGAGCGGCCACTAACGCACGGACTCCCGCACCCGGCTGGCCTCGCGGACCGCGGCCGCGTTGCGGACGCCGACCCGGGACCCGGCCAGCTTGGCGCGCACGTGCTCGTCGACGGTGACCGGCTCGTAGAGTGCCGGGTGCTCGTCGTCGATGCAGGAGGCGAGCGGTCCGACGACGGCGTCGGCGTTCCCGTCGTGGAAGAACGCGGCCGAGCGGCGCCGCTGGATGGTGCCGTCGACGACCGGCGGCTTGACCCGGTGCAGGGTGGAGAGCCAGCGCTCGTTGGTGAGCCGGGCCGTGAGGTCGCCGAGGTTGACCAGCAGCGCGCCGTCCTCGGGGCTCACGTCGTGCCACCGGCCGTCGCGCCCGAGCACCTGCAGCCCCTTCACCTGGTCGGCCCAGAGCACGGTGACGATGCCGTAGTCGGTGTGCTCCCCCATCCCCGTCAGGTCGCCGTCGAGGGTCACGTCGGTGCCCTCGGGCAGCGCGTAGTTGTTCATCCGCAGCACGTCGATCGAGTGGTCGGCGAGCGCGTCGAAGAACCCGGCCGGCAGGCCCAGCGCGTCGGCGAACACCTCGGTCAGGGTGACCGCCACGCGCGCGGCCTCCTCGAAGTACGCCGAGACCTGCGCCTCGAACCCGGCCACCTCGGGCCAGGTGTTGGTCGCGTAGTGGCCGGCGACCGCCTCCGGCAGGCCGGGGTAGTCGGCCACCGAGCGGCCGACGTTGTAGGCCTCGAAGAAGTCGTTCATCCGGGTCGCCGACTCGACGCCCAGGCTGAGGCTCAGCGATTCCGACTTCGGCGGCGTGTAGCCCCGGTTCTCGGCCGGCGGCCGGATCCAACCCCGCTTGGCGTCCAGGGACTGCGCGAAGAACGCGTCTATGGCCGCCCCGAGGCCGCTCAGCACCTCGGGCGGGACGCCGTGGCCGTGGACCTGGATGAAGCCGACCTCGCGGCAGGCGGTGTCGACGGCTGCGGCCACGGCCGCACGCTCGTCGGGGGTGCCGTCGGCGACGTAGGCCGTGAGGTCGACGGCGGGGACGGTGAACTCGGTGCTCATGGGCGCTCCTGCGGGATGGAGAACGGGACGTGCCCGGAGGTGTCCGTATCCCGACCCGGAGGGTCGCGTCTCTCGTTGAACTCGGGCGGTCGCCAGCGTACGGCGACCGCGTTTCGCCCGTGTGAACGCCGGCGGCCCGGTGCCGAAGCACCGGGCCGCCGGGTCGTACTGAGGGTCAGGTCAGCGGACCTTGATCTTGCCGATCTTCGCGTTCTCGCCCGGGTTCAGCGAGCAGCTCGCGTTGCTGATCAGCGCGTTGCCGTTCTGGTCCTGGGCACTGAACTTGAACTTCGTCGGCGCCTTGACGACCTGCGTGCCGCGCTTGCGGAGCTTGAAGGCGGCGGTCTTCCCGGAGGCCTTGATGGTCATCGCGCCGCTGGCCGGGACGGCCTGGTCCTTGAAGGCGACGTTCTTCAGGGCGACCTTAGTCTTGCCGACCGTGGCCTTGGCGCCCGCCGCGTTGCCGGACAGGCTGGTGATGCCGAACCCGCGCAGCGCGGTCGCGAGCTCCGGCGACAGCACGACCTTGAGCACGACCGTCTTGGCCGGAACCTTCTTGCCCTTCTTCACCTTCTTGGGGAGCGGCGCCTTGGTCGTCACCGTCACCACCTGCGGACCGAAGCTGGTCTGGCAGGTGTAGTCGGCCTTGCCGGAGACGGCGGCCTGCGCCGACGGCGAGACAGCGACGAGGCCGGCGGAGCCGACGGCGAGAGCCGCGCCGAGCGCGGCGAGCCTGGACGTGATCCGAGTGGTCAAGATGTTCCTCCTGGTCGTGGCGCGCCCTCCCGGCACGCCGCTCCCCCGACCGTAACGCGCGTCACAAACTGTCCGACAGTGGGGTCAGAGCAGGACGAGGTCGTCGCGGTGCACGACCTCCCTCTCGTACGCCGCCCCGAGCTCGCGCTTGAGGTCCTGGCTGGACCGGCCCACCAGGCTCGGCACCTCGCTCGCGTCGAAGTTGACCAGCCCGCGGGCCACCGGGACGCCGTCCGGCCCGACCAGGTCGACCGGGTCACCCGCATGGAACTCGCCCGTGCACCCGGTGACCCCGGCCGCCAGGAGCGAGGCCCGGCGCTCCACCACGGCGCGCACGGCCCCGGGGTCGAGCTGCAGGGTCCCGTGCGGCTCGGTGGCGTGCGCCAGCCAGAGCAGGCGGGTGGGCCGACGCTTGCCGGTCGCGTGGAACAGGGTTCCGACCGGCTCGCCCGCCACCGCAGGCCCGGCCTGGTCGGCCGAGGTCAGGACGACGGGGATGCCGGCCCCGGTGGCGATCCGGGCGGCCTCGACCTTCGTCTCCATCCCCCCGGTGCCCACCCCGGCGGCCCCGGTCCTGCCGATGCTGACCGCGGCCAGGTCCTCGACGCCGTGCACGTCGGTGACCCGCGAGGCGCCCGGCGTCCGCGGGTCCGCGTCGTAGAGGCCGTCGACGTCGGAGAGCAGGACCAGCAGGTCGGCGTGGACCAGGTGGGCGACCAGCGCGGCGAGCCGATCGTTGTCGCCGAACCGGATCTCGGTGGTGGCCACCGTGTCGTTCTCGTTGACGATCGGGAGCACGCCGAGCTCCAGCAGCTTGGCGAAGGTCTGGTAGGCGTTGCGGTAGTGGGAGCGGCGGGTGACGTCGTCGACGGTCAGCAGCACCTGGCCGGCCGTCAGCTCGTGACGGCGCAGCTCCTCGGTGTAGCGGTGCACCAGCAGCCCCTGGCCCACCGAGGCCGCGGCCTGCTGGGCGGGCAGTCCCTTCGGACGGCGCTTCAGCCCGAGCGGGGCCAGGCCGGCCGCGATCGCCCCGGAGGAGACGAGCACGACCTCGGCCCCGCGGCTCCGGGCCGCGGCGAGGACGTCGACCAACCGCTCGACCCGGGCGGGGTCGATGCCGCCGGCCGCCGTCGTCAGCGAGGAGGAGCCGACCTTCACGACGATCCGTCGCGCGTCGAGCACCTCCCGACGCAGGCTCACCCAGCCGTCCCGGGGTCGTCCTCGGCCCAGTCCGGGTCGTCGGCGGAGCCGATCTCGTAGGACATCGGGCCGACGCCGGAGCTGCGGGCGCTCTTGTCGATGCGCCGGGCCACGTCGGCCCGGGTCTCGCCCTCGGCGCGCTCCCCCAGTGCCTCCTGGATCTCGCGACGGCGGCCGTGGGCGGGCCGCTTCTCGTCGAAGCGCTGGTCCTCGCCGCGCCGGCCGAGCATCTCCGCACCGGCCTCGATGCCGGGCTTGAAGTCGAAGACCACCGCGTTGTCGGGGTCGCCGATCAGGACCGTGTCGCCCTCGACCGCACCCAGCTTGACCAGGCCGGTCTCGACCCCGAGCCGGTTGAGCCGGTCGGCGAGGAAGCCCACGGCCTCGTCGTTGCTGAAGTCGGTCTGGCGCACCCAGCGCTCGGGCTTGGTGCCGCGCACCCGCCAGCCGTCGCCGTCCTGGGTGACGGTGAAGTCGTCGCCGCCGTCGGCGCTCGGGGGGCGCAGCACGATCCGGGTCGCCTCGACGACCTCCTGCTCGGCGCGGGCCCGGGCGACCAGCTCGGCCATCGCGAAGGTCAGCTCGCGGATGCCCTCGCCCGACGCGGCGGAGATCGGGAACACGCGGTAGCCGCGCTCGCGCAGGTCGTCGGCGGTCATCTCGGCGATGTCGCGACCGTCGGGCACGTCGATCTTGTTCAGCGCGACCAGCCGCTCGCGGCCCTCGAGCCCGCCGTACTGCGCGAGCTCGTGCTCCATGGCGTCGAGGTCGTCGGCGGGGTTGCGGCCCGGCTCGATGGTCGCGGTGTCCACGACGTGGAGCAGGGCGGCACAACGCTCGATGTGGCGCAGGAAGTCGTGGCCCAGGCCGCGGCCCTCGCTGGCCCCCTCGATGAGGCCCGGGACGTCGGCGACCGTGAACGTCGTGTCGCCGGCCTTCACCACGCCGAGGTTCGGGACCAGGGTGGTGAACGGGTAGTCGGCGATCTTGGGCCGGGCCCGCGAGATCGCGGCGATCAGGCTGGACTTGCCGGCACTCGGGTAGCCGACCAGGCCGATGTCGGCGACCACCTTCAGCTCGAGGACGACCTCGATCTCGTCGCCGGGCTCGCCGAGCAGCGCGAAGCCGGGGGCCTTGCGCTTCGACGAGGCCAGCGCGGCGTTGCCGAGCCCGCCGCGACCGCCCTGGGCGATGACCATCTCGGTGCCGGGTCCGACCAGGTCGGCCAGCACCTCGCCGCCGCGGGTCTTGACGACCGTGCCGTCCGGGACCGGCAGCACCAGGTCGGCACCGTGCCCGCCGTTGCGGTGGGCGCCGGCGCCGTGGCCGCCGTTCTCGGCGGAGCGCTTCTTGCTGTGGTGGTAGTCGATCAGCGTGGTGACGTCGGGGTCGACCCGCAGCACCACCGACCCGCCCGGGCCGCCGTTGCCGCCGTCGGGCCCCCCGAGCGGCTTGAACTTCTCACGGTGGACCGAGGCCACGCCGTGGCCGCCCCGACCGGCGCTGATGTGCAGCGTCACCTCGTCGACGAAGGTGGGGACGGCCATGGTTGGTTCCTTGCTCTCAACTGCTCATGAAATGGACGAAGGACGCCCCGGAACGGGACGCCCTTCGGTGCTGCAGGTGGGGGTGAGCGTCAGCTCACGCGCCCGGGACGATGCTGACGACCCGGCGACCCCGACGGGTGCCGAACTCGACCGCACCGGCGGCCAGCGCGAACAGCGTGTCGTCGCCGCCACGGCCCACGTTGGCGCCCGGGTGGAAGTGGGTGCCCCGCTGGCGCACGATGATCTCGCCCGCGTTGACGAGCTGACCGCCGTACCGCTTCACGCCGAGGCGCTGCGAGTTGGAGTCGCGACCGTTCTTGGTGGACGCGGCGCCCTTCTTGTGTGCCATGAGTTCAGTCCTTTTGGGTTGCTGCCCGAGCGGTCGCTCAGAGGGAGATGTCGGTGACCTTGACCTGGGTGTACTTCTGGCGGTGGCCCTGGCGCTTCTTGTAGCCGGTCTTGTTCTTGTACTTCTGGATGATGATCTTCGGGCCCTTGGTGGCGCCGAGGACCTCGACGGTCACCGAGGCCTTGTCGAGGGCCGACGCGTCGGAGGTGACGGTCTCGCCGTCGACGGCGAGGACGACGGGCAGCGTCAGCGTCTCGCCGACCCCGGTCGTCACCTTGTCGATCTCGATGACGTCGCCCACGGCAACCTTCTGCTGCTTGGCGCCAGCGCGCACGATCGCGTACACCGCGGTCTCCTTCGTCGAATCTCGTCTAGCTTCGGGTGGTTCGTTCAGCCTGCAGCATGCTCCGGGGCGCCGACCGTCCGCTTGGATCAGCGGTGGGCCACGCAGAGCGGCACGCATGAACGCACCGAGGGTCAATAGTACGGATGGGGACCGGCCACAGCAATTCGGCGGCCGGCCCCGCACCGCCTACCGCTTGCGGGTGCCCTTCTTCTTCACGGGCACGTGCTCGATCACCGGGGTGTCCTCGCCGTCCTCGGCCTCCCCGGTCTCGGGCTCGATCGCCGCCGACTCGTCGACGGGCGGGCCCGCCGGCCGGTTGGCCGCGCGCCCACGGGTCCGGGTGACGACCTTGGGGGGCTCGGGCGCCGTCGCCGGAGCGGCGGGCTCGGCCTGCTCCTCGGGCTCGGGCACCGGCGCCGACTCGACGACGATCGGCTCCACGGGCACGGTCGCCGCCTCGGGCTGGCCGGCAGGGCGGTTGGCGCTGCGCCGGCGCGTCCGGGTGACGACCTTCGGGGCCTCGGGCTCGGCCGGGGTCTCCACGACCGGCTCCACGACCGGCTCGGCGACCTGCTCGGGGGTGGCCTCGACCGGCTCGGGCGTCGGCTCGGCCTCGACCGCCTCCGGGGCGGACTCGGTCCGGCCACCGCCGCGGCCGCCACGACGGCTGCGGGTCCGGGTGACGACCTTCGGGGCCTCGGGCTCGGCCGGGGTCTCCACGACCGGCTCCACGACCGGCTCAGCGACCTGCTCGGGGGTGGCCTCGACCGGCTCGGCCGTCGGCTCGGCCTCGACCGCCTCGGGGGCGGACTCGGTCCGACCACCGCCGCGACCGCCACGACGACCCCGGGTCCGGGTCACGACCTGGGGGGCCTCGGGCTCGGAGGCAGCCTCCACGGCCGTGTCGGCGGCAAGCTCGACGGCGGGCTCGGCGGCGGAGTCCTCCGCGGCCGCGGCGTCCTGACGGGCCATCGCGGCCACGTCGGCCGGCGTGGGGGGCTTGGGCGGCTGCGGGGCGGGAGCAGCGGAGCCCTCGTCACCACCGCGACCACGTCCGCGACGGCGACCACCACGGCCACCGCCTGCGGAGCCGGCGCTCGAGCCGGAGCCACCGTCGTCGCCGCGGCCACCGGACTCGACCGGGTGGTCGTGCACGACGACGCCCCGGCCGTGGCAGTGCTCGCAGTTCTCGCCGAACGCCTCCAGGAGGCCGGTGCCGATCCGCTTGCGGGTCATCTGCACGAGGCCCAGCGAGGTGACCTCGGCGACCTGGTGACGGGTCCGGTCGCGGCCCAAGCACTCGACCAGGCGGCGCAGCACCAGGTCGCGGTTGGACTCCAGGACCATGTCGATGAAGTCGACGACGATGATGCCACCGATGTCGCGCAGCCGGAGCTGGCGCACGACCTCCTCGGCGGCCTCGAGGTTGTTCTTGGTCACCGTCTCCTCGAGGTTGCCCCCGGAACCGGTGAACTTGCCGGTGTTGACGTCGACGACCGTCATCGCCTCGGTGCGGTCGATGACCAGCGAGCCGCCGGAGGGCAGCCAGACCTTGCGGTCCAGCGCCTTGGCGATCTGCTCGTCGATGCGGTGGACCGCGAACACGTCCTTGCCGTTCTCGCCCGGTGTGAACCGCTCCAGGCGGTCCTGCAGGTCGGGGGCGACGTGGGCGACGTAGCCGCTCACGGTCTCCCAGGCGTCGTCGCCCTCGATGACCAGCTTGCCGAAGTCCTCGGTGAACAGGTCGCGGACGACCTTCAGGGTCAGGTCGGGCTCGCCGTACAGGAGCTGGGGCGCGCCGCCCTTGGCCTTCTTCTCGATGTCCTCCCAGCGGGCCTTGAGGACCTCGACGTCGCGGGTGAGCTCCTCCTCGGAGGCACCCTCGGCCGCGGTGCGCACGATGACGCCCGCGCTGTCCGGGACGATCTCCTTCAGGAGGGTCTTCAGCCGGGTCCGCTCGGTGTCGGGCAGCTTGCGCGAGATGCCGCTGGTGGTGCCGTCGGGCACGTAGACCAGGAAGCGGCCGGCCAGGCTGACCTGGCTCGTGAGCCGGGCCCCCTTGTGGCCGATCGGGTCCTTGCTGACCTGCACCAGGACCGACTGGCCCGAGGAGAGGACCGACTCGATCTTGCGCGGCTGGCCGTCCTTGTGGCCGAGGGCCGACCAGTTGACCTCGCCGGCGTAGAGGACCGCGTTGCGGCCCTTGCCGATGTCGATGAAGGCCGCCTCCATGGAGGGCAGCACGTTCTGCACGCGACCGAGGTAGACGTTGCCGATCAGCGAGGTCTGCGACTCGCGGGCGACGTAGTGCTCGACGAGGACCTTGTCCTCGAGGACGCCGATCTGGGTCAGCTCGTCGCGCTGGCGGATCACCATGACCCGGTCGACCGCCTCGCGGCGGGCCAGGAACTCGGCCTCGCTGACGATCGGCGCCCGGCGCCGGCCGGCCTCACGGCCCTCCCGGCGGCGCTGCTTCTTGGCCTCCAGGCGGGTCGAGCCCTGGAGGGAGGTGATCTCGTCCTCGGCGTTGCGGGTACGGCGAACCCGGGTCACGGTGTTCTCGGGGTCGTCACCGCCCTCGCCGCTGTCGTCGCCCTGCCGGCGACGGCGGCGCCGCCGACGCGAGCTGCCCTCGCCGGAGGACTCCTCCTGCTCGTCGGCCGGACCGGAGCCGCTGTCGTCCCCGGACTCCTCGGAGGAGTCGGCGGCCTTGTCGCCGGCCTTGTCCTCGCCCCCGGAGTCGCCGCTCTTGCGGCGGCGGCGGCCGCCGCGACGGCGCCGGCGACGGCCGCCACCGGAGCCCTCGCCCTGCTCGTCGTCGCCGTCGTCGTCACCGTCCTCGTCACCGTCGGCGGCGTCCGTCTCGACGTCCTGGTCGTCGTCCTGCTCGTCGGGGTCCGCCGGCGTCTCCGTGGCGGGCTGCTCCTCGGAGAGGAGGTCGTCGAAGGTCACCTCGTCCGTGGACGCGGCGGCCACCTCGGCCGCGGCCTCCTCGGTCTCCTCCTCGGGAGCCGGCTCCGGCGCGGGAGCGGCAGCCTTCTTGGCGGCCGTCTTGCGGGTACGGCGGGTCCGGGTCGTCGTGACCACCGGCGCCTGGAACAGCGGGGCCACGCCGGGGGCGACGGGAGTGTCCGAGGCGGCCTCGGGCGCGGGCTCGACCACCGGCGTCGCCTCGACGACGGGGTCCGGCTCGGCCTCGGCGGCCGGCGCGGCCGCGGTCTTCTTGGCCGCGCGCTTGGCCGGGGCCTTCTTCGCGGCGGCCTTGCGGGCGGTCTTCTTGGCCGGCGCGGCGGGTGCCTCGTCCGGCGCCGGCGCGTCGGTGGCCGGCTCGAGAGCGGCCTCGACCGGAGCGGCGTCGACCGGAGCGGCGTCGACCGGGACGTCGAGCGGGAGCTCGGCCGGAGCGTCGGCGGGGGCGGCCGCGGCCTTCTTCGCGGCCCGCTTGGCCGGGGCCTTCTTGGCGACGGCCTTCTTGGCCGGCGCCTTCTTCGCCGCAGCCTTCTTGGCGGGCGCCTTCTTGGCCGCGGCCTTCTTGGCGGGCGCCTCGGCCTGGGTCTCGGCCGGCGTCTGGGCCGCGGACTCGGTGGGGGTGATGTCGTCGGGCATGTGCTGCTCCTCGGGCCCGTCCCGGGACGGGGCGGGTGTCGTGCACCGCGACCCGCGAGCTCAGGGCCGTCGGCGCAAAGCCTGGCGGTGGCGGCGACCCCCTCCGCGTGTGCGCCGCCGGGAGCCGATACGTCACCTGCCGCGGTCGCTGGGCCCCGTCCCCTGTCCGGGACGGTGTGGCCGACCCGCTGTCACCGAGCCTGCCGAGCCGCGTCGCGGTCTGGCGACGACCTGCACCCGCCGTGCCGCCCCTTCTCTGGGACCGGCGAGAACGTCGTCGGATCGGTTCCGGCGGAGGCTTCCGCGCGTCATCGACCGTGGCGAGTATCGCACACGGGTCGTGAATGTCCGCTAACTCGACCCGCCGAGCGGGTCGCCGACCGTGCCGTCCGCCCCGAGCGGACCCTGCGCGACCCGGGTCAGCCGCGGGGCCTGCCCGGCCTCCAGCCCGGCCACGGACCGGAGCCCGGTCAGCACGTCGTCGGGTCGGACCGAGGGCACCCCGTGCCGCAGCACCAGGTCGAGCCGGGCACCGCCGTCCCGCGGGCCGGCCGTCAGGCTGACCACCGCGCCCCGGCAGTCGAACTCACGCAGTCCCTTCTTGGTCATCCGCTCGACGCTCACGGACTCCTCGGCCAGGAACGCCTCGACCGCCGCCGCAGCGGCCTCGGGGTCGGCCGCGACATCGAGGGTCCAGTTGCTGGCCTCCAGCAGGTCGCTCAGCGACCCGCCCGGGGACTCGGCGATCGCGACCACGTCCAGCCCGTCCGGGAGCGCCTCCTCGAGGGCGACCCGGACCTCGACGAGGTCGACGACCTGGGCCAGCCCGATCTCGAGGTACTCCGCCTCGCTCGCCGACCCGGTCGGCGCGGCGCCGGCGTACGAGATCCGCGGGTGGGGGTTGAAGCCCGACGAGTAGGCCATCGGCAGCCGGGCCCGAAAGACCGCCCGCTCGAAGGCCCGACTGAAGTCACGGTGGCTGGTGAACCGGAGACGGCCGCGCTTGGCGTACCGGATCCGGAGTCGCTGGACCGGTGGAGCCTGCTGCTCGGGTTGCTGACGCACCGGCCAAGGCTACGCGCGGTCGCGGGCCCGCATCGCCACCGAGGGGTACACCGTGCTGATCCGGTGGCCGTCCAGCCACCGGGTGAGGCGGACCGCCTCCTCGTCGAGGGCGGCCCGCCCCGCGGCCGGCAGGTCCTCGAGCAGCCGGACCTCCACGACCCCGTCGGGGTCCTGGACCCAGCAGCCCACGATCCGTCCGTCCCACCACGCGGTGGTGCCGGCGTTGCCCGCGCTGTCGAAGAGGTGCGGCGCGTGCTCGCCGAGGTAGAAGCCGCGCTCCTTCCAGCCCATCACCGTCGGGTCCAGCACCGGCAGCAGCGCGGCCCACGGCGCCACCGCAGGCTCGGGGGCGACGTCCTCGGGGAGCAGCCAGCCGGTCCTCCCACCGTCGAGCGAGACCGCGACGGCGTCGATCTCGGCCAGCGCGAGCCGGACGGCGGACTTCGTGGCCCCCAGCCACCAGACGAGGTCGGCCTCGGTCCCGGGCCCGAAGGTCCGCAGCCAGCGTCGGACCAGCTCGACGTACCCCTCGGCCTCGGGGAGCGGATCGGGCCGCTCCCCCAGCCAGGCCTCCATCGCCGTCCACAGCGGCCGGGACGTGCGCCAGTGGACGGCGTTGCGGCCGCGCACCACCGCCCCTTCGAGGCCGAGCTGGGTGAGCACGCGCGGGGTGACCTGGACCTCCTGGGCCCACTTCCCGCTGCCCAGGACCACCTTGCCCGCGGCGAGGGGCGTCTGCTCGCGGACCTGCTGGGCGGACAGCTCGCGGCCGTCGGCCAGCAGGTCGAGGATCGCGGCGCGGGCCTCGGCGAGCCACGCGGGACCGTCGGCCGCGAGTCCCCCGAGCGCGACGTCCTTCTCGAGCCGTACGCCGTGCGCGCGGGCGACCCGTGCGGAGGCGCTCCCCCACGCGGCCGGCAGCAGGTCCCGCGGGAAGACGAAGAGGGTACGGCGCATCGCGAGCTGCTTGACCAGCGTGCGGTCGTCGTACAGGGCGCGGTCGACGTCGGCGACGGATACTCCGGGGACCCGGGCCCACAGGGCCAGGTGGACGCTCGGTGCCTCGGTCGCGTGCAGGACAGTCAGCGCACGGGTCGCGGACACCACGTCGGGCAGGCCCGCGTCCCCGGCCAGGCCGTGACGGCGGGCCAGGCGGGACCGGCGCTCGGTGTCGGGGAGGTGCCGCACGCCGCCATCCTGCCGGGTGGCAGCATCGGCCGGGTGTCCCGCCGCGCCGTCCCCCTGTTCCTCGTCGGGCTGGTGCTGCTGTCGGTGAACCTCCGGCCCGCGGCGGTGAGCGTCGGACCGATCCTCGACGAGCTCCGGGCGGCCTTCTCGATGTCGCCCGCCGCGGCCGGTCTGCTCACCTCGCTGCCGGTGCTGGCCTTCGCCTGCTTCGGCGCGCTCGCACCGGCGGCGGCCCGCCGCGTGGGCGTGCACCGGACGACGCTGCTGGCGCTGCTCGCCCTGGTCGCCGGCCTGGCCGGGCGTACGGCGACCTCCAGCGAGCCGGTCTTCCTCGCCCTCTCGATGCTCGCGCTGGCCGGGATGGCGGTCGCGAACGTGCTGCTGCCGTCGCTGGTCAAGCTGCACTACCCCGACCGCGTGGGGCCGGTGACCGCCCTCTACACGACCGTCCTGTCCGTCGGGCTGACCGCGGCCCTGGTGCTGACCGTGCCGATCTCGGACACCTTCGGCGGCTGGCGCGCCGGACTGGGCACCTGGGCGGCGCTCGCGCTGCTGGCGGTGCTGCCGTGGGTCGGGCTGGCCGCGCGGGACCGGGCCCTGGAGCCCGCACCACACCGGGTCGGTTTCACCGACGTGGCCCGCACCCGGCTCGGCTGGGCGATGGCCGGCTTCTTCGGACTGCAGTCCCTGCAGGCGTACGCGGTCTTCGGCTGGTTCGCGACCCTGTGGCGCGACAGCGGCTACTCGGCGACGACCGCGGGCGTGCTGGTCGGGCTGCTCGCCGCCACGGCCATCCCCTTCTCGCTGTGGCTGCCGGCGGTCCTGGGTCGCTCCCGCGACCCGCGGCGGATGCTGGTCGCGGTCGTCGGCTGCTACCCGCTCGGCTACCTGCTGCTGATCCTCGCCCCGCACACGCTCGCGGTGCCGGCCGCGCTCCTGGTCGGGATCGGGACCACGACGTTCCCCCTGATCCTGACCCTGATCGGGCTGCGCTCGCGGACCGCCGAGGGCACCGCGGCGCTCTCGGCGTTCACTCAGGCGACCGGCTACCTGATCGCCGGCCTCGGGCCGTTCGGGATCGGGCTGCTGCACGACGCGTCCGGCGGCTGGACGGTCCCGCTGGTCGTCCTCGTCGCCCTGACTGTGCCGCAGCTCCTCGTCGGTCTCCGGCTGGCCCGACCGCGGCACCTCGAGGATGAGCTCGCCGGGTCGACCTCGGTGGAGCCGTCGAGGCGATAACGTTCCGCCCGTGACCCAGCCCCCGCCGTACCCCGGCACCCCCGAGCCGTCGGACGAGCCGGGCGGCGCCACGCCGCCGCCGATCCCGCCGACCCAGCAGCCGCCGACGTACGGCGCGCCGGCAGCGCAGCCTCCCGCCTACGGCAACCCGTACGGCGCCCCGCAGCAGCCGGCGTACGGCGCACCCCAGCAGCCCTACGCCCAGCCGTACGGCGCCTACCCGGGCGGCCCCGGCGGGCCGGGCCAGGACCAGCCCTCCAAGGGGATGGCCATCGCCGCCCTGGTGCTGTCGTTCCTGGCCTGCACCTTCGTCGCGGGCGTCGTGGCGATCGTGCTGGCCATCGTGGTGCTGGTGCGCGGCAAGGACGGCCGCAACCACGGCAAGGGCCTGGCCATCGCCGCGCTGGTCATCAGCGTCCTGGTGATGCTCGCGACCGTCGGAGTCATCGTGCTGGCCGCGGACTTCGTCGAGGAGCAGTCGATCGACAACCTCGAGACCGGCCAGTGCATCGACGCCGAGAACCTGACCGACGCCAGCTCCGACTCGATCGGCCTGATCGACAAGGTGTCGTGCAGCGGCGACCACGACGGCCAGGTCGTGGCCACCTCCACGCTCACCGCAGCCCAGGCGTCGGCCGCGTCCGACGGGATCGACTGCACGCCCCTGGTCGAGCCGGGCCTGATGGCCACCCTCGATCCGGAGGAGATCGAGATCTACGGCCTCACCCAGGACACCAGCCCGGAGACCGGCGACGCCGTCGCCTGCGTGGCCGTCCGCGCCGACGGGGAGCAGCTGACCGAGAAGCTCGGCTGAGCCCCGAGGTCAGACCACGCTGAGGGGCAGCAGCGTCTTCCCGGTCGGACCGACCTGGATCTCGGTGTTCATCTCGGGGCAGACGCCGCAGTCGTAGCAAGGCGTCCAGCGGCAGTCCTCGACGTCGATCGAGTCGGGGTCGAGGGCGTCCTCCCAGTCGGCCCAGAGCCAGTCCTTGTCGAGGCCGGAGTCGAGGTGGTCCCAGGGCAGCACCTCGTCGTACCCGCGCTCGCGCGTGGTGAACCAGTCGAGGTCGACGCCGGTACCGGCGAGCGCGGACTCGGCGGCGGCGATCCAGCGGTCGTAGGAGAAGTGCTCGCTCCAGCCGTCGAACCGCCCACCGTCGCGCCACACCTGCTCGATGACCGCCCCGACCCGACGGTCGCCGCGGGACAGCAGTCCCTCGATCACGCCCGGCTTGCCGTCGTGGTAGCGGAAGCCGATCGCCCGGGCGAACTTCTTGTCCGCGCGCACCGTGTCGCGCAGCTTGCGCAGCCGCTCGTCGGTGGTCTCGACATCGAGCTGGGCGGCCCACTGGAACGGCGTGTGCGGCTTGGGCACGAACCCACCGATGGAGACCGTGCACCGGATGTCGTTGTGGCCGGTGACCTCGCGGCCCTTGGCGATCACCTTCCGGGCCAGGTCGGCGACCTGGAGGACGTCCTCGTCGGTCTCGGTGGGGAGCCCGACCATGAAGTAGAGCTTCACCTGCCGCCAGCCGTGGGAGTACGCCGCCGCGACGGTGCGGATCAGGTCCTCCTCGGTGACCATCTTGTTGATCACCTTGCGCATCCGCTCCGAGCCGCCCTCGGGCGCGAAGGTCAGGCCCGAGCGGCGGCCGTTGCGGGAGAACTCGTTGGCCAGCGAGATGTTGAACGCGTCGACCCGGGTCGAGGGCAGCGAGAGCGAGACGTTGGAGCCCTCGTAGCGGTCGGCCAGGCCCTTGGCGACCTCGCCGATCTCGGTGTGGTCGGCACTCGACAGCGAGAGCAGCCCGACCTCCTCGAAGCCGGACTTGCGGATGCCGTTCTCGACCATGGCGCCGATGGTCTCGATGGACCGCTCGCGCACCGGTCGGGTGATCATGCCGGCCTGACAGAACCGGCAGCCACGCGTGCAGCCGCGGAAGATCTCGACGGAGAACCGCTCGTGGACGGTCTCGGCGAGCGGCACCAGCGGCTTGGCCGGGTAGGGCCAGGCGTCGAGGTCCATGAGGGTGTGCTTGCGCACCCGGTGCGGGATGCCCGGCCGGTTGGGGACGACGGCCTCGATCGAGCCGTCGGCGGCGTAGGTGACGTCGTGGAAGCGGGGGACGTAAATGTTGCCGCTGACCGCGAGCCGCCGCAGCAGCTCGTCACGGCCGGAGCCCATCTCGCCGGCCGGTCGGCCCTCGGCCTTCCAGTCGCGCACCACCTCGGAGATCGCGAGCACGACCTCCTCGCCGTCGCCGAGGACGGCCGCGTCGAGGAAGTCGGCGATCGGCTCGGGGTTGAACGCGGCGTGCCCGCCGGCGAGCACGACGGGGTCCTCGTCCGTGCGGTCCGCGGCGTGCAGCGGGATCCCGGCCAGGTCGAGCGCGGTCAGCATGTTGGTGTAGCCGAGCTCGGTGGAGAAGCTCAGGCCGAAGACGTCGAACGAGCGCACCGGGCGGTGGGCGTCGACGGTGAACTGCGGGATCGGGCCCTGCGCGTCACCGGCGCGCAGCACGGCCTCCATGTCGGGCCACACCGAGTAGGTGCGCTCGGCGACGATCCAGTCGCGCTCGTTGAGCACTTCGTAGAGGATCTGGACGCCCTGGTTGGGCAGGCCGACCTCGTAGGCGTCGGGGTACATCAGCGCCCAGCGGACGGTCTCGCCCTCGGGAGCGCAGTCCCACTCCTTGACCGTCGAGTTCAGCTCGCCGCCGACGTACTGGATCGGCTTGGACACCGACGGCAGCAGCGGCTCGAGCCGGGGGAAGACGGACGCAGGCGCGGACATGCGGGAACCTCGCAGAGACGGGTGAGCGAAACCCCCAGCCTACCGTCAGACGGGTGGCTCGACCGACTCGTCGGAGCGGGCGGCCGCCTGCGCGGAGGTGGCGCGCAGCTCGACCGCCGGCATCAGCAGGAGCAGCAGGAACGCCACGACGCCGACCCCGGCCGAGATCAGGAAGACGGTGTCCATCGACTCGGCGAAGCCGACCTTGAACGGGTGGGCGACGGCGGGGTCCATCCGGTCGATGATCGAGGAGTCGTCCTGCACCTGCTCCAGGACCTCGGGCGACAGCGCGTCGGGGTCGTCGCGCAGTGCCTGCTGGAAGGCCGGCTCGTCCTGCGCCTCGTCGATCGCGGACGAGATGTTGCCGCCGACGGTCGAGAACAGCACCGACAGCAGGACGGCGACGCCGAGGGTGCCGCCGATCTGGCGGAAGAAGGTCGCCGAGCTCGTGGCGACGCCGATGGCGCTCGGCGGCACCGAGCTCTGCGCGATGAGCAGCAGCGGCTGCATGCACTGTCCCAGCCCGAGACCCAGCACGAACATGAACAGCGCCACGAAGGCGAGGGAGGTGTCGGCGCTGGTCAGCGAGAGCAGCAGCAGACCGACCACGACGAGGGCCGAGCCCACGATCGGGAAGAGTCGCACGTGGCCGGTGCGCGAGATGACCTGTCCGGAGCCGATCGAGGCGGTCATCAGGCCGGCCACCAGCGGGAGCATCAGGAATCCCGACTCGGTCGGTGACGCGCCGTGCACGATCTGCATGTAGAGCGGCAGGATCATCATGCCGCCGAACATCGCGACGCCGATGACCACGCTCGCGCCCAGGGTGACCGCCATCGCGCGGACCCGGAGCAGCTTCAGCGGGATGAGCGCGGCGTCGCCGATGCGGCGCTCGACGTACCAGAAGCCGACCAGGCCGACCGCGGCCACGACGAAGCAGGCCAGCGAGCGACCGGAGCCCCAGCCCCAGTCGCGGCCCTGCTCGGCGACGGTCAGCAGCGGCACCAGTCCCACGACCAGGGCCAGCGCGCCCCACCAGTCGATGCGTACGGCGCCGGCCGGCCGGGGCGTGCGGTGGACGTGGAGGGTGCGGAAGACGACGGCGAGCGCCGCGATGCCGATGGGCACGTTGACCAGGAAGACCCAGCGCCAGCCGGCCATGCCGAGCAGTTCGTCGCGGCCCGCGAAGAACCCGCCGACGACCGGTCCGAGCACGCTCGACGTCCCGAACATGGCCATGAAGTAGCCGGTGTAGCGGGCCCGCTCCCGCGGGGACACGATGTCGCCCACGATGGCCAGCACCAGGGTGAACAGGCCGCCGGCGCCCAGGCCCTGGAAGGCCCGGAACGCCGCGAGCTGGTACATCGACGTCGCGAACGAGCAGAGCGCGGAGCCCAGCACGAACAGCGAGATCGCGAACATGAACAGCTTCTTGCGGCCGTAGAGGTCGCCGAGCTTGCCGTAGATCGGCGTCGTGACGGTGGCGGTGATGAGGTACGCCGTCGTCACCCACGCCTGCACGGACAGGCCCTGCAGGTCGTCGGCGATCGTCCGGATCGACGTGCTCACGATCGTCTGGTCGAGCGCGCCGAGGAACATGCCCATCATCAGGCCGGACAGGATCGTGACGATCTGGGCGTGCGAGTACTCGGTGCCGGGGTCCGCGGGAGTGGTTGCCATCGGCAACGATGCTAGTGCTTCCGTAGTGTTCGGCGCATGAGTACGACGGCTGTGCGGGGCAGATTCCAGTGGACGGTCGCGGTCCCGATCGCCGCGGTGGTCGTGCTCGCGGCCACCTGGGCGAACCACGAGAGCCCCGTGGTGCTGACCGTGATCGCCGCCCTGCTGGTCGGCGCCATCCTTGCCGCGGTCCACCACGCCGAGGTCGTCGCGCACCGGGTCGGCGAGCCGTTCGGGTCGCTGATCCTCGCCGTCGCGGTCACCGTGATCGAGGTCGGCCTCATCGTGATGCTGATGACCGGCGGCGGCGAGGGCACCAGCACCTATGCGCGCGACACGGTCTTCGCGGCCGTGATGATCACCCTCAACGGCATCGTCGGCATCGCGCTCCTGGTCGGGGCGCTGCGCCACCACCTGGTCAGCTTCAACGCCTCGGGCACCGGCTCGGCCCTCTCGACCGTCGTGGTCCTGGCCGGCGTGACCCTGGTCCTGCCGAGCTTCACGACCTCCGCTCAAGGACTGCAGTACTCCGGCTCCCAGCTGGCCTTCGCGGCCGTCGCCTCACTGGTGCTCTACGGCGCCTTCGTGTTCACCCAGACCGTGCGGCACCGCGACTTCTTCCTGCCGGTCAGCAGCGACGAGTTCGGCCGGGTGACCGGCCTCCTCGACGAGGACGAGGACGGCCACGCCGACCCGCCGCCGGTCCGCGAGGCCTGGCTCAGCCTGGGGCTGCTCGTGGTCGCCCTGGTCGCCGTGGTCGGCCTGGCCAAGCTGCTCTCCCCCACCATCGAGGACGGCGTGAGGAGCCTCGGCTTCCCGTACGGCGTCGTCGGCGTCGTGATCGCCCTGCTGGTGCTGGCCCCCGAGTCGATCGCGGCGGTGCGCAACGCCAACCGCGACCGGGTGCAGATCAGCCTCAACCTGGCCTACGGCTCGGCGATGGCGTCGATCGGCCTGACCATCCCGACCATCGCGGTCGCCTCGATCTGGCTGGACGGTCCGCTGGAGCTGGGCCTGGAGCCCACCCACCTGGTGCTGCTCATGCTGACCGTCGCCGTCTCGACCTTCACCGTCGCCCAGGGTCGGGCGAAGGCCCTGCAGGGCGTGGTCCACCTGGTGCTGCTCGCGGCGTTCGTGTTCCTGTCGATCCAGCCGTAGGCCGCCCTCGGGACCCTCGGCGCCGGGAGTACGCTCGACAATAAACAACAGTTGTCGGAAAGGCAGTCCCATGCGCGCCGTGGTGTTCGAGAAGTACCAGTCCGCCCCCGTCCTCACCGAGGTGGAGAAGCCGACCCCGGGACCGGGCGAGGTGCTGCTGAAGGTCGCGGGGGCCGGGGCCTGCCACTCGGACGTGGCCGTCTTCCGGGAGTTCGACGAGGAGCACGGCCCGGCGCAGCTGCGGCCCTCCTTCGTGCTCGGTCACGAGAGCTCGGGCTGGGTCGAGGAGATCGGCCCCGGGGTGGGCGCCGGGATCGAGGTCGGCGCGGCGTACCTCGTCTACGGCCCGATGGGCTGTGGCCACTGCCCCGCCTGCTCACGCGGCCAGGACACCTACTGCGAGAACGCCGCCACCATGCCCCACCTCGCCGCCGGCCTCGGACGCGACGGCGGCATGGCGGAGTACGTCGCCGTGCCCGCCCGCAACCTGGTCCCGCTGGGCGACGCCGACCCGGTCGCCGCGGCGCCGCTGAGCGACGCGGGACTGACGCCGTACCACGCGATCAAGAAGTCGCTGCCCGTGCTCCAGAAGGGCGGGGCGACCGCCCTGGTCATCGGGCTGGGCGGTCTGGGGCAGCTCGGCGTACAGATCATCCGGGCCCTCACCGGCGCCACCGTGATCGCGACCGACACGAAGCCGGACGCGATGCGCCGGGCCGAGGAGTCGGGGGCCGTCACCGTGCCGGGCGGGCCGGACCAGGCCGCCGCGATCCGGGACATCACGGGCGGGCGCGGCGTGGACGCGGTCTTCGACTTCGTCGGCGCCGCCCCCACCATCGCGCTCGCGATGGCCAGCGTCGCCCTCCAGGGCCGGGTCACCGTCGTCGGCATCGCGGGCGGCACCTACGAGTGGGGCTTCTACGGCGTCCCGTACGAGGTCGAGCTGACCAGCACCTACTGGGGCACCATCGAGGAGCTGCACGAGGTCGTCGCCCTCTACCGCGCCGGCCGGATCACCCCCGACGTCGAGGTCTTCGAGCTCGACGACGCGCTGGAGGCCTACCGGCGTCTGGAGGCCGGCGAGCTGTCCGGGCGGGCGGTGGTGGCGCCGCACGGCACGGTCAGCGCGAGCTGACCAGCCGCACCGGCCGGTCCGCGGCCATCGTGTAGCGGGTGGGCGCGGGCGTGGTGGTGCGCAGGTGGATGTTCTGGAGCAGGCCCACGGCGAGCATGCCCGCGAACATCGAGCTGCCGCCGTACGACACGAACGGCAGCGGGACGCCGGTGACGGGCATGATGCCGAGGCACATGCCGATGTTCTGGAAGGCCTGGAAGCCGAACCAGCAGGCGATGCCCGCGGCCGCGACCCGGCCGAAGACGTCGTCGGTGCGGGTGGCGATGCGCAGCGCCCGCCAGAGCACCACGCCGAGCAGGGCGATCAGCGCACCGGCCCCGACCAGCCCGAGCTCCTCCCCGGCGACGGTGAAGATGAAGTCGGTGTGCTGCTCGGGCACGAAGCCGGAGCGCGTCTGCGAGCCGTCGAAGAGGCCCTGCCCGAAGAGCCCGCCGCTGCCGATCGCGACCCGGGCCTGCTCGACGTTGTAGCCGGCGCCGCGCGGGTCGAGGCCGGGGTTGGTGAACGCCATGAAGCGGTCGACCTGATAGGCCTTGAGCAGCCCGGCCGAGACCGCGGCGAAGGCGGCGGTGACCGCGCCCGCCGCGAGCAGGACCAGCCAGCGGCGTGGAGCGCCCGAGACGCCCAGGACGCCGAAGACGACGGCGCTCAGCACCAGCATGGTCCCGAGGTCGGGCTGCAGGACGATCAGCGCGGCCGGGACGCCGGCGACGACCAGCATCAGCACCACGTCGGTGAGACCGACCCGCGCCCGCCACTGCCCGGCGGCCCGCTCGGCGAGCACCAGGGCCATCCCGATGACCACCGCCAGCTTGGCGAACTCGGCCGGCTGGATCGACATCCCGCCGACCATCAGCCACGACTTCGACCCGTTCACGACGGTGCCCATGGTCAGCACCAGCACCAGGCCGGCGATCGAGGCGAGGTAGACGACCGGCGCGACCATCCGGACCCACCGATGGTCGGCCGCGATCACGACCAGCATCAGCACCAGGCCGATGGCCACGTTGACGACCTGCTTGCGCAGGTACGCCGCGGGGTCGCCGCCGGTGAGGTCGTCGCGGGCCGAGGTGGCCGACCAGACCAGCACGGTGCCGAGGACCACCAGGGCGAGGACGGCCACCATCAGCAGCCAGTCGATGCGGGGCGCGCGGGAGGAGCTCACTTCGTGCCCTTCTTCTTGCGGGCCGGCGGCAGGATCGCCCCGTCGTCGGTGAACGTCGGCAGCGTGGCGGGCGCGACCGTGCCGGGGATGGCGGTCTTCTTCGGGTCGACCTTCTCGCCCGTGACGCCGTACAGCGCCTCGTAGATCGCGCGGACGGCCTCGCCGTTGGAGCCCGAGCCGGTGCCGGCCTGGCTGACCATCATCACGACCACGTAGTCGTCGGTGTACGACGCGACCCAGCCGGTCGACTGCTTGCCGTAGACCTCGGCCGAGCCGGTCTTCGACCGGATCTGCACCTGGTCGAGCGGGAAGCCGGCCAGCTTCCAGTTCATGGTGCCGCGCGTCGAGACGCCCTTCAGGGCCGTGTCGAGGTAGGACAGCACCTTCTTCGGCAGCCCGACCGAGCCGGCGTTCGTCGGCTTGATCTCCCGCACGACCTCGCCGTCGGGCCCGACGACCGCCTTGGCGATCCGCGGCTCGTAGAGGGTGCCGCCGTTGGCGATGGCGCCGTACGCCCGGGCGAGCTGGAGCGGGGTGACGATGGTGTCGCCCTGGCCGATGGCGAAGTTCACCGCGTCGCCGGCCCGGTAGGCGTAGCCCTCGACGCAGAACTCACGGGCGAACTTGTAGACGAAGTCGCTGGTCTTGCCGTCCTGCGGCTTCTCGGAGATGCCGCAGTAGTAGTCCTTCATCTGCTCGTAGTAGGCGCGCTTCCACTTCCGGTCGGCGATCCGCCCGGAGGCCTCGCCCGGCAGGTCGACACCGGTCTCGGAGCCGAAGCCGAACGTCTTGGCCTCGTCGACGAGCGGGTCCTTCGCGTCGACGTCGTCGACGTCGGAGCCGAGCCGCTGCCAGAAGTCGTAGCCGACGCGGAAGAAGAAGGTGTTGCAGGAGACCTCGAGGGCCCGGTCGAAGCCGATCGAGCCGTAGGCGGCGGACTCGTGGTTGTGGAAGTCGCGGTTGCCGACCCGGAACGACGAGGAGCAGGCCAGCCGGGTGTCGGTGGAGTAGCCGTGGGTCAGCGCGCCGGCCGTCATGAACGGCTTCCAGGTCGACCCGGGCGCGAACTGGCCCTGGGTGGCCCGCCCGAGCAGCGGGGTGCCGGCGTCCTCGGAGTAGAGCCGGGCCAGCTCCTTCTTGGAGATGCCGCCCACCCAGGCCTCCGGGTCGTACGTCGGCTGGCTGGCCATCGCCACCACCCGGCCGGTCCTGGCCTCCAGGACGACGGCCGCGCCCGAGTCGGCCTCGTAGTTGCGCTTGGTCACCGGGTCGTAGGTCGCCCGCTGGCGCGCGATGGTCGCGGCCAGCTGCTGCTCGACCACGCCCTGCACCTTCGCGTCGATCGAGGTGACCAGGGTGCTGCCCGGCACCGCCTCGACCTCGCCGTCGTCGCCGAGCACGCGGCCCATCGAGTCGACGGCCACCCGCTGGTAGCCGGGCATGCCGCGCAGCCAGGCGTCGTACTGCTGCTCGACGCCGGCGCGGCCGACCGTCGAGGCACCGTTCAGGGAGGTGTCCTCGTCGGCCTGCGCGGCGTCGTACTCCTCCTCGGTGATGGGGCTGAGGTAGCCGAGCACGTGGGCCAGGTTGACCCCGAACGGCTTCGGGTAGGCGCGCACGGTCTGCTGCTCGGCCAGCACCGCCGGGAAGTCCTCGGGCTGCTCCAGCACCCGCAGCGCGACGTCCTGGGGGACGTCGGTCGCCACCGGCACCGCCTGGTACGGCGAGCCGTTCCAGCACTCGCCCGCGACCGACCCGTCGTCGCCGCAGGTGACCAGCGCGCGTTCGATCCGGCCCTTCCCCACCCCGACGACGTGGGCGAGCCGCTTGAGCAGCTGGGTCCGGCGCTCCTCGCCCATCCGCCCGAGCACGGTGCGGTCGACCGAGATCACCCAGGACGTGCGGTTGGTGACCAGGGGCCGGCCCTGGGCGTCGACGATGAGGCCGCGCTGCGGCTGCACCACGACCTCGCGGACCGACTGGGACGCGGCCTGCGCGGTGTACTCGTCGCCGGTGACGACCTGGAGGTAGTACAGCCGCCCCAGCAGGGTGGCGAAGAGCGAGAAGACCAGGGCCTGGACCACCACCAGCCGGAGCCGGCTGCGGCGGGACCCCTCGGCGGAGGCGGCCATCAGCGGGCGTACGCCCGGTCGGGCTCGAGACGTCGGAACAGGGTGGCGACCAGCGGCAGCACCAGCGGCGTGAGCAGGACGTCCCACACGACCGCCACCGCGATCACGCCGAGGAGCTCGCCGGTGCCGGTGGAGGTGTCGCCCAGCAGCAGCCCGGAGATCGCGAAGACGGAGGTGCCGACGAACGAGCAGGCGGCCACGGTGGCCACCACGGCCGTGGCCGTCGGGCGTACGTCGGGCCGCATCCGGCCCGCGACGTACCCGACCACGACCAGCGCGAGGGCCCAGCGGCCCGCGACGTGGTCGGCCGGCGGGGCCAGGTCGAGCAGCACCCCGGCGCCGAAGCCGAGCAGCATGGCGAACTGGGTGCCGCGGACCAGGGCCGAGGCGACCACCACCAGCAGGCAGAGGTTGGGGACCACGCCGGCCCAGGCCAGGTGCGGGAAGAGGGTGACCTGGAGGACCAGGGCGACGGCGATCAGGCCCATCGCGACCGTCCCGCGCAGCGCGTTCACTGGATGGTCCCGTCGGCCTCGATGACGGCGCGGTCGCTGCCCGTGCCGCTCGGCACCACGACGCCGACGACGTCGAGCGAGCCGAAGTCGACGTACGGCTCGATGACCGCGCGCTGGGAGGAGTCGCGGAGGCTGGAGAAAACGGTGGTCACCTTGCCGACCGGGACGCCGGCGACGTACGGCGCGCCGCCCTCGCTGCCCCAGGTGACCACGGCGTCGCCCTCGGCCGGGACGACCGACTCGTCGACCAGCTCGAGGTCGAGGCGGGCGTCCTCGCCGATCGCGCCGCGACCGTGCAGGAAGCCGACCTGCATGCTGCGCCCGATCCGGCCGCCGACGACCGAGTCGCCGTCGACCAGGAGCAGCACGGTGGCGGTCGAGCGGGTGACCCGCAGGACCCGGCCGACCAGGCCGTCGTCGTTGAGGACCGTCATGTCGGCACGCAGCCCGGCCTCGGAGCCCGCGTCGATGGTGACGGTGCTGGAGAAGGACTGGCTCGGGCCCACGCCGACCACGCGGGCCGGGACCAGGGCGAACCCGAGCTCGGAGGCGGAGGCCGTGAGGGCGTCGTACTCCTGAAGGCGGTTGCGGTCGTAGTCGGCCCGGTTCGCGTCGGCGCGGAGGCGGGCGTTCTCGGCCTCGAGGTCGTCGATCTGGTCGCGCATCCCGTCGCGGGAGCGGAACCAGTCCGGCACCGACGTGAACGGCCGCAGCACGGTCGTCGTCCCGCTCTCGACCGGGCCGAGGACCTCGCCGACGACGCGACGGGCTCCCTCGACCGGCGAGCCGTCGCCGCCGCGGGCGTCGAGCGTCATCAGGCTCAGGCAGGCCAGCACGAGGGCGACGACCAGCGAGGTCGGCGGCCGGCGGCGGTCGCCGTCGAGCCGGTCCGTGCTGCGCCAGCGCTTCTCGGGTGCGGCCATCAGTAGCGCCTCGGCTCGGTCACCAGCACCTGCTGCAGCGCCTCGAACTCCTCCACGCAGCGGCCGGCCCCCTGGGCGACCGAGGTCAGCGGGTCCTCGGCGACGTGCACCGGCATGCCGGTCTCGTGGCGCAGCCGCTCGTCGAGGCCGCGGAGCAGCGCACCCCCGCCGGTCAGCACGATGCCGCGGTCCATGATGTCGCCGGCCAGCTCGGGCGGAGTCTGGTCGAGGGTCGCGCGGACGGCGTCGACGATCGCGTGCAGCGGCTCCTCGAGCGCCTGACGGACCTCCGCACTGGAGACCACGACGGTGCGCGGCAGCCCGGAGACCATGTCGCGGCCGCGGATCTCGGCCTCGGGCTCGTCGGGCAGCGGGAACGCCGAGCCGAGGGTCATCTTGACCTCCTCGGCGGTGCGCTCGCCGAGCATCAGCGAGTACTCCTTCTTCATCCACGCGACGATCGCCTGGTCGAGGTCGTCGCCGGCGGTGCGGATCGAGAGGCTGGTGACGATGCCGCCGAGCGAGATGACGGCGACCTCCGTCGTACCGCCGCCGACGTCGACGACCATGTTGCCGGTGGCCTGGTGCACGGGGAGCCCGGCGCCGATCGCGGCGGCCATCGGCTCCTCGACGATGTAGACCCGGCGGGCGCCGGCCTGGTAGCCGGCCTCCTTGACCGCGCGCTGCTCGACCGCGGTGATGCCGCTCGGGACGCAGATGACCATCCGGGGCTTGGCGAGGTAGCGACGCCGGTGCACCTGCTGGATGAAGTAGCGCAGCATCTGCTCGGTCGCCTCGAAGTCGGCGATCACGCCGTCCTTGAGCGGCCGGATGGCGGCGATGTTGTCGGGGGTGCGCCCGATCATCCGCTTGGCCTCGTGGCCGACGGCCAGGATCTCGCCGGTCTTGTCGTTCAGCGCGACGACGCTCGGCTCGTCCAGCAGCACGCCCTTGCCGCGGACGTAGACCAGCGTGTTGGCGGTGCCGAGGTCGACGGCCATGTCGCGGCCGAAGAAGCTGTTCGCCATGCCGGGTGCCTCGCAGGGGTGCGTCGTACGTCGGGGAAGTGAGGCCTCCCCGCACGCGCTCAGCGCACTCGCACAGGATCGACCCTGCGAGCGAGCCTAGGTTTCAGCGCTCCCCGTTCCGGGACGCCACGCCGAGACGCGTGTGACTCGCGTGACCCCTGTGACTCAGCCTGTGGATGTTCCCGCCGAGTCGGCGCACCTGTGCGCCGACTCGGCGATGTTGTCCACAGGGTCAGAGGTTCGGGAACCAGATGCCGATCTCGCGGGCGGCGGACTCCTCGGAGTCGGAGCCGTGCACGAGGTTCTGCTGGACGGCCAGGCCCCAGTCGCGGCCCAGGTCGCCGCGGATGGTGCCCGGGGCGGCACCCGTCGGGTCGGTGGTGCCGGCCAGGGAGCGGAAGCCCTCGATGCTGCGCTCCCCCTCCAGCACGATCGCGACGAGCGGGCCGGAGAGCATGAAGTCGACCAGGGGCTGGTAGAACGGCTTGCCCTCGTGCTCGGCGTAGTGCTCGGCGAGCAGCTCGGGCGTCGCGGTCCGCAGCTCGAGGGCCACCAGGGCGTAGCCCTTGGCCTCGATGCGGCGGACGATCTCGCCGACCTGGCTGCGGCGGACGGCGTCGGGCTTGAGGAGGACCAGGGTGCGCTGGGTCATGCCCCGGAGGCTATCGCCCGTCGTACGACGCCGCGCGCGCGACCACGTCGGCAGGCACCCGGTCGTGCGAGTCCTCCCCCGACACCGCCCCGTCGCTGACCACCCGCAGCGGGACGTGGCCGCCCCACACGCCCGCCTCGACGTCGCTCGGCTCGTCGACCGGCCCCCCGGACCGGGCCTTCATCGACGCCTCGTGCAGGGGTACGGCGAGCACCGCCGTCGCGGCCAGCTCCTTGCGGGTGCTGGGCCGCAGCGTGGCCGCCCGCCCGGGGATCATGTGGTCGACGATGAGGTCCAGCGCGTGCGCGCGCTCCGCCTCGTCGTCGACGACCCGGGCCGCCCCAATCACCACCGCCGAGCGGTAGTTCATCGAGTGGTGGAACGCCGAGCGACCGGCGACCAGCCCGTCGAGCTCGGTGACGGTCACGCAGACGGTCGCGCCGGCGGCCTGCCGCAGCCACCCGGCCGCGACCGAGCCGTGGACGTAGAGGCTGCCGCCCTCGTCCGGCCCGTCGACGTCGACCGCGAAGGCGGCCGGCAGCACCAACGGGTGCTCCCCCACCACGACGCCGAGGTGGGCGACCAGCGCGACGTCCAGGAACCGGTGCAGCTCGTCACGGTCGGCCACCATCCGATTGCGGCCGCGGCTGACGGTGGTGCGGTCGGTCGGCGAGAGGGGGGTCGTCGTCATGGTCCTAGACTGGCCCAACGAGTGGCCTGCACGCACGGGCCAATTCCCAACGATCCGAACAGGACACTCGTGACCACCCTGGCCGTCTCCCTCGACCGGGCCGACCCGCGTCCGCTCGGCGCTCAACTGGCCGACCAGGTGCGTCACCAGGTGACCGACGGCCGGCTCGCCCCCGGTGACCGGCTCCCGAGCAGCCGCGCGCTCGCCGGCGAGCTGGGCGTCGCCCGCGCGGTGACCGAGCAGGCCTACGGCCAGCTGGTCGCGGAGGGCTGGCTGGAGGGGCGGCACGGCAGCGGCACCTTCGTCGCCGCCGGGCGGCCGGTCGCGCGACCGGCCGCGGCCCGCCGTACCCCTCGGGCGCCGGAGGCGGACCTGGTCCGCCTCGACGCCGGCACCCCCTGGATCGACCCGCGGCACGCCGCGTCCTGGCGCCGGGCCTGGCGCGACGTCGCCGCCGCCCGCCCGCCCCGGGGGTACGACGACCCGCGCGGCCTGCCCGAGCTGCGCGCCGAGCTCGCGGCGCGCCTGGGCCGCATCCGCGGGCTCGACGTCGACCCCGACGAGGTGCTGGTCACCGCCGGCACCACCGACGGGCTGCGCCACCTGCTCGGCGACCTGCCGCCCGGGCCGGTGACGGTCGAGGACCCGGGCTACCGCGCCGCGGCCGCGACGGTCAGGTTGGCCGGCCGCGAGGTGCGGGACCTGCCGGCGCTGGCCCCCGTGACCGACCTGGCCGGCTGCGCGGCGGCGTACGTGACCCCGGCCCATCAGCACCCGCTCGGCCCGACGATGCCGGGCAGCGCCCGCCTCGGCCTGCTCGAGGCGGCGCGACGCGCGGGCGCCGTGGTGGTCGAGGACGACTACGACTCCGAGTTCCGGTACGACGTCGCGCCGGTGCCCGCCCTGGCCAGCCTCGACCGCGACCGCG
The DNA here is from genome assembly GCF_037120545.1 of Nocardioides sp. CCNWLW216. Taxonomy (NCBI): domain Bacteria; kingdom Bacillati; phylum Actinomycetota; class Actinomycetes; order Propionibacteriales; family Nocardioidaceae; genus Nocardioides; species Nocardioides sp. CCNWLW216. The sequence continues at coordinate 92,272 of NZ_JBBBBJ010000002.1, forward strand.
TCGCCTACCTCGGCACCGCCAGCAAGTCGGTCGCCCCGAGCATGCGGCTGGGGTGGCTGGTCCCGCCACCCGCCCTGCTCGACGCCGTCGAACGGACCCGCCAGGTCACCCACGACACCGCGTCCTGGCCGGTGCAGCGGGCGTTCCTCTCCCTGCTGCGCGACGGGTACGTCGACAAGGTGGTCCGCTCCGCACGCCGCGTGTACGCCGACCGCGCCGCCCGGGTGACGGGCGCGCTCGCGCCCCTGGCCACGCTGCGCGGGCCGGTGGCCGGCATGTACGCCACCGTCGAGCTGGACGCCGACGCGGCCCGCCGGGGTCAGGCCGCCGCCCGGGCCGCGGGCTTCGACGTACCGCTGCTGGCGGACTACTGCCGGACCCATCTCCGGCACGGGCTGATCATCGGGTTCGGCGGCTGCACGGACGCGGAGCTGGACGCCGCGCTGGTCGCGATCACGCGGGGGCTGGCGGGTTAGGGAGTCGGCGGGTTGGCCGCGTCGAACGCCGCGAACGCCGCGGCCCGCTCGCGCTCGATCCGGCGACCGAGCAGGTCGGCGGAGCCCCACAGCAGCGCGAAGATCCCGCCGAGCACGAACATCAGCGGGATCACGAACCCGAGCCCGACGGCGGCGACCTGGATGACCCAGCCCGCCGAGTAGGCCCACTCCTTGCGGAGCATGCCGGCCAGCAGCAGGCAGGCGACGGCCAGGCCGAGCCCGATGGCCAGCGACGTGCCGAGCGACACGTCGGCGACCTGGACGAGCACCGGGGTGGTCAGGCCCAGGGCGATCGCCTCCAAGCAGAGGATCGCCGCGCACATGCCGCGCCGCGGCGACCGCTCGCGCTCGTTGCTCACGCCCGACCCTCCCCTCGTCCGGGACGACGCAGCAGGGTCCGCGCCTCGCCCGCGGTCACGACCGACCCGGTCACCAGGACGGCGCCGGAGCCGAGCGGCGACCCGAGCGCCTCCCCCGCCTCGGCGAGCGTCGCGGCGGCGTGGATCGCGTCCTCGAGCCGCGGCTCGACGGTGACCCGGTCCTCGTCGAAGATCTCCCGAGCGACCGCGGCGAGCTGCTCGGCCGGCATCGCCCGGTCGGTGGAGTTCTGAGTGCAGATCACGTGGGCCAGGTGCGGCTCCAGGGCCGCGAGCAGGCCCTCGGCGTCCTTGTCGGCCATCACGCCGATCACCCCGATCAGCGGCGAGAAGGTGAACGAGTCCTCGATCGCCGCGGCGGAGGCGGCCGCACCGTGCGGGTTGTGGGCCGAGTCGAGCACCACCGTGGGCGAGCGGCGCACGATCTCGAGGCGAGCCGGCGAGGTCACCTCGGCGAACGCCGCGCGGACGAGCTCGTCGTCGAGCGGCTGCTCCCGGGCCGCGAACGCCTCGACGGCCGCCAGCGCGACCGCCGCGTTCTGGGCCTGGTGGGCGCCGTAGAGCGGGAGGAAGACGTCGTCGTACCGGCCGCGCAGACCCTGCAGCGAGACCACCTGGCCGCCGACGGCGGGCACCCTCGAGATGACACCGAACTCCAGGCCCTCGCGGGCCACGGTGGCACCGACCTCGGCGGCCCGCTCGAGCAGCACCGTGGCGACCTCGGGCTCCTGCTGGGCGAGGACGGCGAACGAACCCGGCTTGATGATCCCGGCCTTCTCGACCGCGATCTCGGCGGGCGTGCCGCCGAGGTACTTGGCGTGGTCGACGGCGATCGGCAGCACCACGGCGACCTGGCCGTCGGCGACGTTCGTCGCGTCCCACGAGCCGCCCATCCCGACCTCGACGACGGCCACGTCGACGGGGGCGTCGGCGAAGGCGGCGAAGGCCATCCCGACGACGGTCTCGAAGAACGAGAGGGGGTGCTCCTCGGAGGCGTCGACCAGGTGCGTGTACGGCGCCACGTCGTTGAACGCCTCGACGAACGCCTCGTCGTCCAGCGGCTCGCCGTCGACCGAGATCCGCTCGCTCATCTTCTCCACATGCGGGCTGGTGAACCGCCCGGTGCGCAGGTCGAGCGCCCGGAGCAGGGTGTCGATCATCCGCGAGGTCGAGGTCTTGCCGTTCGTCCCCGTCAGGTGGATGACCGGGTACGCCGCCTGCGGGTCGCCGAGCAGCTCGGTGAAGGCGCGGATGCGGTCCAGGGACGGCTCGAGCTTCGTCTCGGGCCACCGGGACAGCAGGGCGTCCTCGACCTCCGCGACGGTCTGGGCGAGGCGGGGGGCGGCGGGGTCTGCGGGCGTCGACATCGAACCCGATCCTACGGTCGGGACTACCGGTGACAGGAACTGAGAACAGGTTCTAGTTTGACGGCATGAAGACCACGGTCGCGATCGTCAACTCCCCTGGGGCAGCCTTCACCTTCGAGGAGGTGGAGCTGGAGGGTCCGCGCGCCGACGAGGTGCTGGTGCGGATCGTGGCCACCGGCCTGTGCCACACCGACGTCACGATGGGGTCGATGCTGCCCGCCGAGATGTTCCCGAACGTCTTCGGCCACGAGGGTGCCGGCGTCGTCGAGGCGGTCGGACCGGACGTCACCGGCATCGCGGTCGGCGACCACGTGGTCCTGTCGTTCCGCTCCTGCCGGTCGTGCGTCAAGTGCCAGGAGGGCCTGGTCGGCTACTGCGACTTCAGCCTGATGATCAACTACATGGGCATGCGGATGGACGGCTCGACGACGTACACCCGCGACGGGGCCCCGGTCTTCGGGTCCTTCTTCGGTCAGTCCTCGTTCTCCCGGCACGCCATCGCGTACGCCGACAACTGCGTCGTGGTCGACCCGGACCTCGACCTGACGCTGGCCGCGCCGTACGGCTGCGGCTTCCAGACCGGCGCCGGCACGGTGCTCAACGTGCTCAAGCCCGGACCCACCGACAGCCTCGTCGTGTACGGCGTCGGCGCGGTCGGCCTGGCCGCGATCGCGGCCGCGGCCGCGCAGGGCGTCGGCACCATCGTCGCGGTCGACCTGCTGGACAGCCGCCTGGCCGAGGCCGCGCGGTTCGGGGCGATCGGCGTGAACCCGTCGACCCTGGGCGAGCAGTCCGCCCCCGAGCGGGTCAAGGAGCTGACCGGCGGCGGCGCGACGTACGGCATCGACACCACGGCGGTCTCCGCCGTGGTCAAGCAGGCCCAACAGTCGCTCGGCATCCGCGGCACCCTGGTCGCGCTCGGCCTGGGACCCGACGAGTACGCCATCGACGCGATCGACCTGCTCCAGAGCGGCAAGCGGGTGATGGGCTCCATCGAGGGCGACTCCGATCCGCAGGAGATGGTGCCGCGGCTGCTGGCGATGCGTGCCGCCGGCACCTTCGACGTCGACGGGCTGATCCGGACCTACCCGTTCGAGCAGATCAACGACGCGGTCGCCGACGTCCACGCCGGCACGGTCGTGAAAGCGGTCCTCACCTGGTGACGGGTGCTCGCCCCTCCCGCGAGGCCGAGCGGCAGCTCAGCCGATCACCAGGTTGGCCATGTCGACGACGGGCCGGTAGCCGACCTCGGCATAGATCTTGTTCGACGTCGGGTTGGCCTGGTCGGTGAACAGGCAGGCCCGGTGCCCGGCGGCGACGATCCGCGCCGACACCTGGGCCACGGCCGCGCTCGCGTAGCCGCGCCGCCGGTGCTGGCGCGGCGTGATCACCGGTCCGACGCGGACCACGCCGTACGCCGGCGCGTTGTGGTGGGTCAGGTGCACGACGGTGCCGTCCGGGTCCTCCCACAGCCACACGTGCCCGGCCGCGACCCGCGGGGCCATCTCGTCCTCGGTGAGGGTCTCCGAGGCGTGCGGAGAGCTCCGGCCGGCCATCTCGGCGGCCAGCTCCCCGAAGTCGTTCCACCACGCCGTCGCCAGCGGTACGTCGGTCTCGACCGCCACCCGGAGCCGCCCCGGAGCCTCGTGGGCCACCAGGTCGCCCAGCTCCCAGAGCCGGGTCCGCTCCTCGACGACCACCGTGCCGCCACCGAGCCGGGCGGTCTCCTCCGCGAGCAGTTGAGCCGGCCGGAGCGCGCCGTTGACCCCGCCGAGCACCTCGCCCCGGGCGTGCAGCGCCCGGGCCAGTGCCACGGCCGCCTCGTCCGGCATCGGCAGCAGGAACGCCGGGTACGGCGCGAACGGCGCCGTCCGCATGGCCACGCCGACCACCCGGCCGCCGTCGTCGTCGTCGTCGTCGTCGAGCACGCTCACCCACCACCGCGGGTGCCCGCCCGGCCGCACCCCGCGGGCGTCCTCGTCGACCGCCCGAGCGGTCACCGAGGCGATCACCGTGGTGAGCACCGGATCGGCCGCCAGGTGCTCGCCGGAGAGGGCCAGGAAGGCGCTCGGATCGGTCGTCAGCTCGAGCCGGGTCATGGGTCCACGCTAGGGAGGGCGACAACCGGTTTTCGCAGGTGAGCGCCGCCACTCTAGGATTTCGGGTTATGACCGAGACCCCGCAGGACCAGGCCCCCGAGACGACCGACGCACCACGCGCCGTCGTCGTACCGGACAAGCCTGCGCTGGAGGGCCTCGAGCAGCGCTGGGCCGAGCACTGGAAGGCCGTCGACACCTACGCCTTCGACCGCACCCAGCCGCGCGAGAACGTCTACTCGATCGACACGCCGCCGCCCACCGTCAGCGGCAGCCTGCACGTCGGCCACGTCTTCTCCTACACCCACACCGACCTGATCGCGCGCTTCCAGCGGATGCGCGGCAAGACCGTGTTCTACCCGATGGGCTGGGACGACAACGGCCTGCCGACCGAGCGCCGGGTGCAGAATTACTTCGGCGTCCGCTGCGACCCGAGCCTGCCCTACGACGCCGACTTCACCCCGCCGGAGAAGCCGGACCCGAAGCGGCAGATCCCGATCAGCCGGCCCAACTTCATCGCCCTGTGCGAGCAGCTGGTCGAGGAGGACGAGCAGGTCTTCGAGTCGCTGTGGCGCACCCTCGGCCTCTCGGTCGACTGGAAGCAGCACTACACGACGATCGGGGCGAAGTCGCAGGTCGTCAGCCAGCGTGCCTTCCTGCGCAACTTCGCGCGGGGCGAGGCCTACCTGCAGGAGGCGCCGACCCTCTGGGACGTCACCTTCCAGACCGCGGTCGCGCAGGCCGAGCTCGAGGCGCGCGAGTACGCCGGCGCCTACCACCGGGTCGCCTTCCACCGCCCCGACGGTCAGCCGCTGCACATCGAGACCACCCGACCCGAGCTCATCCCGAGCGTCGTGGCGCTGATCGCCCACCCCGACGACGAGCGCTACCAGCCGCTGTTCGGGACCACCGTGACCAGCCCGGTCTTCGGGGTCGAGATCCCGGTGCTCGCCCACCCCGCCGCCGAGGCCGACAAGGGCGCCGGCATCGCCATGTGCTGCACCTTCGGCGACCTCACCGACGTCACCTGGTGGCGCGAGCTGCAGCTCCCCGTGCGCACCGTCATCGGGCGCGACGGGCGCTTCCTGCGCGAGACCCCCGAGTGGCTGGCCGCCGAGCCCGCGGCGGCGTCGTACGCCGACCTCGCGGGCAAGACCACGTTCAGCGCCCGCGAGACGATGGTCGCCAAGCTGCGTGAGACCGGCGACCTCGACGGCGAGCCGAAGCCGACCCAGCGAATGGCCAACTTCTACGAGAAGGGCGACAAGCCGCTTGAGATCGTGGCCACCCGCCAGTGGTACATCAAGAACGGCGGTCGCGACACCGCCCTGCGCACCGAGATGGTCGAGCGCGGCAGCGAGATCACCTGGGTCCCGACCCACATGAAGCACCGCTACGAGAACTGGGTCGGTGGCCTCAACGGCGACTGGCTGATCTCGCGCCAGCGGTTCTTCGGCATCCCGTTCCCGGTCTGGTACCCCCTCGACGCCGAGGGCGAGCCCGACTACGCCCACCCGCTGATGCCGAGCGAGGCCGAGCTCCCGGTCGACCCGTCGACCGACGCGCCGCGCGGGTACGACGAGGCGCAGCGCGGACAGGCCGGCGGATTCATCGGCGACCCCGACGTGATGGACACCTGGGCGACCTCGTCGCTCACGCCGCACATCGCGGGCGGCTGGGAGAGCGACGACGACCTGTTCCAGCGGGTCTTCCCGATGGACCTGGCCACCCAGGCCCACGACATCATCCGCACCTGGCTGTTCTCGCGCGTGGTCCGCTCCCACTTCGAGAACGGCGTCGCGCCCTGGCACCACGCGCTGATCTCCGGCTTCGTGGTCGACCCGGACCGCAAGAAGATGTCGAAGTCCAAGGGCAACGTCGTCGTCCCGACCGAGATCCTGGAGAAGTTCGGCGCCGACGCCGTCCGCTGGCGTGCGGCGATGTCGCGCCCCGGCCTGGACTCGCCGTTCGACGAGAGCCAGATGAAGGTCGGCCGCCGGCTCGCCATGAAGGTCCTCAACGCCTCCAAGTTCGTCCTGGGCGGCGTCGGCGCGACCGAGCTGCAGCCGTTCGCGGTCTCCGCCCCGGTCGACTGCGCCCTGCTCGCGCGGCTGGCGCTGGTCATCCGCCGGTCCACCGACGCGTTCGAGGCCTACGACTACACCACCGCGCTCGAGACGGTCGAGAAGTTCTTCTGGGAGTTCTGCGACGACTACCTCGAGCTGGTCAAGGAGCGCGCGTACGACGAGGACGGCGGCTCGGCCACCGCCTCGGCCAAGGCGACGCTGGCCATCGCGCTCGAGGTCCAGCTGCGGCTGCTCGCGCCGTTCCTGCCCTACGTGACCGAGGAGGTCTGGTCGTGGTGGCAGAAGGGCTCGATCCACCGAGCTGCCTGGCCGACCGAGCTCGACCTGGGCTCCGCCGCGGCCGCCGACCCGGCGACGGTCGACGCCGTCGCCGCGGTGCTCGTCGGCATCCGCGGCGCGAAGTCGCAGGCCAAGGTGTCGATGCGCGCCGAGCTCTCGCGGGTCGAGGTCACCGGCCCGGAGGCGCTGGTCCGGGCCGCCGAGCTGGCCGCCGACGACCTGCGCCGTACCGGCAAGGTCACCGGCGACCTCGTCTTCACCCCGACCGGCGAGACCGGCCAGGAGATCTCCGTCCACGCCGAGCTGGCCGAGACCCCCACCGAGTAGCCCGCCGAGTCGGCGCGAGTTGGGCGCCGAGCCGGCGCGAGCTCGCGCCGGCTCGGCGATCAGCGGCGCCCGCGGCCTCCACCGTGGCCGTGACCATGGTCGCCACCGTGGCGGTCGCCTCGCTTCTCCTGGTCCCTGCCCCGGTCGCCGCGATCCCGGTCGCCGCGGTCACCGCTGCCCTTCTCGGGCTCGCCATGGCCGCGCCCCTGCGAGTGCCCCTCCGAGTGCCCCGGGCCCCGGTGGCCGGACTCGTCCGGCCTCCCCTGCTTGTCCTGGTGGCTGCGGTGCCCGCGCCCGCGGTCGGGCCTCGGCTCCGATGCCGGCTCGGTCGAGGGTGCGGACGGGATAGTCGGCTGGGTGGTCGGCTGGGTGGCCGGCACGATCGGGGTATGGGCGGTGGCGACGACGCTCGGTCGTCGAGGCTTCGTGACCCGGACCTCCCCGACCACCCGGTGCGGCCTCGGTGACGTCGGGGCTGGGCGGGTCCGGGGCACGGCCGTGGGCACTGGCTCCGGCGGAGCGGCGGGGGGCTCCGCCAGCCGATCCACCTCGCTGCCGGCCAGGACCGACTGGACCTCCGGCGTCGGGAGGCCCAGGAAGCCGCGGACGGCCTCGCTGCGCAGACCGGAGACGATGATGACCGCGCAGGCCACCAGCACCACCACGAAGGCCAGCAGCGGCCGTCGATGCTCCTTGATCACTCCACAACCTTCCGAGAGCCCCGTCGCAGTCAGCGAGGCCCGCCGGGTCAACGGGGCCACGTGCCCACGGTGACGCAGGCGCGGGTTTCGTGCTGGAACGGTCCAGACCAGTCGGTGGTCCCGAGGGACGCTGCGCCGTCCAGCCTGGGGCGACGTGCGCGCGAGACCAGGACGGGTCTCGACACGCGCGTCGCGACTTCGTTCCTCAGTCGCGTTGCTCGCTCGACCACCGTCGACGGGTCCGCTGACGCGTCCCCGTCAGGCGGACTTCTTCTTCGGCTTGGACTCTCGGGGGACGAGGGTGGGCGGGACGTCGTCGGTGACGGTCTCGCGGGTCACGATCACCTTGGCGACGTCGCCGCGGGAAGGGACGTCGTACATCACGTGGAGGAGGACCTCCTCGATGATGGCGCGCAGCCCACGGGCACCGGTGCCGCGCTCCATCGCCGAGTCGGCGATCGCGGCGATGGCGTCCTCGGTGAACTCCAGGTCGACGCCGTCGAGGTCGAAGAGCTTCTGGTACTGCTTCACCAGGGCGTTGCGCGGCTCGGTCAGGATCTGCACGAGGGCGGCCTGGTCGAGCTTGGTGACGCTGGCGATCAGCGGCAGTCGGCCGATGAACTCGGGGATCAGACCGAACTTGGTGAGGTCCTCGGGACGGACCAGCGAGAGCAGGTCCTCGGCCTCCTTCTCGGCGGCGCCGCGGACCTCCGCGGTGAAGCCGAGGGTCTTCTTGCCGACCCGCTGCTCGATGATGTGCTCCAGGCCGGCGAAGGCGCCGCCCACCACGAACAGGATGTTCGTGGTGTCGATCTGGATGAATTCCTGGTGCGGGTGCTTGCGACCGCCCTGCGGCGGCACCGAGGCCGTGGTGCCCTCGATGATCTTCAGCAACGCCTGCTGGACGCCCTCACCGGACACGTCGCGCGTGATCGAGGGGTTCTCCGCCTTGCGGGCCACCTTGTCGATCTCGTCGATGTAGATGATGCCTGTCTCGGCCTTCTTGACGTCGTAGTCGGCGGCCTGGATGAGCTTGAGCAGGATGTTCTCGACGTCCTCGCCGACGTAGCCGGCCTCCGTCAACGCGGTCGCGTCGGCGATCGCGAAGGGGACGTTGAGCATCCGCGCGAGGGTCTGGGCGAGGTAGGTCTTGCCGCAGCCGGTCGGACCGATCACGAGGATGTTCGACTTCGCGACCTCGACGACCTCCTCCTTGCTGTGCTTGCCCGACACGGGCTGGAGGCCGGCCTGGACCCGCTTGTAGTGGTTGTAGACCGCGACCGCGAGCGACTTCTTCGCCTGCTCCTGCCCGATGACGTAGGAGTTGAGGAACTCGAAGATCTCCTTGGGCTTGGGCAGCTCTTCGAGGCTGACCTCGGCACCCTCGCTGAGCTCCTCCTCGATGATCTCGTTGCAGAGGTCGATGCACTCGTCGCAGATGTAGACGCCGGGACCGGCGATCAGCTTCTTGACCTGCTTCTGGCTCTTCCCGCAGAACGAACACTTCAGCAGGTCGCCACCGTCACCAATACGTGCCACGGCAGGTCATCCTCCACTCGACAAGGTGCAAAAACTCAGAAGCGACGGTACCCCGTGCCGATCCCGCAGGGGGGCCGACACGGGGCATTCGTCAGGACGGGCTGAGGGCGGGGGTGCCCTTGAGCGACTCGAGGACCGAGTCGATGAGGCCGTACTCCACGGCGCCCGCGGCGGTCAGGATCTTGTCGCGCTCGATGTCGCGGCTGACCTGCTCGATGTCGCGGCCGGAGTGGTCGCTGATCATCTTCTCCAGCAGCTCGCGCATCCGGAGGATCTCGTTGGCCTGGATCTCGATGTCCGAGGTCTGGCCGAACGTGCCCTCGGTGTAGGGCTGGTGGATCAGGATCCGGCTGTTCGGCAGCGCGAGCCGCTTGCCGGCGGTGCCGGCGGCCAGCAGCACGGCCGCAGCCGACGCCGCCTGGCCGATGCACACCGTCTGCACGTCGGGCTTGATGAACTTGATGGTGTCGTAGATCGCCGTCAGCGCCGTGAACGAGCCACCGGGGCTGTTGATGTAGATGCTGATGTCCTGGTCGGGGTTCATCGACTGCAGGCAGAGCAGCTGGGCGATCACGGCGTTGGCCACGTCGTCGGAGATCGGCGTGCCGAGGTAGATGATGCGGTCCTCGAACAGCTTCCCGTAGGGGTCGATCCGGCGGAAGCCGTACGACGTCCGCTCCTCCCACTGCGGGATGTAGTAGTTGGCGCTGGGGCCGCTGGGCGCCAGGCCGCCGGGGGCGGTGATGTCAGCCATGATCAGTCCTTCTTGTGGGCCGGGCGGCCGTCGTCGGCGGCTTCGCGGGCGCTCTTGACGACCTGGTCGACCAGGCCGTACTCGAGGGCCTGCTCGGCGGTGAACCACCGGTCGCGGTCGGCGTCGGCGATGACCTGCTCGATCGGCTGGCCGGTGTGCTCGGAGATCAGGTCGAGCAGCACCTTCTTGATGTGCAGGGACTGCTGGGCCTGGATCTTGATGTCGGAGGCGGAGCCACCCATGCCCGAGGAGGGCTGGTGCATCATGATCCGCGCGTGCGGCAGGGCGTAGCGCTTGCCCTTGGTGCCGGCGCAGAGCAGGAACTGGCCCATCGAGGCGGCCAGGCCCATGCCGACGGTGGCGACGTCGTTGGGGATGTAGTTCATCGTGTCGTAGATCGCCATGCCGGCGTCCACGGAACCACCCGGGGAGTTGATGTGGAGGAAGATGTCCGCCTCCGGGTCCTCGGCGGAGAGCAGCAGCAGCTGGGCGCAGATCGCGTTGGCGTTCTGGTCGCGCACCTCCGAGCCCAGGAACACGATCCGCTCACGCAGAAGACGCTGGTAGATGTGGTCGTCGAGGACGTTGAGGCCGCCGCCACCACCCATCCGGTGGTCGAGCGAGTCGCTGGAGTACTGGGTCACGCTGCGACCCTAGCCCGAAGGTCCGACACTTCCACGGACAATCCACGGCTGTTCGCCAACAGCGGATTTCCCTCAGTCCCCCGCCGCCGGTACGGCGTCCCGCAGCCGTTCGGCGGTCTGCAGCATCCCGGCCTCCAGCTCGTCGGCGTGGCCGGTCGAGCCGCCCAGGAAGGCGGTCGCGAACACCGCGCTCAGCCGGGTGAGCCGGCGCGGCACCGGGCGGCGGTGCACGACCGTCGTCCCTGAGCCCGTGGGCGCCAGCTCCCAGATCCAGCGGGCGCCGCTCGACCGGGTCTCCCAGGCGAGCACGCGACCCGGGTCGAGGCCGACGACGACGTTGCGCGTCGGCCACACGACCGCTCCGCGCCGGTTGATGCCGAGGTACTGCTGCCCGAGCCGCAGCCCGCCCGGCAGGAGCGGCATCATCCGCACCAGCTCCGGGCTCCAGTCGGACATCCGGCGCAGGTCGACGAGCACCTCCCACACTCGCGCGGGCGGGGCGTCGACGTGCACCTCGGCCCACAGCTCGCGGTCGGCAGCAGCAGTCACCCGAGCCACTCTCGCAGAGCACCGTGGACCCGCGGGTGGTTCAGCAGCCCGAAGTGGTCGGTGCGACCCACGTGCAGCACCGTCGCCCCCGGAAAGAGGCGCGCGCCCCAGCGGTCCCGGCCGTACGCCGAGGGCACCCGCACCAGCAGGTCGCCCACCACGTGGCCGACCGGGTGCCGCGGCGACGCGGTCAGCGTCGCCGCCACCAGCCGGTACGACGCGTGCGGCAGCGGCGGGACGTCCTCGGCCAGGCCGGCCACCAGGTCGTGCACGCCGACCGAGCGCCAGTCCAGGATCCGGCCGAACGCCGCCGTCTCCGGCAGCCGGCCGAGCCCGCGCGAGCCGTGCCCGATCCCCTGCGCGATCGGCGCCCCGAGGTGCGGGGTGCCGAGCGTCACCACGTCCGACACCAGCTCGGTCCAGGGTCCCTGCGGACCGCCCTCGTCGACGGCGGGCTCGGTCACCACCGCGCCCGCCGCCCGCAGGATCAGCCCGCCCATCGAGTGGCCGACCAGCGCGATCCGGGTGACCTCCTCGGGCCACTGCGCCACCAGATCCCGCAGGAGCGCGGCCAGCGCGACGCCGTTCTCGCGCAGCGGCAGTCCGGTGTTGGCGCGCAGGAAGACCGGCGTCCAGCCCTCGCCGGCCAGCATCTCGCCGTACGTCGTGCCGAGCTTCTCGCGCCCCCTGCGCCAGTAGGCCTCGGTCTCGCAGAGGCCGTGCAGGAAGACCACGACGCGCCCGGTGGCCGCGGGGAACGTCGCGGCCAGGGCGTCCCGCTCGGGCGCGACGTCCCGCCCCTCGTGGCGCACCGCCATCTCGATCGCCAGGCGCGGTCGCTCGCGGACCAGCCGGTCGCCGATGAGCCCGTTGACCGCGGAGCTGACGAACCGGCCACGCGGCCCGTCCTCCAGCCCGGGTCCGAGGCCGGCGGCGGCCGCCTTGTCGAGCCCGCGCGACGCGACCCGGAGCCCGGCGCCGACGCCGGCGTACACCGCGGACGCCACGCCCTGGCCGGGGTGGCCGCCGAACCGGTCGGCCCAGGCGAGGTGGGTGTCCCGCACGCTGCGCACCACGAGCTCGTCGGCGGCCTCGGAGAGCAGGGACAGGGCGTCCAGAAGCCGCGGTCCGGTGCTGGCGGTGGTCATCCGTCGAGCATAGGAGTCGAGTGAACGCTTGTACACTGACATCTGGACGCCATGCGGCTGTGGTTGGATGCGCAGCATGCTTCGAGTGACGCTGCGAGGCTCGGGCCTCCCCACCGTCACGCTCGGCTCGGGCGAGACCCTCCTCTTCGGACGATCCCCCCACGACGCCCTGCCCGAGGACGACTACGAGGACGCCCTGCGCACCACCGCCATCGCGCTCCCCCGCTGTGCGCCCCACGTCTCGCGGCTGCTCGGCGAGCTCGTGGTCGGCGACGAGATCGCCCGGCTGCGCTGGCACGGCTCGGGCGAGACCCAGGTCTCCAGCCTCTTCGACGCCCCGGGCGGCGCCCGCCGCGTCACCCTCGCCGAGGGCATGTCGCTGCTGCTCGACGAGGGCGAGAACCAGCTGGTCGTGATGCGCGGGCGCCAGGTCGCCCCCACCCAGTACGACGACCTCTCCATCATCGTCGAGGTCACCCCGTCCGCCCCCGCCCCGGCCCCGCGCACGCCCCCGCGCGGGACCGACCTGGAGGAGGACCGCACGGTGCCCGCGCCGCACCTGCCCCGCCTCTCGCGCGAGTGGTACGTCGCCCTCGCGCTGTCCGAGCCCTGGCTCTCCGGGACCGACGACTACCCGAGGCCGCCGTCCAACCGCGAGATCTACGAGCGGGTCCTGCACTGGCACGGCTACGCCTGGAACCTCGAGCGCGCCCAGCGGGTCGACGACGCGATCCGCTCCATCTCCTCGCTCGCGTTCGGCCCGAAGGACGACCCGTTCCGCGCGGGCAGCGGGCGGGCCCAGAACGTCCGCTTCGCGGTGGGCCGCCGTACGGCGGAGGTCCGGCTGGTCACGGTGGACGACCTGGAGACGGTGGAGCGGGCCGCGTCCGCGAGGAACGTTCCGCCGTCCTGACCCTGGCTCCGGGCGCCCCGAGCCGCCTACGTTCGCGACCACGGACGTCCCGGTAGCCACAGCGCGAGGAGGAGCAACGATGAGCAACAGCATGCAGGGCATGGACACCGACCAGGGCCGCGAGGTCGGGCAGAACATGGGGTCCCAGGCCGGGCAGGTCGCCGGCATGGTCTCCAGCATCAGCGCGATGATCCAGGGCCTGAAGTGGACCGGCTCCGACCGGGAGACCTTCGAGAGCGACTGGAGCGGCAGCTTCGCCCCCCAGGCGAACAACGCCTCTCAGACCCTCGAGGAGCAGGGCCGCACGCTGGTCTGGCACGCCGACCGGCAGGACGCCGCCAGCTCCTGACCCGGAGCTCCACGCATAGCCCGAACGAGGGGCCGTCGGACATCGTCCGGCGGCCCCTCGTCATGTGCGGAAACCGTTGTCCGGTCGCCCGAGGAGGACGGAAGTTTCCGCACACGCGGCTCTCGACCACGGGATGCGTGGCTGCCTAGCGTCATCGCCATCGCCACCGATCGGGAGGTGGCCCCAGACATGAGGAGGTGCCGATGTCGTTCCTGGGAGCAGACACCGATGAACTCCGCGAGGCTGGCCAGAAGTGCCAGGAGGGCAAGGACGTCACCGACCAGGTGATCCAGTACCTCCGCGCACTGATCGCCATCCTCCGGGCCGCGTCGTTCTTCAGCGGCGGCGCCAGCGCTGCGTACGCCCAGTACCTGGAGACGGTGGTCGTGCCGTGGCTGGAGAAGATCTCCGCCGCGCTCGGCCTGTTCGCCCAGGTCCTCGGCGCCAACGCCGACGCGCAGGACCAGGCCAGCCAGGGCGAGAGCGTCGACTTCGGCGCGCTGCCGACGTACACCTCGCAGGTCGGCGGCGCGAGCAGCGCGGTCACCCCGTTCAGCGGCTCGCTGATCGGTGACGCGATGGCCGGTGTGCAGATGGTCGAGGACATCGTCGACGTCATCAACGGCGAGTCGGGCGAGCAGGGCACCGGCAACGCCGACTCGGTGACCAGCCCGGCGGCGGCACCCTCCACGGTGGGCGCGACCGGCGGCATCGACGGCACCTCCGGGCGCGAGATCAGCGAGATGACGCTGCCCCGCGAGACCTCGACCGGCGCCGGCAGCATCGACGGCGGCTCGGGCGGTGGCTCGGGCGGCGGGACCGGCGGCGGGACCGGCGGCGGCTCGGCCGGCGGCGCCCTCGGCAGCGGATCCATCGACGGCGCCGGCGGCGACGCCGGCACCACCACGGCCCACAGCAGCCCCTCCACCACCGGCGACTTCGGCGGCACGGGCACCCCGGGCTCCGAGACCCTCGGCGCCGGCGGGCTGACAGGTGGAACCGGTGAGACCACGGCCGCGGGCGGCTCCGACGGCGGTCCGTCGTACGGCGCGGCCGCGGGCATCGCCGGTGGCGCCGCGGCCCTCGGGCTCGGCGGGGCGGCACTGGCCAACCGCGGCAGCGGCGGCGGCGACCCCCGCATCGACCAGCTGGCCGGGCAGAACGCCCGCGGCAGCAAGGGCGAGGGCGTCCGCGAGCTGCAGGAGCGGCTGACCGGCGCGGGCTACGACACGAAGGGCGCCGACGGCACCTGGGGCCCCAACACCCAGGCCGCCTACGACGCCTACCGGGCCGAGAACCCGCTCCAGATCACGCCGGGGCAGGGCTACAGCAGCCCGAACGGCTACGACTACACCCAGATCACCGGCGTGCAGGGCAACCCCAACGTCACCCCGGAGTTCCTGCGCGAGGTCGAGGGCGTGGCCCAGCGGGTCGGCGCCCAGCCCGAGCACCTGATGGCGGCGATGAGCTTCGAGACCGGGGGCAGCTTCGCGTCCGACGTGCAGAACCCCCGCAGCTCGGCGACCGGCCTGATCCAGTTCATGGACAGCACCGCCAAGGGCCTCGGCACCACCACCGGCCAGCTCGCCCAGATGAGCCCGACCGAGCAGCTGCAGTACGTCGAGAAGTACTTCGAGCCGTACCGCGGCCGGCTGAACGAACTGGAGTCGGTCTACACGACGATCCTGGCCGGCAGCCCGCACGAGTCCGGCGACGTGCTGTTCAGTCAGGGCGAGAAGGCGTTCGGGCCGAACCGCGAGCTCGACGTCAACCACGACGGCCGCATCACGGCCGCCGAGGCCACGGCCCACGTCCGCGACCGCATGGGCGCCGGGCGCTGAGCCACCCGCTGAGCCCCCTCAGCACCACCCACCGTTCACCCACCCCACACCGCAACACCCCACCGCAGTAACCGACGAAGGGAAGCAGAACCATGGCCATGAAGGGTATGGACGTCGAGGCAGGTCGTCAGTCCGCGCAGCAGATCACGCAGGGCGCCTCCGAGCTCGAGCAGCTGACCGGTCGCCTCACGCAGGTGATCGAGGGCTTCGAGTGGATCGGCCCCGACGCCGAGCGCACCCGGCAGTCCTGGCAGTCCGACTACCGCACGATGCTCGCCCAGGTGACCAACTCCCTCCAGGAGTTCTCGACCCTGATCAACAACCAGGCGCAGGAGCAGGAGCAGGTTTCCAACTGATCCACCCCTGGTAAGACGCCTGCACGCCAGAACGACCGACGGAGGCCCGACATGCAGAGCTGGATCCTGTCCCTCAGGCCGGCTCCCGAGTCGGGCCTCCCGTCGGTCGACGTGCACGTCCAGGCCCGGCCGGGCGCGACGGTCGCCGACCTCGCCCGGGCCTTCGGCCGCCATGTGGCCCCC
Source organism: Nocardioides sp. CCNWLW216 (assembly GCF_037120545.1). NCBI lineage: Bacteria > Bacillati > Actinomycetota > Actinomycetes > Propionibacteriales > Nocardioidaceae > Nocardioides > Nocardioides sp. CCNWLW216. The sequence goes on from NZ_JBBBBJ010000002.1 coordinate 108,279, forward strand.
GATCAGGCGAGCCTGCACCTGGTCCCCCTCGACGGCGGCCACCCCTGGCCCGCCGACCGGCCGCTCGCCGAGTGCGGACTGCGCACCGGCGACCTGGTCGACGTCGTCAGCGCCCCGCCCTCGTGGCTCACCCGCGCCGGCAACGCCTCCCGGCCGCGTGCCGTCCTCCGCGTCACCGACGGCCCCGACCGCGGCCAGCGCCTGCACGTGCGCTCGTCCTCGCTGACCCTGGGCCGGGCGTCGACCTGCACGCTGACGCTCACCGACCCCCTGGTCTCCCAGCAGCACGCCCGGATCGTCCTCGGCACCCGCCCCACGGTGTACGACGAGGGCTCGGCCAACGGCACCACCGTCGCCGGCGAGGCGATCACCACCGCCCGCGAGATCGACTGGGGCACGCCGATCCGGCTGGGCCGCAGCACCCTGGTCGTCGAGCCGGGCGAGGTCCCCGGCGACGACCCGGCCGTCTCGGTCTACCGGCCGCCCCGCTTCGGCGAGCCGCTGGTCACCGACGTGCTCGACTTCCCGTCGCCGCCGACGAAGAACCGGCCGTCGCCCCTCCCGTGGGCGATGCTGATGCTGCCGATGGTGATGGGCATCGCGATCTTCATGCGCTCCCAGAGCGCCTACAGCGTGATCTACATGCTGGCCTGGCCGATCCTCGGCTTCGTCGGCTGGCGCCAGCAGAAGCGCCAGGCCGAGAAGCAGTTCCAGGAGGACCTCGCCGACTGGCGCACCGACGTCGACGAGATGCTCACCCTGCTCGACGCGCAGGCCGTCCGCCAGCGGCGTCAGTTCCACGACGACTACCCCGATCCCGAGACGGTCCGGGCCCGCGCGGCGTCCCGCGACAAGTACCTGTGGGCGCGCGCCGAGGACCGCCAGGCCTTCCTGGCCACCCGGCTCGGCATCGGCACCGTCCCGGCGATGCTCCGCGGCTCGATCAAGGACGGCGGCGACCGGACGGCCCGCCGCGGCGTGGCGGGCGAGCTCGCCGAGCGCGACACCCTCCCCGACATGCCCGTGCTGGCCGAGATCGCCCAGCACACGGTCGTCGCCCTCACCGGCGACCCCGACCGGGTCGACGCGCTGGCCCGCTCCATGGTGCTGCGCCTCGCCTTCGACCACTCCCCCTCCGACCTCACCGTCGCCGGCTGCTTCGGCCGCGGCCGCAGCCACCACGAGGCCTGGCTGCGCTGGCTGCCGCACGCCACCACCCGGCTGGGCGGTCAGCCGCCGGTGGCCATCGGCGCGAAGGCCGCGACCGCCCTGCTCGACCACCTGGTCGCGGAGGACGCGGACCGCGGCCACACCCTCTGCATCGTCGACGAGGGCGCGGGCATCCCCCGCCGTACCCTCGAGTCGGCGGCGGCCGCCGCCACCGCCCGCAACCTGCACCTGGTCTGGCTGGGCTCCACCCCCGAGGAGGTCCCGGCCGCCACCGGTCTGCGGATCGACCTGGCGACCGGCGAGGTCGGGGTCCGCGACCGCGGCGGGATCAGCGTCCTCGACGTGCCCGACGCCGTGACCCTCGACCACGCCTGGCGCAGCGCCCGCTCGATGACGGGGTACGTCGACGAGGCCGCGGTCCTGCCCGCCAGCACGGCGATCCCCTCGGTCGTCCGGCTGCCCGAGGTCAGCAGCGACTTCTCCGACCTCGACGACATCGTGGCCGTGCTGCGCCGCTGGTCGCAGTCGTCGGGACTGCGCGCCCAGATCGGCGCCGGCGTCGACGGTGTGGTCACCATCGACCTGCGCGAGGACGGCCCGCACGGCCTGGTCGCCGGCACCACCGGCTCCGGCAAGAGCGAGCTGCTGCAGTCGCTGATCTGCTCGCTGGCGCTCAACAACCCGCCGTCGCGGATCAACTTCCTGCTCGTCGACTACAAGGGCGGTGCGGCCTTCCGCGAGTGCGCCGACCTGCCGCACACCGTCGGCTACATCACCGACCTCACGCCCGCCCTGGTCTCGCGGGCCCTGACCTCGCTGGGCGCCGAGATCACCGCCCGCGAGCACCTGCTCGGCGAGTACGGCGTCAAGGACCTGGTCCAGCTCGAGCGCGAGCACCCCGAGGCGGCCCCGCCGGCGCTGCTGATCTGCGTCGACGAGTTCGCGGCGCTGACCAGCGAGGTGCCCGACTTCGTCGACGGCATGGTCAACCTGGCCCAGCGCGGCCGCTCGCTCGGCATGCACGTCCTGCTGGCCACCCAGCGGCCGGCCGGCGTCGTGACCGGGCCGATCCGGGCCAACACCGACCTGCGGATCGCGCTGCGCGTCTCTTCGGTCGACGACTCGCGCGACGTCATCGACTCCCCCGAGGCGGCCCGGATCTCCCGTCGTACGCCGGGGCGCGCGTGGATCCGTCGTACCGGCCACGGCACCGCCGACCTGGTGCAGTCCGCGTGGACCGGCGCCCGGCAGGCCGTCGACGGGGCGGAGTCCCCGGTCCGGGTCCAGGCGTTCAGCGCCGCCGGTGCCCTCGACCACGGCCCGGGCGAGGACCTCCGCCTCGACCCGCGCACCGACCTCGAGCGCTGCGTCACCACCATCCGCACCGCCTTCGCCCGCACCGAGGCCGCCCCGCCGAAGCGTCCGTGGCTCCCGCCGCTGCCCGGCGAGCTGCTGCTCGAGCCGGACGCGGTGATGGCCGCCGCCGCCAGCCGCTCCACCGGGCGGGTCGTGCTGGGCCGGGTCGACGAGCCGGCCAGCCAGACCCAGCCGGAGCTGATGCTCGACTTCGCCTCCGTCGGCCACGTGCTCGTCTACGGCGCCTCCGGCTCCGGCAAGACCGAGCTGCTGCGCACGACGGTCCTCTCGGCCTCCCTCGGCGACGCGTACGGCGCCCAGGGCGTCGCGCCGTACGTCTACGGGCTCGACTTCGCGGGTGGCGGGCTCGCGGCCATCGCCGGGTTGCCGACGGTCGCGGCGATCGTCCCGGAGAGCCAGCAGGGTCGGGTGCTGCGCCTGCTGCGCCTGCTGCGTCGTACGGTCGCCGACCGCACGTCGGCGCTGGCCGCCCGAGGCTGCTCCGACCTCGACGACCTGGCCCGGATGGGCACCGTCCTGCCACGGGTCTATGTCGTCATCGACAACCTCCCGGCACTGGTCGACAGCCTGGAGTCCTCGGGCGGCGTCGCCCGCGAGCACCTCGACCACGTCTCCAACGTGCTCCAGAACGGCCGTCGCGTCGGCATCCACGTGGTCGCCACGGCGCCCGGCCGCACCGGCGTCCCGACCTCGATCGGCGCCACCTTCGGCCGCCGGATCATCCTGCGGATGACCACCACCGACGACTACCTGATGCTCGGCGCCCCGGCCAACGTCCTCGACGCCGACAGCCTGCCGGGAGCCGGCATGCTCAACCGCAGCAGCGTCCAGGTCGCCACGACCGGCGGCGCCGGCACCCCGGTCCAGGCCGAGCGGGTGCGCGCCATCAGCGACCTGCTCGCGCCCCGGGTGGCCGGCCGCGGCACCGCTGCCGTGCCCAACATGCCGGCGCGCCTCGACCAGGACCAGCTGCCCGCCCCCGCCGGCAGCCGGGTCGCCCTCGCCGTCGACGCGGACGCCGTCGCCGTGGTCGAGGTCGACCTGCTCGGCGCCCCGGTGCTGCTGGCCGGCCGCTCCCGCTCGGGGCGTACGACGGCGCTGGCCGGTGTCGAGGCGCTGGTCCGTCGGTCCGAGCGGCCCCCGCGGGTGATCCGCGGCGACGACCTGGTCGCCGCCGCCCGGGAGGTCGAGGCCTGGTCGGCCCGCGACGCCGAGGACCCGGCGACCGAGGACTGGGCCCTGCTGCTGATCGACGACGCGCACCTCTGGGACGCCCGCACCGACGAGGAGACCCGCGCCGCGCGCGAGGTCGTCGTACGGGCGATGGGCGACCGCGGACGTCGGCTCGGTGCCGTCGTCACCGCCGACGTCACGGTCGCCAAGCAGCGGGGCGGACCGGAGGGCATCGTCAGCGCCGCACGCGCCGGGCGACGGGGTTTCATCGTCGGACCCGAGTGGAACGATGGCGATGTCCTCGGCGTGACCGTGCCCAGCAAGACGACCGAGCCACTGACCGGCCCCGGCCGGGGCCTGTGGTGCGAGTCGGGCTCGTCCTGGGTGGCGCAGCTGGTCACGTCGACGATCGAGGACACCACGCACGCTCGGGAGGCGTCATGAGCTGGGCTCGGGACACAGCAGGTCGATGGCGCGCGCGGGTGCCGCGGCGCCGGGAGTCCTCCCGGCTGCGCACCGGCCGAGGCGCCGCCGAGGTCTCGGTGGTCGTCGTGACCGCCTCGCTGATCGCGGGCGTCCTCTTCGGCAACGGCCTGACCCGCACCTCGGTCGACATCGCCGACGGGCTGACGTGGTTCGCGGACGATCCCACCGGTGAGGTCATCCAGGTCAACCCCGCCACCGGCCGCCCCGAGGTCCGGGTGAAGGTCGGCGAGAAGGGCGACGAGCTCAGCATCGAGCAGTGGGACGGCCGGATGGTCGTCACCAACCGCAGCACCGGCGAGCTCACCTCGTGGGACCTCGCCAACATCCTGGCCTCCGGCCAGCGCCGCGTGGCCCCGGGCAGCGGCAGCGAGGTGCTCCACCACGACGGCGACATGTTCCTGGTCGACCGCGACCGCGGCACGCTCGCCGCCGTGGACGAGGTCTCCACCGACGCGATCGGCGAGATGTGGAACGCGCCCGCCGGCATCGCCGACGCGGTGGTCGACCGCGACGGCCGGATCTGGGCGCTCGACTCCGAGGGCCTGCTGAGCGAGCTGCGCTGGTCGCCCGAGACCGACGGCGGCACCTTCGTGGTCGAGGACGAGCGTCGCATCGACTACGCCGGAGCGCGCTCGGTGCTGGTCGCGCACGACCGCGGCGTCACCGTCTTCGGCGCCGACGCCGGGATCGTCGTCCAGGTCGGGACCGGCCACGACGTGGTCGCCGACGCCGCCCAGCTCTCCGGCGACCTGACCGCTCCCGCCTTCGCCCCGGCCGAGCTGGTGCCGGTGTCCTCCCCCCAGACCGGCACCGTCGCCATCGTCGGCGACCAGCGGGTCGTCGAGGTGGGCGTCACCGACATCGGGTGCCGCAAGCCCGCGACGCCCGAGGTCTTCGAGGGCGTGGTCTACGTCCCGTGCCCCGGCGACGGCAAGGTCGTCCGGCTCACCCCCGACGGCGCTCGCGCGGGCGGCGACATCGCCGTCGCGGAGGACGCCGTCCCCGACCTGGTCCTCGACGACGGCCAGCTGCTCATCAACGTCCCGGGCGACGCCCACGGCGCCGTCGTCCACTCCGGGGGCAAGGTCGAGACGATCGTCCGCTACGACGAGGACCTGCCGACCGTGGCCGCGGGAGGCCTCAGCGAGATCGCCCCGCCGGCCCCGGAGGTCGCCCCCCAGGCCGTCCAGCAGGAGACCGCCCCGCCCCCGCCCGAGCCGACGACGACCGAGCCGTCGGACCAGGAGGAGGGCGAGCAGGAGAACTCCGACGAGGACGAGGTCGACGACGGCAGCGACGCCTGCATCCTGGGCATCGCCTGCGTCGGCGGCGGCGAGTCCGAGGGTCCCTCCGGCGGCCCCAGCAGCAACGGAGGCCACGGGAACGGCAACGGCGGCAACGGAGGCCACGGGAACGGGAACGGCAACGGCAACAACCACGGTGAGGACGAGGGCGGGGAGGACGAGGGCGGCCAGCAGCCGGCCACGCCCGAGCCGATGCAGGCCCCGAGCACCGTGGTCGCGACCGAGCTGCCCGACGGCACCGTCCGGGTCACCTGGACCCACCGAGGGACACCCGCCTCCAGCTTCCAGGTCGAGGAGGTCGGCGGTGCCATCGAGTCGACCGTGACCGGCGGCTACCGCCAGACCACCGTCGACGTCGAGCCCGGCCCGCACCGGTTCGTCGTCACCGCCCTGGCCTCCGGCCAGCCGCCGGTGTCGTCCACCCCCTCCCCCGAGGTCGTGACCACCGGACGCCCCGGCGAAGTCACCGGCATCACCGGCACCGCCACCGGCAACGAGGTCGACACCACCGCGCTCGTGCAGTTCAGCTGGGAGGCCGCGCCCGACAACGGCTCGCCGATCGTGCGCTACGACATCCAGGTCACCGACACGGTCAACGGCACCTTCACCCTCCCGCCGAGCACGTCCACCTCGGCGAGCTACACGGCGACCTGCGCCGCGACCTACTGCGACCCCGGGCCGGTGCGGGTGACCATCACGCCCGTCAACGCCAAGGGCACCGGCCCCGCCACCACCGGCACCCTGGCCTACGACGGACCCACGGCACCCCCGCTGCCCGCCGCCGGCAAGAGGGTCGCGACCGCCCAGAACACCTCGTGGAACGGCCTCGGCTACGACGGCAGGGGCCGAAGCACGCTGACCCTCGCGCCGCCGCCGGACTGGTCCGGTTTCCAGGGCACCTGCACGTGGGTACACCGAGGCAACGCGAACGGCGAGACCAAGGGCACCATCCCCTGCGACGCCAAGCAGCTGGTCCTCCCGGTCTCCCACGGGTGGGTGAAGAAGAACGAGAGCCCGGTGCGCAAGCACTCGATCGTCTTCACGGCCAGCAGCTCGCAGGGCTCGGTGACCAGCGCGACGTACGCCTGGGAGTTCCGCCAGCCCGTCCCCAACAGCTGAACCCTTCCCCCGAGGACCCCTGAGGAGCACCGTGACCGCACTGGCCGGCCCCCTGACCCCCACCGAGGCCGACATCGCCGAGTTCCGGCAGCTTCACCAGCGCCTCGGGGACGCCGTCGAGTCCGCCGTGCACGGCAAGCGGGCCACGGTCGACCTGGTCCTCGACGCCGCCTTCGCCGGCGGGCACGTGCTGCTCGAGGACGTGCCCGGCACCGGCAAGACCACGCTGGCGCGCGCGGTGGCCCAGGCCCTCGGCGGTCAGGTACGACGGGTGCAGTTCACCCCCGATCTGCTGCCGAGCGACGTCACCGGCACCACCGTCTTCGACCCGCGGGACGGCCAGATCCGGTTCCGCCCCGGTCCGGTCTTCGCCCACGTGGTGCTGGCCGACGAGATCAACCGGGCCTCGGCCAAGACCCAGTCGGCGCTGCTGGAGGTGATGGAGGAGCGGACCGTCACCGTCGACGGCGAGGCCCACCTGGTGCCCGAGCCGTTCCTGGTCATCGCCACCCAGAACCCGGTCGACCTCGACGGGACCTACCGGCTCCCCGAGGCGCAGCTCGACCGGTTCCTGATCCGCACGTCGCTGGGCTACCCGGACGCCGAGCACGAGATCGAGGTGCTGCGCCCCGGTAGCACGGCCGGTCGCGTCGCCGACGTCCCGGTGGTCAGCTCCCCCGACGAGGTGGCCCTGATGGCCCAGCGGCTGACCGGTCTGCACGTCGCCGACCTGCTGCTGCGCTACATCCGCGAGATCGGCGTCGCCGTCCGCCACGACCCCCGGGTCCGGCTGGGCGCGAGCACCCGCGGCCTGCGCGCGCTGGTGCGCTGCGTGCAGGTCTACGCCGCCGCCCAGGGCCGCAACTACGTCGTCCCCAGCGACGTCCAGCGGCTCGCCGAGCCGGTGCTGGCGCACCGCACGGTGCTGACCCGCGACGCCGTGCTCGCCGGCCACACGCCCACCTCCGTGGTGCACGAGGCCCTCGACACCGTCGCCCCGCCGCAGCCCGACGACCACCACTGAACGGCCGGCCGTGCGCAGGACCTGGTCGGTCGTCACCACCCGGGGGCGGCTGACCGCCGTACTCGGCGGGCTGCTGCTCGCCGCCGGCCTGAGCTGGGACTACCCGCTGGTCGCCGCGCTCGGTGGCGCGCTGCTGCTGGTCGTGCTCGCGGAGGTGGTCTCCGTGCTGCTGGCCAGTGACATCGTCGTGCACCGGGAGGTCACCCCGCCGGTCGTCGTACGCCACGAGCACTGCGGGGGGGCGCTGCACCTCACCGGCCGACGGCGCCAAGGTCTGGTCCGCGTCGACGCGAGCGACTCGGTCGACGGCCGGCTGGTGCCGGTCGAGCTCCCGGAGGGGGTGCGCGGCGCCGCCGTGTCCGTCCGCTACCCGATCCCGACCCCGCGCCGGGGCCTGCTCGCGGTCGGTCCCGTGCACCTGCGGCGCTACGGACTGTCGGGGATGGCCGCGACCACGTCCGAGGTGGGCTCGGTGGATCGGGTGCGCGTGCTGCCGCGCCGGGTCCCGATCGCCTCGGTGATGCCCGGTCGCCGACGGGCCACCGCCGGCGGCGACCGCAGCGACGACTTCGGCGGCACCGACCTGGTCGGCCTGCACGAGTACGCCATGGGCGACGACCTGCGCCGGCTGCACTGGGCGACCAGCGCCCGCACCGGCAGCCTGATGGTGCGCGAGGACGCCGACCCGTCCGAGCCGCACGTGTGCGTGCTGCTCGACGACCGGCTGAGCAGCTACTACGGCGCCGAGCAGCCGGCCGACTCCTTCGAGGAGGCGGTCGAGCTCGCCGCGGCGCTGTGCCGGGTCACCGTCGACGGTGGGCACCCGCTGCGCTTCCGCACCCTCTCGGGCCGGCACGAGGTCGAGGTGCCCGGGTCCCCCACCCGCACCGCACGGCGCGAGTCCCGCGAGCTCGACTGGCTCTTCGCCGAGGTCGTCCAGGTCACCGACGACCGCGAGCCCGCCGCGGTCGCGCACGGGTACGACGTCGCGGTGGCCGTCACGGGCGTCGGGGCCGATCTGCGCAGGCTCGGCCTGCTGCTCGGCGACGTGCCGAGCGCGACCGTCACCGTGGTCGACGAGCGGCCGGCCGTCGGCGCCGAGCAGCAGGCCGGCGTGCTGGTCCTGCGCGGCACCACGTCGTACTCCCTCGCGGCCGCGTGGGACGAGGCGGCCCAGCGATGACCGCGACCGCCGTGCACCGGGCCGCTCCCCCGGAACCGCGGGTCCGCGCCACCCAGTCCCCCTGGCTGCTCACCGTCTGGGGCGCGTCCCTGGTCGCGGTCGGCAGCCTCGGGCTGGCCGCCGCGTGGCACCACTGGCTGCCGGCCGTCGTCCTGGTGGTGGCGGCCGTGCTCCCGCTGGTGCTGCTCCGGACGGTGGTCTCGCTCGGGATCTCCCGGTGGGCGGCCAGCTCGGTGCTGTCGCTGCTGCTGCTCCTCGCCGCCTACCTGATGGCCGCCGGCAGCGGCACCCCGTTCCGCGACCTGGTCGCCGACTCGGTGCCCCTGCTGCTCACCGAGCCACAGCCCTACGACGTCCGCGCCGACCTGCTGGTCGCGCCGGTCCTGCTGACGGGGCTGCTGTCGCTCTTCGCCGGCCTGCGCCTGGAGAGCCGGACCCGCGTGGGTCCGCTCGCGGCCGCGCTGGCCCTCTACGTCTGCGGCGCGCTGCTCTCGACCGGCACCGCCGACCGCTGGGGCCTGCTCGCGGTCCTCCTGGTCGTCCTCGGCCTGCTGGGCTGGGTGCTGCTCGACGAGCACACCGAGCCCACCGTCCAGCGGCTCGCGGTGGCCGGACCGTCGCTGGTCGTCCTGGTCGGCGGCATGGCCGCGGCCGCGCTGCTGCCGGCAACCGACCCGTTCGAGCCGCGGGGCCTCGTCGACCCGCCGATGGTCGTCGTCGAGGCGGCCAGCCCGCTGCCCCAGCTCGGTGCCTGGCAGCAGAACCCCGACACCCCCCTGCTCCGGGTGGCCGGCGACCGGGTGCCGCTGCGCCTGGTCACCCTCGACCAGTACGACGGCGCGCAATGGCGGGCCGCGACCCGCTACGCCCCGTTCGGCACCATCGGCGAGCCCGTCCTGCCGCCGGGCGACCTGCGTCGTACGGCCACGGTGGCGGTGGCCTTCGAGGGCCTCGGCGGCCGCTGGCTGCCCGCGCCCGGCGACCCGGTCGACGTCAGCTCCGAGGACGCGGTCGTCGACCCGCGCACCGGTACCCTCTACGACCCCGAGGCCGGCGGCGAGACCGCCTACGAGGTCACCGCCGTCCGCGACGCCCCCGAGCCCGAGGCCCTGGTCGGGGCCACCGTGCCCGGGACCGAGGCCGCCCAGCGGTTCCTGACGCTGCCCGAGCTGCCCCTGCGGCTGGCGTCGTACGCCGAGGAGGTGGTGGCCGGTGCGCACACGCCCTACGAGCAGGCCATGGCCATCGAGTCCGCGGTCAAACAGGGCCGGACCCTCTCGGGACAGTCGATCTCCGGGTCGGCGTACTGGCGCATCGACACGTTCCTCTTCGGCGAGGCGGGCACGTCCGGCGCCCAGGTCGGCACGTCCGAGCAGTTCGCGACCGCTTTCACGGTCCTGGCCCGGCACGCCGGCCTGCCGACCCGGATGGTGGTCGGCTTCAAGCCGGGCGACGTCCAGACCGACGGCAGCCGGATCGTCCGCGGCAGCGACGCGCTCGCCTGGCCGGAGGTCTACTTCGACCGGCTCGGCTGGGTCCCGTTCTCCCCCACCCCGAAGGACGACACCTTCACCCAGGACCGGCCCGAGGTCACCACGGCCCCGCCGATCGAGGACCAGGCCCCGCTCTCCCCCGGCGGCTCCAGCACCACGCCCGACCCCACCACCACGACCCCCACGACCACCGGGGCCGGCCCGGAGCCCGGGTCCCGCGACTGGTGGCCGTGGATCGTGGCGCTCGCCGGAGGCCCGCTGGTGCTGCTCGTCGCCGCCCGCCGGGTCCGGTCCCTGCGGCACCGGCGCCGCGGCGCCCCGGGTGCCTGGGCCGAGGTGCTGGACGCCCTCGCGCTCGCCGGCACCCCCGCTCCGCGGTCCGCCGCGGCGACCGCCATCGCCGACGGCGCCGACCGACGCTGGGGCACCACCGCGACCCGGCGCGTCGCCGACCTGGCCGAGCGGGTGGCCTTCGGCCCGAGCCCGTTCACCGATGCCGGGGTGCGCGCCGAGCTCCGCGAGGTACGACGGGCCGCGCGCCGCTCGGCGCCCTGGTGGCGCCGGCTGGTGTGGTCGGTGGATCCCCGCGTGTTCAGGCGGTGAAGCAGCGCCGGTTGCTGACGCCGAAGCCGCCGTCCGCGTCGGTCACCGTCATCACGAAGCAGTAACGGGTCCCCGGCACGGTCGGGAAGCTCACCGTGCCGGTGGTCACCGTGCCCGACCACGGACCGAACAGGTTGGGGTCCGGCAGCCGCTGGGCGAGCGTGTAGACGCCCTGACCGTCGGCGGCCTCGCTCCACTTCAGGGTGAGGGTGGAGCCGTCGGAGGTGAGCTTCAGGAAGTTGAAGGCCAGCTCGGGGTCGGCCCGCTGCGGCTGGGCCGGGCCGCTCTGGAGCGGCTTGGTCGGCGCGGTGGGCAGCAGCTGCCCGACGTTGGAGTCGACCGACGCGCGCGGCGTCGTCGTCGGCTCGTCGTCGCGCAGGGCGGCCCCGGCGATCCCGAGGGTCAGCCCGATCAGCAGCGCCGCGCCGCCGAGGACGAGCACCAGCCGCTTGCGCCGTCGTACGGCGGGGTCCGGGCGGTCGTCGCCGGGCGCGACCGGCCCGTCGGCGACCGGGGGTGCCGGCGGCTGCGGGGCATCGGGGCGAGCACCGGTGGCCTCCGCGGGTCGGAGTCCGGTGGCATCGGCGTCGCGCACCGGGGCCGGTGCGTGAGCGAGCACCGAGAGCGCGACCGGCTTCACGGCCGGGGTCGGCGGGGGTACGGCGGGCGTCTGCGCGGGGCCGACGGGACGGACCGGGGCCGCGGCCGGAGCGCCCCCAGGCTCCCAGGCCGAGACCCGGAGCTCGGCCAGCGCGTCGCGCAGCTCGGCCGCGCTGGACCAGCGCTGGTCGAGGTCCTTGGCCAGGCACCGGTCGATGACGGGGGCCAGCCGCTCGGCTCCGGTGACGGCGAGCGGACGGTGCGCCTCGGTGCGGGCGCGGCGCAGGTAGGCCAGCGCGGAGTCGTCGTCGGGATCGTCGCTGGCGAACGGCGGCCGCCCGTCGACGAGCGTGTAGAGCGTCGAGCCCAACCCCCACAGGTCGTCCGCGGGCGTCGGCGCGAGGCCGTCGAGGATCTGGGGCGAGGCGTGCCGGTAGGTGAACGTCTCGACGGACGCCGTGTGCTCGGAGTCGGCGAGCCGGGCGATGCCGAAGTCGGCGAGCACCCACGATGTCGGGAGCACCAGCACGTTCTGGGGCTTCACGTCGCGGTGCAGCACTCCCCGGTCGTGAGCGAACGCGAGGGCGTCCGCGAGCACCACGCCGAGCTTGACGACCTCCTCGGGCGGCAGCGGTCCGAGGGCCTGGAGGCGGTCGTGCAGGCTGCCGGCCTCGTAGAAGTCCATGACGATCGCCGGACGCCCGGCGTCGGTCGTGCCGACGGCGAGCACGTTGACGATGTTGGGGTGCTGACGGCCGAGGTCGACGGTGATCTCGATCTCACGGCGGAAGCGGGCGACCCGGTCGGGGTCGTCGACGAGGAGCACCTTGACGGCGACGTCGCGTTGGAGGGCGATGTCGCGGGCGCGGTAGACGACCGAGTCGCCGCCCTGGCCGACCTCGGTCAGCCGGTCATAGCCGGCGAGCGCCTCCGTGGCGGCCGGCGGCGGTGTCGGCGGGGCCGGGGGTGGGCGCCAGGCAGCGTCGGCGGACGCGTCCGCCCCCGAGACATTGGCAGCCATGCCTGCGCTCCTACCCCGGTCCCGCCGGGGTCATGCCTGACCGAAAGGTGAACGACAAACGCCGAGTCGGCGCGAGTTCGCGCCGACTCGGCAGCAAACTCACGCCGACTCGGCGTGGGGTTCCGGGAGGAGGTCAGGCCTTCTCGTCGGTCTCCTCGGTCGCGGCCTCGTCGGCAGCGTCGTTGTCGTCGGTGTCGTCGTTGGCCTCGACCTCGGCCTCGGGCTCACCGATGGTGCCGTCGGGGCGCAGGTTCTTCAGCTCCACGGCGTTGCCGGAGGCGTCGGTGACGACCGCGGTCTCCACGATGGTGGCCAGCGCCTTGCCGCGCAGGATCTCCTGGACCAGGTCCGGGATGTGGTTGTGCTCGAACATGTGGTTCGCGAACTCCTGCGGGTCCTGGCCGGACTGCTGAGCGCGCCGTACGAGGTGCTGGGAGAGCTCGTTCTGGTCGACGCCGAGCTCCTCCTTCTTGGCGATCTCGTCGAGGATGAACTGGGCGGCGACGGCGTCGCGGACCCGGCGCTCGAGGTCGGCCTCGAACTCCTCGACGGTCTGGCCCTCGTCCTCGAGATACTTCTCCATCGTGATGCCGGCCATCGCGAGCTGCTGCTCGACGTTCTGGCGGCGGGCGTTCAGCTCCTCGGTGACGATGCTCTCGGGCAGCGGCACGTCGACCTGCTCCAGCAGGACCTCGAGGACGGCGTCGCGCGCGGCGGCGGCCTGCTCGAGGCGCTTGCCATTGGCGAGGCGGACCCGGACGTCATCGGTCAGCTCGCCGACGGTGTCGAACTCGGAGGCCAGCTGGGCGAAGTCGTCGTCGAGCTCGGGGAGCTCCTGCTCCTGGACCTGCGAGATGGAGACCAGCACCTCGACGGGCTCACCCACGAGGTCACCGCCGACCAGCTCGGAGGAGAAGGTCTTCTCCTCGCCCGGGGTGAGGCCGGTCAGGGCCTCGTCGAGGCCGTCGAGCATGCCGCCGCGACCGACCTGGTAGGACATCCCGGTCACCTCGGCGCCCTCGAGCACCTCGCCGTCCTGGGTCGCCTTCAGGTCGAGGACGACGAAGTCGCCGTCGGCGGCCGGGCGCTCGACGTCGGCCAGCGTCGCGAACCGCTCGCGGAGGGCCTGGACCTGCTCCTCGACGTCCTCGTCGGAGACGACGGCGTCCTCGACCTCGGCCGTGAGGCCCTCGTAGCCGGGGAGCTCGATGGTCGGCTTCACGTCCACCTCGGCGGTGAACTCCAGCACCTCGTTGTCCTCGAGCTTGGTGACCTCGACCTCGGGCTGGCCGAGGGGCTCGAGCGAGTTCTCCTGCAGCGCCTCGATGTACTTCTTCGGCAGCGAGTCGTTGATGGCCTGGTCCAGCACGGCGCCGCGCCCGACCTGGCGGTCGATGACCATCGGGGGCACCTTGCCCCGGCGGAAGCCGGGGACGTTGATCTGCTGGGCGATCTGCTTGTACGCCGCGTCGAGGCTCGGCTTGAGCTCCTCGAAGGGCACCTCGACGGTCAGCTTGGCCCGGGTCGGGCTCAAGGTCTCGACGGCGCTCTTCACAGGTCTTCTCCTACTTGCTGGTGGATGGTGGGTGGTGCGTCGGGGCGACAGGACTCGAACCTGCGATCTCCTGCTCCCAAAGCAGGCGCGCTAGCCACTACGCTACGCCCCGCCAAGTTGCCCTCCGGTCGCCCGCAGAGCCGCCTGGAGCGGATGACGGGAATCGAACCCGCGTAGCCAGTTTGGAAGACTGGGGCTCTACCATTGAGCTACATCCGCACACACGGGGACTTCGCCCCCGCGGACTCCCGGACCGTGGTCACGGCCGTGGGAACCGGCCCCGATCCTGCCACACGGGCCCGCGACGGCCCCAAACGGCCCGGCCCCGGGGTCAGGCCCGGTTGACGACCAGCATCGCCCGGTCGTCGTTGCGCGACCCGAGCGCGTCGACCAGCCGGTCGGCCGCCCCGACGAAGTCGCCGCGCAGCAGGCTCTCGGCCTCGCCCATCATCCGGTCGATGCCGAGGTCGATGTCGCGCCGCGGCTCCTCGACCATCCCGTCGGTGTAGAGCAGCACCGCGTCGCCCGCGCCGAGGATCCCGCGGGCGCAGGTGAACTGCGCGTCCTCCATCAGGCCGAGGACCGGACCCTCGGTCTGCAGGACGGTCCAGCGACCCGAGCCCGAGGCACGGTGGACCGCCGGCGGGTGGCCCGCCGTGCGGATCTCGAAGGCGCCGGTGCGCAGGTCGAGGCTGAGGTGGACGGCGGTCGCGAAGCCCTCCTCCCAGTCCTGCCGAAGCAGGTAGTCGTTGGCCGCCCCGAGGAACTGCTCGGGCGGCAGGGCGCCGAGCAGGCCGCCGAAGGCTCCCGACAGGAGCAGGGCGCGGGTGCCGGCCTGCTCGCCCTTGCCGGAGACGTCGACCACCACGACCTCGAGGCGCTCGGCCCGCGACGGCTGGGTGGCCACCAGGAAGTCGCCGGCGAACGGCGTCCCTCCGGCCGAGCGGAGCGCGGACTCGACGTACCAGCCGTTCGGGAGGTCGGGGATGCCGCCCTGGTTGAGGATCCGGTCGCGGAGGTCGACGAGCATTGACTCCCCCATCGCGCCGCCCACGCCGAGGCGGGTACGGCGGAACGACGCCAGCAGCACGATGAAGCCCATCAGGAACTGGATGGCCGTGGCGCCGATGATCCGCGGAGTGATCGACGCCTGGTTCAGCAGCGCGACCATCAGCATCAGCATCACCCAGATGACGAACCACTGGAGCTGGCGCGGCCCGAGCAGCAGGCTCCCCACCAGCAGCGGCACCATCAGCGAGGTGAACGGGAACACCGTCGGAGACACCGCGACGCCGACGTTGATGAGCACCGTGACGGCGATCAGGGCCCCGACGAGGCGGTACTCGCGGACGTAGCCGCTGCGGTACGACGAGCGCCAGCGCCGGCCGAGCGCGGTCGAGCGCGCCGGCCGCAGGTCGTCGTACGCCGCGTTCATGGCTGGTCCTGTCCTCGGGTGCGGGACACCCTACTGCTGCGGGCGCGGGCGGTGCCGCCGCTGGCAGCGCGGGCACCAGAAGAGGTTGCGGCCCTGCATCACCTCGGTGCGTACGGCGGTGCCGCAGACCAGGCAGGGCTGGGTGTGCCGGCGGTAGACGTAGACCTCGCCGCCGTGGTCGTCCTGGCGCGGCGGGCGGCCCATCGCCTCCGGGGTGTGCTCGGGACGGACGGTGTCGATGCGCCCGGTCCGCACGCCATCGGCCATCAGCACGACCAGGTCGTCCCACATCGCCTGCCACTGTCCGCGGCGCAGCGTGCTGCCCGGGCGGAACGGGTCGATCCGGTGCCGGAAGAGCACCTCGGCGCGGTAGACGTTGCCGACGCCGGCGAGCACCGACTGGTCCATGAGCAGCGCGCCGACGGCCACCTTGCTGCGGCGGATCCGCTCCCAGCCGCGGGCCGAGTCGGCGTCGGGGCGGATCGGGTCGGGGCCCGAGCGGGCGACGATCGCGTCCCGCTGCTCGGTGGTCAGCAGCTCGCAGGCGGTGGCGCCGCGGAGGTCGGCGTACGACGTGCCGTCGGCGCGCACGATCCGGAGCCGCACCTGACCGACCGGGTCCGGCACGTCGGCGACCCCGTCGTGGACATCGAGCTTGCCGTAGAGCCCGAGGTGCACGTGGACGAACCGCTCGCCGGGGAACCCGACGAACAGGTGCTTGCCCCACGCCTCGGCGGCCTCGAGCACCTGTCCGTCCAGGAGCACTGCTGCGTCGGCGAAGCGGCCCTGCGGGCTGCCGACCCGGACGACGTGGCCCGCGAAGGCACGGTCGAGCTCACCGGCGAGGCGGTGGAGGGTGTGGCCCTCAGGCATCGGGCCCGCGGCCGACCGCGGAGTCGGGCAGCGGGGGCAGCTCGTCGGTCGTCTCGTACGACGCCAGCTGGCCGATCCGGCGCACGTGCCGCTCGTCGCCGCTGAAGTCGGTGGTCAGGAAGACCTCGACGAAGCGGGTCATGTCCTCGAGCGAGTGCATCCGGCCGCCCACCGAGACCACGTTGGCGTCGTTGTGCTGTCGCCCCAGGGCCGCGGTCTCCTCCGACCAGGCCAGGGCGCAGCGGATGCCGTCGACCTTGTTGGCCGCGATCTGCTCGCCGTTGCCGGAGCCGCCGATCACCACCCCGAGGCTGTCCTGGCCCTCGGCCTGCTCGGCGGCGACGGCCGCGGCCGCCCGCAGGCAGAAGACGGGGTAGTCGTCGAGGGCGTCGTAGACGAACGGCCCGTGGTCGACCGGCTCGTAACCGTGCTCGGTCAGCCAGCGGGTGAGGTGGTCCTTCAGGTCGAGGCCGGCGTGGTCGGAGCCCAGGTGCACGCGCATGGAGGGATCTTCTCAGCCCTCGTGGAGGCGCAGGAACCCGGCCACCTGGCGCATCAGCGGCTCGGCGCTGGTGAACACCGCGTCGTGGCGCCAGAAGCCGTGGACCTGGCCCAGGTAGCGGGTCGCGGTGACCTCCACCCCGGCCTCGGCGAGCAGCCGGGCGAGGTGCTCGCCCTCGTCGCGGAGCGGGTCGTGCTCGGCGGTGACGACGAGGGTCGGCGGCAGCGTGCCGAGCCGCGGCGAGAGCAGCGGGGCCAGGTCGGGGTCGCTCAGGTCGGCGTCGGTGGCGGCGTACTGCTGCCAGTACCAGGCGGCCTCCCGCGGGTCGAAGCCGTCGGCCGCCGTCTCGTAGGACTCGAAGGACGCCGTCGGGTCCAGGAACGGGTAGATCAGCGCGACGGCGGTGAACCGGCCGGGGTGACGCAGGGCCGCGACCAGGGCCAGGTTGGCGCCCGCGCTGTCCCCGTGGGCGTACGACGGGCCGCCCAGCCCGTGCTCGTCGGCATGCTTGTCGAGCCACACCAGGACCGCGTCGACGTCGTCGGGGGCGGCCGGGAACCGGTGCTCGGGCGGGCGCCGGTAGTCGACGCTCAGCACGGCGAGGCCGCTGCGGTTGGCCAGCCGCCGGGCGCTCGCGTCATGCACCTCGACGTCGTTCAGGACGAACCCGCCGCCGTGCAGGTGGACCACCACCCCGGGCCGTGCCCCGGCCGGGCGGTACAGCCGGACCGGCACGCCGCCGGCGTCCAGGTCGCGCACCTCGGCGACGTCCTCGCGCGGCTGCTCCAGCGCCGCCGCGCGGGCGCGCTCACGCTCCGCGGCGACGTCGTACGACGGGTCGAAGACCGGCAGGTCGCCCGCGGCGTACTCGACGGCACGGCGGGCGTCGGGGAACAGCACGGCTCAGCGCTGCATCAGCGCGTCGAGCCCGACCGCGACCGCGGCGGCGACCCGGAAGTCGATCTCGGGGTGCGGGACGTGGACGGTGTACTTGTCGCGGACCGACCCCTGCCGCTCCACGCCGAGCAGCGGCTGGCCGTTCGGTCCGACGAAGTCGAAGTGGATGGGCAGGAACGGGATGTCGGTGAACCGGCGGATGATCGCGACCGCCTGGCTGCGCTCCTGGCCGGTGCCGGTGTAGCCCGGGCCCTCCAGGTGGAAGGTCGAGCGCATCAGGCTCTTGCCGAAGTCCTTGCGGAAGAACCCGATCTGGGCGCCCTGCTCGTCGAAGACGTCGTAGCCGGAGTTGAGGTCGACCTTCTTGCGGGCCTTGAAGCTGAACACGGGGCGGGACTTGGTCTCGTCGCTGTAGAACGTGACCTGCTCCTTGAACGCCAGCCGCTTCTGCTGCGCGAAGCCCATCAGCTGCCCGAAGCTGCCGTCGGGGTTGGCCGCGAACAGCTGGTATTGGTTGGTGGTCATCGCGAACTTCTGCTTGACGTAGAAGGTCGGCAGGTACATCTCAGCGGGCATGCGCGGAAGCCTAGTCACGGGCTGCTGTCGCCCCGACGATGAGTCCGGCAGCCGGCGCCGGTCCACCCGTCATGCTCATCGTCGCCGGCCACCTGTCCGTCGACCCCGCCGAGCGGGCGTCGTACCTGGACGGCTGCCGTCGCGTCGTCGACCTCGCCCGCGCGGCGCCGGGCTGCCTCGACTTCGCGATCTCGGGCGACCTGCTCGACGACGGACGCATCAACGTCCACGAGCGCTGGGAGACCCAGGCCGACGTCGAGGCCTTCCGCGGCTCGGGGCCCTCGGGCGAGCAGCAGGCGGCGCTGCTGGCCGCCTCGGTGGCCGAGTACGACGTCGCGGGGTGGCGCTCCCTCACGGAGTGACGCGGCGCGGGTTCGTCGCCTCGGGCGCGAGTCCCAGCGCGGCGACCAGGTGCGGCCAGGCCGCCGCTCCGAGGGCCTGGTCGGCCATCGGCGTACCGCCGCGGCGCATCGACATCCCTCCGCGGACGACCGCCTCGCCCGGCAGCACCGTCCGGTGGCCCGCCGCGGGGTGCTCGACCACGGTCGTGGCGAGCCCGTGGGCGGCACGCCGTACGGCGATCGCCCGTGCGTGGTCCGACGACGGCCAGACCTGGTCGTCGCCACCGGCCACCAGGACGAGGTCGCCGACGATCCGCTCGACCGGGATGGCCGCGGTCTCTCGCACGGTCGCCGGCGCCGCGTCCAGACTCCGGGCGTAGTGGTCGCGGAAGGCAGGTGGGTCCTCCGCGGGGGCCCAGTCAGCGAGGAATGGGACGCACGGCAGGGGGAAGCCGGCGCGCGTCCAGTGCGAGGTGGCGCGCTCCCCGTCGTACCCGGTCCACACGACGGCGGTGGGGGCGAAGGCGACGCAGGCGTCGACCGGGCCGTCGTACGACGCCGTGAGGAGCGCGGCCTCCGCGCCGAAGGACGTGCCGACCACCGCGAGGCGGTCAGCCCCGGGACGAAGCCGGTCGAGAGCGTCGGCGAAGAGCTCCACGGGCACGTCGTACGGCGCTGACTGCTGGCCCGGTCCCCCGAACCACCGGATCGCCCAGACGGTCGCACCGGCCGCGGCGAGCACCCGCGCCCGGCCCTCATCCACCCGTCCACTGGACCCGGCGAGCAGCAGGACCGCCGTCCCGACGTCGCGGGCAGCCGCCGGGCGCACGAGGAGCCCGGGCGGCTCGGCGGTGATCTCCTCCACGCCCCGAGGCCAGTCAGGCCTTCTCGCAGGCGATCCCGTCCTTGTCGCGGTCGCTCTTGGCGTTGGCCTGGTAGAGCGCCTTGCTGCGCTTGAAGCTGGTCACCGGCTTGCCCGAGGTCTTGTCGCGCGCGCCCGGCTTGCCGACCCCGTGCGGGTAGACGCGGTGCATCGCGTCGCAGTTGGCGAAGACGCGCGGCTTGGCCGCCTCGGCCGAGGTGGACGTGGAGACGAGCACGACCGGGGTGGCGGCGAGGGCCAGGCCGAGGACGGTCGTGAGGGTGCGGGACGGGCGGGTTGCCATGGGTTCCTCCAGGTGGTGAACCTGGAGTGTGCGCGCGACGGGCTCGCGACGTGACCGTTTTGGGCATACCCGTGACCCTGAAGGCCGATGACGATCAGGGCTGCGGGGTGGTGGTGCCGGTGTGGTCGCGCGTGAACGTCAGACCATTGGGTGATCGCCAGATGAACGTGGTGTCGTCGACCTTGTCGTAGCGCCAGCGGGTGTGGGTCTTCGCGCGGTGATGTCGTCGGCAGAGGGGTGCGATGTTGCAGTCGCACGTGGCGCCGCCGTTGGATGCGGGGTCGTTGTGGTCGTGGTCGCAGGACCGGGCGCGCCTGCGGCACCACGGGAACACGCACGAGTGCTGGAGCAGGGCTTGGCGTTCTTTGAGCCGGTCGGGGACCTCGTAGGCGTCTACGTGGACGTGACCGGCCAGGTCGATCACAGGCTTGATCACGACCTGGCTGTCTCCGTCCTGACACCAGCCCTTGACCTGCTCGACCGAGATCATCGACCGGGTGTTCTCGACGCGGGCGATGGCGGCATCGGCGAGGTGCACGTGCACGACGACCTGACGGGGTCGCTTCCGGTCGGGGTCGGGTTCGGCGTTCAGGTCCAGGGTGAGCTGGCGGCGGGCCAAGCCACCCACGGCGATGGACCGGCGTACGTCGAGGGAGAGGTCGGCGGCGATCGTGCCGAGGTGGGTCGCACCCCGAGCGACGGCATCCTCCAGATCCAGTGCGTCGACCAGGTCCAACGTTCCGCGGACTTCGACGTGGCCGTCGTAGGAGACCTGCTGGACCTCGACGTCGAAGTGCCGCACCTCCGCCGCATCACGTGCGCGCTGCTGGGCTGCTTCGGGGTCGAAGCGGACCCGGGCCTCTTCGACGGTCCGGTCGAGCTGGGCGATCGAGATCTTATGCGCGGTCGCGGCGACGTGAATGTCGACAAACTCCGCGCCGTCCTCAGGGAGGTCGATGGTCTCCGCGGCGATGCGTCGGGCCTTCCACACCGGCAGGTCCAACGACTGGACGCGTTCGTAGACCCGCGGTAGGCGGTGGGCGAGCTCGACGGCGTGGCCGAGGTAGATCCGCCCGGAGTCCGATGACAGGCCGAGTGCGGCGGAGAACTCCAGCACCGAGAACTCAGCGATGAGGGGTGCGCCGGGTCCGGCGATAGCCATCTTGTCCTCGCACCCTGGGATCCACACGGCTGCCGCATCCTGCAGTGAGTCGGTGGAGTGCATCCCGGCCCAGGTGACGGCGGCGGCGAGCTGGTTCGCGGCCGCGCGCATCTCGTGTCGTCGTTCGGAGCGTAGGTACGACAGCACCGCCGCAGCGGTGTCGCAGTCGTCGAGGTCCCGAGCTATGCCCCGCATTCTAATCGAACAGGTGATCGAATGCGAGGGTTGTTCACAGTCTTGTTCGAACGGTCGACCCCAAGGAACCGAGGGCCGACCAGCAGGCTCGTGATGGCCCTTGATCACCGCGGACGGTGAGCCCCCTTGCTCTGTGAAAAGGCTTCGAACCGACCTGGTGCCAAGTGGCGACGCCACGGCAGAGACCCGTGAAGGGATGACGCCGCTTGTTGGCTGCGGGGGTCTCGACGGGCGTTCAGGACTTCGTCCTTCACCGCTCGACCACCGGCTACACGACCGGCTCGAACAAGGTCAGCGGCAGGGCTGCAGGGGTCTCGACGGGCGCTCAGGACTTCGTCCTTCACTGCTCGACCACCGGCTACACGACCGGCTCGAACAAGGTCAGCGGCAGGGCTGCAGGGGTCTCGACCGGCGCTCAGGACTTCGTCCTTCACTGCTCGACCACCGGTGGCGCGACCGACGGCGGGCGCGTCAGGCTCGGGCGCGGAGGACGTGGCCGCCGCCGGCGGGAGGGCCGGGCGGTTTGCCGAGGTAGCGCGAGCGGATCTCCGGGCGACCGAGGTCCTCGATCGAGGTGAGGCCGAGGGAGCGGATGAGGGCGTGCAGGTCGGGGGTGGACCAACCCTCGAGGAGCGGCTCCCCCAGGTCGGCGACCCGGGCGCGGAGCAGGTCCTGCTCCGCGCGTTCGCGGGCGGGGACGGAAGCCAGGGGGTTGGTGTAGTCGAGGACCACCTCGCCGTCGGGCACGGACGCGATGGCTCGCAGGGTGGTGGCGACGGCGTCACGGGACAGGTAGGGCACGACGCCGAGCCAGACGAAGAACGCGGGTGCCGAGGCGGAGAAGCCGGCGGCCGCCAGGCCGTCGAGGAACGACGCCCGCTCGAAGTCGACCGGGACGTAGGCGAGCGAGGACGGCGCGTCCAGCCCCGCGGCCGCGACCCGCGACCGCTTCCAGGCCTGGGTGTCGGGGTGGTCGACCTCCCAGACGCGGACGTCGTCGTAGGGGTTGCGGTAGGCGAAGGTGTCGAGGCCCGCGCCGAGGACGACGACCTGCCGCACACCCCGTCGTACGGCGTCTGCGAGGGAGTCCTCCGCGAACCGGTGCCGGACCGCGATGAAGACCCGCAGTCGCGAGCCCTCCCACAGCGTGGTGTCGACGTCGTCGCCGAGGATCCGCCAGGCGAGCGGGTCGCGGAAGATCAGCGGCGGCTCGTCCTGGTGCAGCGCGCGCTGCACCGCAGCACCCCACGCCGTCCGGCTCGGCTCACCCGCCCTCACGCGATCAGGCTAGGCCTCCGCAGCCGCAGCTCCCAGGCGTCCAGCGGCTCGAACCTCTTGCGGGTCCCGTCGGGCACGAACCCGTTGCGCGCATAGAACGTCCGCGCCCGGGCGTTGTCCTCCAGCACCCACAGCGAGCAGGCGGTGTCGGCCGGGACGGACGCGTCGAGGAGCGCCTGTCCGAGGCCGGTCCCGTGCTGCGCGGCGAGGACGTACAGCCCGTAGAGCTCGTGCTCGGCGTCACCGTCGCGGCGGCCGGCACCGGAGGTGGCGAAGCCGACGAGCGCGTCGCCGTACGTCGCCACCAGACGGGTGATCCCGGCCGGGGACGGGTGCTGCCAGCGCCGCTCCCACGTCGGCCCGTCGGCGAGCTGTGCGTCGAGCAGCGCGGGGTCCACGATCGGTCCGTAGGCCTCGCGCCAGCAGGTGCGCTGCAGCTCCGCCCCGGCGACGGCGTCGGTGGCGGTCGCGGGGCGGAGCAGCACGCTCATGCGAGCCGGGCCAGCTCCTCGTCGACGATCGACGGGTCGAGCTTGGTGAAGATCGGCGTCGGCTTGGCGACCGGGGTGCCGACGGCGATCGGGTGCCGCTGCCAGGTCACGGCGGAGGCGTAGTCCCCCGTGATGATCGGGTACGGCGCCCCGCCGTCGAGGTCGTCGACCTCGTCGATGCGCGGCATCGGGGCGATCTCGCCACGACCACCGAAGGCCAGGTCGACCTGGTTGGCCGCGAACGGCAGGAACGGCGCCAGCACGATGTTGAGGTCGGCGACGCATTGCGCGACGACGTGCAGGACCGTGCCGAGCCGGGCCGGGTCGTCCTTGATCTTCCAGGGCTCGGTGTCGGAGACGTACTTGTTGACCTCGCCCACCGCGCGCATCGCCTCACCGATCGCCTGCTTCTGGCGGTGCCGGCCGATCAGGTCGCCGACGACGCCGAACGCGGCCTCGGCGGTCGCGAGGACCGCCTCGTCCTCCGGGGTCAGGTCACCGAGGGGCGGGATCTCGCCGAAGTTCTTGGCGATCAGGTTGGCGGTCCGGTTGACCAGGTTGCCCCAGCCCGCGACCAGCTCGTCGTTGGTGCGGCGTACGAACTCCGACCAGGTGAAGTCGGAGTCCTGGCTCTCCGGGCCGGCCGAGGCGACGAAGTAGCGGAATGCGTCGGCCTGGTAGCGCGAGAGCAGGTCGCGCACGTAGATCACGACCTTCTTCGACGACGAGAACTTCCTGCCCTCCATCGTCAGGAACTCCGACGACACCACCTCGGTCGGCAGGTTCAGCTCGCCGTACTCGCGGGGCTTGCCGCCGAGGGAGCCCCGGCCCGAGTAGGCCAACAGCTCGGCGGGCCAGATCTGGCTGTGGAAGGTGATGTTGTCCTTGCCCATGAAGTAGTAGGACAGCGCCTCCGGGTCGTTCCACCACTGGCGCCACGCGTCCGGGTCACCGGTGCGACGGGCCCACTCGATCGACGCCGACAGGTAGCCGACGACGGCGTCGAACCAGACGTAGAGCTTCTTGGTCGGCTGCTCGCGCCACCCGTCCAGGGGTACGGCGATGCCCCAGTCGATGTCGCGCGTCATGGCGCGCGGGCGGATCTCCTTGAGGATGTTCTGACTGAAGCGGATGACGTTGGGTCGCCACAGGCCGGTCGCCTCGCGCTCGTCGAGCCACTCCTTCAGGGCGTCGGCCAGCGCCGGCAGGTCGAGGAAGAAGTGCTGGGTCTCGATGAACTCCGGGGTCTCGCCGTTGATCTTCGAGCGCGGGTTCTTCAGGTCGGCCGGGTCGAGCTGGTTGCCGCAGTTGTCGCACTGGTCGCCGCGCGCGCCGTCGTACCCGCAGATGGGGCAGGTGCCCTCGATGTAGCGGTCCGGGAGGGTGCGGCCCGTGGACGGCGAGATGGCGCCGTACGTCGTCTGCTCGACGAAGTAGCCGTTCTCGTAGACGCCCAGGAACAACTCCTGCACCACGGCGTGGTGGTTGCGGGTCGTCGTGCGGGTGTAGAGGTCGTAGGTGCAGCCGAGCGAGGCCAGGTCCTCGGCGATGATCCGGTGGTTGCGGTCGGCCAGCTCCTGCGGCGTCAGGCCGGCCTCGTCGGCGGCGATCAGGATCGGGGTGCCGTGCTCGTCGGACCCGGAGACCATGAGCACGTCGTGGCCCGCCATCCGCATGTAGCGGCTGAAGACGTCGGAGGGCACACCGAAACCGGCCACGTGGCCGATGTGGCGCGGGCCGTTTGCGTACGGCCAGGCGACGGCGGACAGGACTTTGCTCATGCCGGTGATCCTAGAGTCGTTCGCATGACCCTCATCGCGGAGGACCTGTTCCTGCTGCTGCTCGACGACGAGAAGGGCACGCTGGGCGGCACGAGCTATCCCCAGCCGGTGCTGGGCGGCGCCGTGCTGATCGAGCTCGCCACGACCGGTGCCGTCGAGGTCGAGGAGAAGACGAGCGTGTGGCGCTCGGCCAAGGTGCACCCGGCCGGCCACCCGCCCGAGGACGCCGTGCTGCGGGCGGCGTACGACGTGGTCGCCGAGAAGCCGCGCTCCGCGCAGGACCTGGTGACCCGGATCGGCAAGGGGGTGCGCGACACCCTGGCCGAGCGGCTGGTCCAGCGCGGGATCCTGGAGCGGCGGGAGAGCAGGGTGCTCGGGCTGTTCCCCCGCACCCGCTGGCCCGCGGTCGACTCGCGGCACGAGGCCGAGCTGCGGACGCGGCTCACCGGCGTCCTGGTGCGCGGCGACGAGCCCGACGAGCGGACCGGTGCGCTGGTGGCGCTGCTCGCCGCGATCGACCGGGCCCAGAAGGTCGTCGACCACCAGGGACTGCCGGCCAAGGAGGTCCGCCAGCGGGCCACGGCGATCGCCGAGGGCGCGTGGGCGGCGAAGGCGGTCCGGGACGCGATCCTCGCGGCGTCCAGCGCCGTGACGGCCGCGGTCACGGCCTCCACGGTCGCAGTGACGACCAGCGGCTGACCGGTCAGGCGAACCGGTTCATCCGGCGCTGGGCCAGGCGCCGGATCTCCCCGAGCCGCCGGTAGATCCGCTCGCCGGGGCACGCGGTCTCGTTGGTGTCGCGGTGGCCGTCGATCACCGGCAGCCGGACCCGGCGTCCGGCGGCGTACTTGTCGCTCCCCGTCGAGCGCACGGCGACGGTGCCGGTGGCCTTGCGGCGGGCCTTGTCCAGCTTCCAGGCGGCGACCCGCGCGACCATCAGGATCGAGCGGTCGGAGGCGCGGTTGCCGTCGTGGCTGCCGATCACCGCGATGCCGACGGAGTGCTCGTTGAAGCCGAGGGTGTGGGCGCCCTGGACCAGTCGGGACGGACCGCCCGAGCGCCCCTCCCAGACCCGGCCGAAGCGATCGACCAGGAAGTTGTAGCCGAGGTCGAACCAGCCCAGCCGCTGCGTGTGGTACTCGTACATGCCCCGGATCAGCGCCGGTACGTCGGAGCGCGAGTAGCCGTTGCCGGTCGCCGTGTGGTGGACGTGCACCTGGCGCAGCCGGCTGGTGTAGCGCACGGTGCCGTTGCGCAGGCTCTCGTCGGCGCCCCAGTCGCGGCGCGAGTAGATCCGCGGGCGCGGCGCCCGGGTCGCCCGGGCCGACGCCCGCGCCGTCGTACGGGCCGCGCGCCTCGGCGCGGGCGCCGCGTCGCGGGCGCGGGTCCCGGGGTCGATCAGCACCAGGTGGAGCCCGGCGGGGACCGCGCCGGTGGTGCGCAGTTGGGCGGCGCTCGACGGACCCACCCAGAGCAGCTCGCTGCCCCGGACGCCGGTCGCCTCGGCGGCGGACTCGGACGGGCCGTCGGTCAGCGGTTCGAGTGGCTGCCAGCGGCTCCAGCCGTCGGCGTCGCGGGTGCGGACCTCCGCGGCCGGCGTACCGCTGCCGCGCCAGGTGACGCCGACCATGGAGAAGGGCTCGGCGCGCACCGGCCCGACCGCGGACACATCCGGGGCCGGGCCGTGCGCGACGGCCGGTGGCGCGCTCAGCAGCGCGAGCACGGTGAGCAAGGACAGGGCGATTCCCGAGAGCCGCATGCCGCCCCATCCTGCGGCACGCGGCGCCTCAGCTGAAGTCGAGGTCCGCGTTGCGCGAGCGCTTCAGCTCGAAGAAGTAGGGGTACGCCGCCAGCGCGACCGCGCCGTCCCAGATCTTCCCGGCCTCCTCGCCCTTCGGGATCGAGGACAGCACGGGCCCGAAGAAGGCGACGCCCTCGATGGCGATGGTCGGGGTGCCGACCTCGTCGCCGACCTGGTCCATCCCGAGGTGGTGCGACTTCTTGATCGCCTCGTCATACGACGGGTCGTCCATGGCATCGGCCAGCGACGTCGGCAGGCCCGCGTCGGTCAGGGCCGCCTCGATGGTCGCGCGGTCGTAGGTCCCGCCCTCGTTGTGCCGGCGGATGCCGAGCGCGGTGTAGAGCGGCGCGAGCGCCTCCTTGCCGTGCTGCTGCTCGGCGGCCATCACGACCCGCACCGGCTGCCAGGCGTCCTTGAGCAGCTCGCGGTACTCGTCCGAGATGTCCTTGTCCTGGTTGAGGTAGGCCAGGCTCATCAGGTGCCAGGTGACGGAGATGTCACGGACCTTCTCGACCTCCAGGATCCACCGCGAGGTGATCCAGGCGAACGGGCAGAGCGGGTCGAACCAGAAGTCGGCGTTGGTGGTCGTCATGACCCCAGTCAACAACCGGACCGGGGACCCGATTCCCTCAGGTCCGAGACGATCAGCGCTTGCGGACCCGCACCTTGACCTTGGCCTTGGTCGCCTTCACGACCGAGGTGCCCTCATAGGCGACCCGCACCCACTTCACGCCCGGCCGGAGGTCGGGGACGACCACGCGGGCGGTGCCGTTCACGAACCGCACCACCTGGGCGCGGGAGCCGATCCGGAGCGTGACCCGACCGGAGAAGGGCGTCACCCCCGGAGCCCGCATCCGGACCTTGACGACGGCCTTGCGGACCCGGCCGTCGGCCACCACCCGCATCGTCGGCTTCGTCGTGACCGTGGACGCGAGCGGGATCGTGCGGCTCAGGCTCCGGAAGCTGCGGCGGGTCATGTCGAGACGGACGGAGATCCTCTTGCCCACGTCCTCGGCCCGCAGCGGGTACACCGGACCGGTGACTCCGGGGACGGGTACGCCGTCGCGCAGCCAGGTGTGGACGACCGTCGCGTCCGCCGGCTCCACGGTGCCGGGCACGACCTGCAGCGCGCCGCCGTACGCCGGCGTCCCCGTCAGCGTGTACGGCGTGACCTCGCGGATCGTCCCCGCGAGCACCGGCTCGGTCGGCAGGGACATGACCGCCCCCGCGTTGTAGGCGGTCGCCCGGGCGGCGACGCGGGCCACGACGCGCTTGTCGACCAGGTCCTGGGTCAGGGGCAGGGTCCACGCGGTCGCACCGGGGATCGCCACGCCGTCGGCGTACCACTGCACGCTCTTGGTGACCGGTGCCGGTTGCCAGGTGCCCAGCGAGACCGAGAGGACCTCGTCGAGCTGCGGGGTGCCGGTGATGACCGGCCGCCCGGTGTTGGCCATGGTGCCGGGGGCTACGGCTGCGGTGCTCGCGACCGCCTTGCCCGGCTGGTAGCCCTTCTTCGTCGCGGTGACGGTGACGCTCAGCGCCTTGCGCAGGACGGCGGCGGTGGGCGTGTAGGTGGCCTTCGTGGCGCCGGCGATCGCGGCCCCGCCCGCGGACCACTGGTAGGCGTAGGAGCCGGCCGGCTTCCAGGTGCCCTGGCGCGCGGTGAGGGTGACCCCGATCTTCGGGGTCCCGACGACCGTCGGCGGCGCGGTCGGCGCCAACACGCGGTCGTTGAAGTGGATGAACCCGCTCGGCCAGCCGCGACCGGACTTGGTGATCCGGCGCCAGTGGAAGTCTCCGCCCCAGCTGTCCTCGGAGATCACGATCTCGGTGCTGGACACGACCTGCTCGACGTACGCGACGTGGCCGCTGGAGCCGGCGCCCGGCACGTTGGCCTTCCACCAGGCGATCGCGCCGACGGTCGGGGTGGCGTCGGTGATCGACTTCATCGCCACGCCCCAGTTGCTCGCGTTGCCGTTCCCGCTCCAGGGCCGGGTGTTCGGCAGGCCGCTGCGCACGATCCGGTAGGCGGCGTAGTTGGTGCAGTTGTGGCCGGCGTACATCCGCCAGTACATCGTGTTGCGGTTCGCGCGGTAGCCGTCGTGCGAGTAGCCCGCGTTGGCGCAGCCGGCGTAGCCGGTGCAGAGGTACGTCGAGTCCGCGACGGCCGGCGGTGCGGGCAGCGACAGGAAGCCCCCGAGAAGCGCGAGGAGACCGACCACGGCGGCGAGGCGGGTCCTCCGTGGCTCCTGTGACTGCTGATGCACGGGAGAACCATAGTGAAAAAAGTCAAGCGCGACACGCCGGAAGTGAATGACAATAATGTAGTTCACGCCGACTCATGCGCAGCGCGTCATCGGCCTTCCGGCGACCGACCTGAGTACCCCGCGCGGACCGGTGCGGATACCCAACCGCTAAACGCCGGTCGAGACCGCCTTCGGCCCTGTCGACGCCGTCGCGGAAGTGATGTGCGCACACTGTCCACATGTCGGACACCGCGGCCGGACGGAGGCCGTTGGGTCGGCCGCCATGGCCGGTGGCAGGATGCAGCGCATGCCTGGAACCAACCTCACCCGGGACGAGGCCGCCACCCGCGCCGCCCTCCTGGACGTCACGTCGTACTCCATCGACCTGGACCTCACGACGGCCGTCGCCGAGCAGAGCAAGACCTTCGGCTCGACCACCACCATCCGGTTCACCGCGACCGAGCCCGGAGCGGAGACGTTCGCGGACCTGGTCGATGCGACGGTCCACGAGATCACGCTCAACGGCGAGAGCATCGACCCCGCGACGGCGTACGCCGACAGCCGCATCACGCTGACCGGCCTGCAGGCCGACAACGAGCTCGTCGTCCGCGCGGACTGCACCTACTCCCACACGGGCGAGGGCCTCCACCACTTCGTCGACCCCGTCGACCAGCGGGTCTACCTCTACTCGCAGTTCGAGGTGCCGGACGCCCGCCGGGTCTACACGACCTTCGAGCAGCCCGACCTGAAGGCGCCGTTCACCTTCCACGTGACCGCCCCGGCCCACTGGAAGGTCGTCTCCAACTCCCCCACCCCCGAGCCCACGCCGGTCTCCGACGGCGTCGCGCGCTGGGACTTCGAGCCGACCCAGCCGATGTCGACGTACATCACGGCGATCGTCGCGGGCGAGTACCACGAGGTCCAGGACGTTTACCAGGGCAAGCACGGCGACATCCCGCTCGGCCACTACTGCCGCCAGTCGCTCGTCGAGCACCTCGACCGCGACGCGCTGGTGGAGATCACCCAGCAGGGCTTCGCCTTCTTCGAGGAGCAGTTCGACTTCCCCTACCCCTTCGGGAAGTACGACCAGCTCTACGTGCCGGAGTACAACATGGGCGCGATGGAGAACGCCGGCTGCGTGACCGTCCGCGACGAGTACCTCCCCCGCTCGCGCCAGCCGCGCTCGTTCTACGAGTTCCGGGCCTCGATGATCCTGCACGAGATGGCCCACATGTGGTTCGGCGACCTGGTGACCATGAAGTGGTGGGACGACCTCTGGCTGAACGAGTCGTTCGCCGAGTGGGCCTGCTACTGGGCGGCCGTCGAGGCGACCGAGTTCACCGAGTCGTGGACCGGCTTCGCCAACGCGCGCAAGCAGACCGGCTACCGCCAGGACCAGCTCCCGTCGACGCACCCGATCGCGGCCGACAACCACGACCTGCACGCCGTCGAGGTCAACTTCGACATGATCACCTACGCCAAGGGCGCGTCGGTGCTCAAGCAGCTGGTCGCCTGGGTCGGCATCGAGCCGTTCATCGCCGGCCTGCGGCAGTACTTCCAGGACCACGCGTTCGGCAACGCCGAGTACACCGACCTGCTGGCCGCCCTGGAGAGGTCCTCCGGCCGCGAGCTCGGCAGCTGGGCGACCGAGTGGCTGCAGACCGCCGGCGTGAACACCCTGACGCCGGCGTTCGAGCTCGCCGAGGACGGCACGTACGCCGGCTTCCGCGTGCTCCAGAGCGCCCACCCGGACTGGCCGACCCTGCGTCGGCACCGCCTCGGCCTGGGCCTTTACGACTGGACCGACGGCCGCCTGGTCCGCCGCGACTCGCTGGAGATCGACGTCGAGGGCGGGTCGACCGACGTGCCGGCGCTCGTCGGCGTACGGCAGCCGGACCTGCTGCTGCTCAACGAGGGCGACCTCACCTACGCCAAGATCCGCCTCGACGAGCGATCGCTCGCCACCGCGATCGACGGCCTGTCGAAGCTCGACGACTCGCTGGCGCGCGCGCTGGTCTGGGGCGCGACGTGGGACATGACCCGCGACGCCGAGATGCGGGCCACCGACTTCGTCGAGCTGGTGCTGGCCAACATCGGCCAGGAGACCGACGCGTGGGGCGTCAGCCGGATCCCGACGTTCGCGGCGCAGACCGTCTCGTCGTACTCCGCCCCCGCGACGCGGGCCGCGCTGGCCGCGCGCTGGGAGTCGGGGCTGCGCGAGCTCGCGCTGGCCGCGGAGCCCGGCAGCGATCAGCAGCTCACGTTCGTGCGCAGCTACGCCGCCACCGCCCACAGCGAGCAGGCCCTCGCCGACCTCGAGGCGCTGCTCGACGGGTCGCTGGTCGTCGAGGGCCTGGCCGTCGACCAGGACCTGCGCTGGTTGCTGATCACCGGCCTGGCCGCGAACGACCGGGCCGGCTCGCGCATCGACGACGAGCTGGTCGCCGACAGCACCATCTCCGGTCAGGAGCACGCCGCCGGTGCCCGGGCCGCGATCCCGACCGCCGAGGCCAAGGCCGAGGCCTGGCGGATCGCCGTCGAGGACGCCTCGACCCCGAACGAGACCGCCCTGTCGGTGGTGCTGTCCTTCCAGCGGCCGCGCCAGGACGCGGTGCTGGCGCCGTACGTCGAGAAGTACCTCGCCGCGGCCGAGACCGCGTGGGACACGCTCGGCACGCACCGGGCGGCGAAGGCCCTGGAGTTCATCTTCCCGAAGCCGCTCGCGAGCCAGGAGCTGCTCGACCGGGTCGACGCCTGGCTGGCCTCCTCCCCCGCTCCCGCGGGCGCGAAGCGCTACGTCCAGGAGGGCCGGGCCGACGTCGCCCGCGCCCTGGCCGCCCAGGAGCTCGACGCTCAGGCCTGACCCCGCCGGTGGACGAGCTCGCCGAGTCGGCGCACCTGTGCGCCGACCCGGCGGGCTCTCCACAGCAGGCGGCGGAGCCGTCCGGCTCGACGCGGGGTGAGGTGGATCTCGGGCGACACGTGCTCTCCTACGGACCGGCAGCCCCCACTTCAGGTCGGGGACAGTCTGGACCCGCTCCGGCCGATGTGGATGCGGCGTGGAGAAGACGTGGAGAGACCGTTACTCCGGGCCGGCGTGCAGCGTCTCGGGTGCCCGGGCGTGGTCGGCCAGCAGGTGGATGCCGCGCAGCAGGCCCGAGACCAGACCGCCCGTGGCGAACTCGGACTGCATGGCCACGACGGCCAGCTCGACCTCGGCGTCCGAGAGGGTACGGCGGGCGTAGCCGCCGGTCACGACCTCCAGGACCCGGCGCGTCGGGTCGACCATGACCAGAACGCTCCTGGCCGGGACGACCAGCGAGTTGTGGAGGCTCGTCGCGAACGCCCGTGGGTCACCCTCGGAGTTGCCGACGAACACGGAGAACTCCAGCCGGCACAGCTGCTCGGCCTGGCGGATCGCGTCGTCGAGCGCGAACCGCTCCGACTTGGTGAAGGGATCACCAGCGGGCACTGGCTCCACCCGCCTGGGACTCGTCGCCGTCGGGTCCGGCCAGCTCGGCCGTGGTGCGGCGCGGGCCGCCGATCCACTGGTTCTCGACCGCCGGGGCGTTCGGCGCGACCCGCTCGCCGCGGACCAGGGCCGGCACGTAGACCAGCGCCGTGATCAGCAGGCCGAGGGCCAGCGGGATCCCGCCGAGCACCAGCAGCGCGTGCCAGGCGTCGACGTCGTCGGGCGTCGACCAGCCTTCGGCCACGTCGGCGCTCGCGGGGCCGGCCACGGCCACGAGGGCGACCGAGCCGGCGAGGAGGACCGTCGTACGACGGACGAGGGTGGCGGTGCGGGAGATGCCGGGCTGGATGCTCACGCGACGAGGATATCGGTCGCCTCCGGCGGGCGCGCCGACGGTTCGGCCTCCGCTTGCGTCGTGTGAATACTGGGGCCCATGTTTGTGCTCGCGACCACCGACCCCTGCGCGGACGGCGAGCAGGTCTGCAACACGGCCCTCGACTGGACCGGCAACGACACCGCCGCCCAGGTGG
Source organism: Nocardioides sp. CCNWLW216 (assembly GCF_037120545.1). Taxonomy (NCBI): domain Bacteria; kingdom Bacillati; phylum Actinomycetota; class Actinomycetes; order Propionibacteriales; family Nocardioidaceae; genus Nocardioides; species Nocardioides sp. CCNWLW216. Next base: position 141,133 of record NZ_JBBBBJ010000002.1, read on the forward strand.
CCGACGTGCTGATCGGCGCACCGCTCGCCATCGCCGGGCTGGTCCTGCTGGGACTGGTCATCCGCTGGGTCCTCCACAAGCTCGTCGACCGGCTGGTCGCGCGGGCCGAGGAGGGGGTGCTGCCGAACCGGATGGGCGGCCGCTTCCACCGCCAGCGCCAGGCGACCACCGAGGGCTCGCTGGCCCGTGACGTGAACACCTCGACGCGCCGGGTGCAGCGCGCCAAGACCATGGGTGACCTCCTCAAGAGCATCATCACCGGCATCCTGGTGGCGATGTTCGGCACCATGGTGCTGAGCGAGATGGGCGTGAACATCGCCCCGATCATCGCCAGCGCCGGCATCATCGGCCTCGCCCTCGGCTTCGGCGCCCAGTCGCTGGTCAAGGACTTCCTGTCCGGCATCTTCATGATCGTCGAGGACCAGTACGGCGTGGGCGACGTGGTCGACGTCGGCGAGGCCACCGGCACCATCGAGGCGGTCAGCCTGCGGGTGACCCGGCTGCGCGACCTCAACGGCACGGTCTGGTACGTCCCCAACGGCGAGATCATGCGCGTCGGCAACATGAGCCAGAACTGGTCCCGCGCCGTCATCGACGTCTCCGTCGGCTACGGCGAGGACCTGGTCCGCGTCCAGCGGGTGCTCTCCGAGATCGCGCACGACCTCTGGGACGACGAGGACTTCCGCGGTCTGGTCATCGAGGAGCCGGAGGTGACCGGGGTCGAGATGCTGGCCGCCGACTCGGTCAACCTGCGAGTGCTCATCAAGACGCTGCCCAACGAGCAGTGGGGCATCGCCCGGGCGATGCGTCAGCGGATCAAGGCCCGCTTCGACCACGAGGGCATCGAGATCCCCTTCGCCCAGCGGGTCATCTGGCACCGCGACGAGAAGAAGGCCGCCGAGGAGTCCGACTCCCCCACCTGACCCGAAGTCGCCGGGGGGGGCGGTAAACTTTGGGGGGGGGTTGTGAGAAGTTTGGGTGGGGGGGGCCGGGGTTGGTGGGGTGG